>JARFQY010000097.1 GCA_029287535.1 Filomicrobium sp.
CTTGGCGGCCTCGCGCAGGATTTCGGGGCCTTCTTCCTTGATGTTGCGGCCTTCGTTGCGGGCAAGCACCATGGCCTCGAGGGCGACACGGTTGGCGGTGGCACCGGCCTGAATGCCCATTGGGTGGCCGATGGTGCCGCCACCGAACTGCAGGACCACATCATCCCCGAACAGCTCGAGAAGCTGGTGCATCTGGCCGGCGTGGATGCCGCCGGAAGCCACCGGCATGACCTTCAGCGTGTCGGCCCAGTCCTGCTCGAAGAACAGGCCGCGGGGAAGGTCGACTTCGTTCTTCAATTCGCGGCAGACATTATAGTAGCCCTGCACGGTCATCGGATCGCCTTCCAGTTTGCCGACCGCGGTGCCACAGTGCAGGTGGTCGACGCCGGCCAACCGCAGCCATTTCGCGATGACGCGGAACGAGATGCCGTGGTTCTTCTGGCGCGTGTAGGTCCCGTGACCGGCGCGGTGCATGTGCAGGATCATATCGTTTTGCCGGCACCACTCCGATATCGATTGGATCGCCGTCCAACCGATGATGAGGTCGACCATGACGATGACGGAGCCGACTTCCTTGGCGAATTCGGCGCGCCGGTACATTTCCTCCATGGTGCCGGCGGTGATGTTGAGATAGTGGCCCTTGATTTCACCGGTCTCGGCGGATGCTTTATTGACGGCCTCCATGCAGTACAAGAAGCGGTCACGCCAGTGCATGAACGGCTGCGAGTTGATGTTCTCGTCGTCCTTCATGAAGTCGAGGCCGCCCTTGAGGCCCTCGTAAACGACCCGGCCGTAGTTCTTACCCGAGAGGCCCAGCTTCGGTTTTGTCGTAGCGCCCAGCAGCGGTTTGCCGAACTTGTCGAGGCGTTCGCGCTCGACGATGATGCCCGTCGGAGGTCCCTTGAAGGTCTTTATGTAGGCCACCGGGAAGCGCATGTCCTCAAGGCGGGCAGCCTTGAGCGGCTTGAAGGAAAACACGTTGCCAATGATGGACGCCGTGAGATTGGCGATCGAGCCGGGCTCGAACAAGATGAGGTCATAGGCGACGTAGCAGAAGTACTGGCCCGGCGTATTGGGGACAGGGTCGATGCGATAGGCCTTGGCGCGGTACTGATCGCAGGCCGTGAGCCGATCGGTCCAGACAACGGTCCAAGTTGCGGTGGAGCTCTCGCCGGCGACGGCGGCGGCGGCTTCGATCGGGTCGACGCCGTCCTGAGGGGTAATGCGAAAAAGCGCAATGAGGTCGGTGTCCTTGGGCTCGTAGTCGGAGTCCCAGTAGCCCATTTGCGCGTACTTCAGTACGCCGGCCTTGTATCGTTCCTTGCCCTTCAATTCGGTTTTGGTATCAACGTTCATTTTGGTTTTCCTTTCGCAAATTCGATCAATTGCTGGGGCGGGCCCTTAGGCCGCGTTGGCGACGTCGACGTTGGGATTGAGGGTTCCGGCGGCATAGCGTCGTGCCATGTCGCTCATGGGGATCACCTTGATCTTCGAGGCGTTGCCGACCGTGCCGAAGGCTTCGAAGCGCTCGCGGCAAATCGTGGACATGGCGTCCATGGCGGGTTTCAGGAACTTTCGCGGATCGAACTCGCTCGACTTTGTTGCTGCCACCCTGCGGAACTCTGCCGCGGCAGCCAGGCGCAAGTCGGTATCGATGTTGACCTTGCGGACGCCGTGCTTGATGCCGCGCACGATCTCCTCGACGGGAACACCGTAGGTCTCCCGCATCTCGCCGCCATTGTCGTTGAAGACGTCCTGCCATTCCTGCGGGACGGAAGATGAGCCGTGCATGACAATGTGCGTGTTGGGGAGCCTCTTGTGGATGGCTTCGATGACATCCATCGCCAGTACTTCGCCGGTGGGCTTGCGCGTGAATTTATAGGCGCCGTGACTGGTGCCGATGGCGACGGCGAGCGCGTCAACCTTGGTCTCGGCGACGAATCGGACTGCTTCTTCGGGGTCGGTCAGCAGCATCGATTTGTCTAGTTTGCCTTCGAAGCCGTGACCATCCTCGGCGTCGCCCTCGCCGGTCTCCAGTGAACCCAGGCAACCCAGTTCGCCCTCGACGGATGCGCCGACGTGATGGGCAAGTTCAGCGACCTGCCTGGTGATTGCGACGTTGTAGTCAAAGTCAGCCGGTGTCTTGGCATCCTCCTTGAGGGACCCATCCATCATCACGGACGTGAAGCCGTGCTGGATTGCCGACAGGCACGTTGCGACGTTGTTGCCGTGGTCCTGGTGCAAGCAGATCGGAATTTGAGGGAACATCTGCTCCAGCGCTTCGACCATTTTTTCAAGCATGATGTCGCCGGCATAGGTGCGGGCACCGCGTGAGGCTTGAATGATGACCGGGGCATCGGCAGTTCGGGCGGCGTTTAGTATCGCGAGGCCCTGCTCCATGTTGTTGATGTTGAAGGCCGGCACGCCGTATCCATGCTCCGCGGCATGGTCGAGCAGCTGTCTGAGTGTGATGCGTGCCATGTCAGGCAAACTCCTCTTCGTTGGATTGCAAAGCGGCGATGCCGGGCAGGGTTTTGCCCTCAAGCCATTCAAGGAAAGCGCCACCAGCGGTGGATACGTACGTGAATTTGTCCGCGGCGCCGGATGCGTTCAGGGCTGCAACGGTATCGCCACCACCGGCAACGGCCAGCGCGCGTCCCGAGGCGGCGAGCTCGGCGGCAGCTGTCGCGGCGGCGTTGGTGGCGGCATCAAAGGGGCGTATTTCGAAGGCTCCCAGCGGACCGTTCCAGACAATGGTCCTTGCGGCTTTAAAGCGGCGAATGATGTCGGCAACGGTGCGGGGTCCAGCGTCGAGAATCATGGCCTCGAAGGGACATGCATCGACAGAGACCGTCTGGTGAGCGGCGTTGGCGGCGAACTCTTCTGCGACGACGACATCGGACGGCAGTACGATCGTGCAGTTGGCGGCTGCTGACTTGCGAATGATATCGCGGGCGGTATCGACGAGGTCGTGCTCACAAAGTGACTGGCCGACGTCATGGCCCTGGGCCGCCAGGAAGGTATTGGCCATACCGCCGCCAATCACGATCTGGTCGACCTTGCGCATCAGATTGCCGATCAGGTCGAGCTTTGTGGAAACCTTGGCACCGCCGATAACAGCGACGACCGGCCGCTCGGGGCGGGACAGCGCCTTATCCAAGGCGATGAGTTCGGCTTCCATCTGGCGCCCGGCGACGGCCGGCAGCAGGCGAGCAACGCCGACAGTGGATGCATGTGCGCGGTGCGAGACGGAGAAGGCATCATTCACGTAAACACTGGCAAGGTTTGCGAGAGCCTGCGCGAAGTTAGGCGCGTTCGTTTCTTCTCCGGGGTAGAAGCGGATGTTCTCCAGGAGGAGGACTTCGCCCGGCTCCATGGCATCGGCCCAATCTCCTGCCGTGCGATGGGCGCCGGTCTCAGCGAACGTCACCGGGGCACTGAATGCTTGTGAAAGCGGTAGACGCAGGAGTCCGAGCGACAGCGCGGGATCGGGCCTGCCGTTTGGGCGGCCGCGGTGGGCTACCAGGATCGGCTTGCCGCCCTTCTTCAGGATCTCGGTCACCGTGGTGGCGACGGCGCGAATGCGTGTGTCGTCCGTGATACGTCCATCGTGAATGGGCACGTTGATGTCAATGCGGACCAGGACGCGTTTGCCGGCAAGATCAATATCATCGAGTGTGCGGAATGTGGTCATGGCCGGTCTCCTACCGATCGCGTGACTGCCACTGATTGGTTGCGGGTAAGGCTCGCTGTCATCATCTCAGCGCGCCTCGGTCACGGATCTGGCGGCCTCAACGACGGCTTCCTGGGTGATGCCGAAGTGCTTGTAGAGGTCCGCGGCAGGAGCGGAAGCCCCGAACGTGGTCATGCCGACAAAGACGCCATCCGAACCAATCCAACGGTGCCAGCCGAATGGTGCGGCGGCTTCGATGGCGACACGCGGCGCGGCTCCGAGAACCCGGTCGCGGTATTCGGCGGGCTGCCGGTCGAACAATTCCCAACAGGTCATGGAGACGACCGCCGCGCGAATTCCTTCAGCCGCCAACGTCGCCTGCGCTTCCACAGCAATGGCGACTTCCGAACCGGTCGCGAGGAGCGTGACGTCGCGTTCGCCGTCGGCTTCGCGAAGGACGTAGGCGCCTCGCTTGACGAGGTTTTCCTCCATGTGGGAGGTGCGCAAAGTGGGTAGTCCCTGCCTTGTCAGGCAGAGCATTGATGGCGTGCCCTTTTGTTCAAGGGCGGCCTGCCAGGCTTCGGCAGTCTCCACAGCGTCGGCGGGCCGGAAGACCGCAAGGTTGGGAATGGCGCGCAAACTTGCAAGGTGTTCGACGGGCTGGTGCGTTGGGCCATCTTCTCCAAGCCCGATCGAGTCATGGGTCATCACATAGACGACATGCTGCTGCATCAGAGCCGAAAGACGAATGGCCGGACGGCAATAGTCCGCAAAGACGAGGAAGGTTCCGCCGTAGGGGATCAGACCACCGTGCAGTGCCAGTCCGTTCATCGCCGCGGCCATCGCGTGCTCACGTACGCCATAGTGGATGTAGTTGCCGGCGAAGTTGTTCTTCGAAACCGGTTGCATGCCGGTTGTCTTGGTGTTGTTGGAACCCGTCAGATCCGCGGAGCCACCGACCGTCGTTGGAACAGCGGCGTTGATCACTTCCAGTGCCTTTTGGCTGGCGACGCGAGTCGCCACTTTCGGAGCATCCGCCGACAGCGCTGCTTTATGCGCATCCATCGCCTTGTTGAGTTCGGCCGGCAGCCTTCCAACCATGGCGTCTTCGAAGCGCTTCCGCCCCGGCGATTGGGTGAGTCGGCTCTGCCAGGCCGTTCGGGTTTCTTGATTGCGCGCCATGACGCTGCGCCATGACGCTAGAACGGGTTTGGGGATGTCGAAGGGCTCATGCGGCCACTCCAAATGCTGCCGGGCCGCGACGATTTCTTCTGCGCCGAGTGGGGCGCCGTGGACACCGGAGGTGCCTTGTTTGGCCGGCGCGCCGAAGCCGATCACCGTGCGGCAGGCGATGAGCGACGGACGCGGGTCGGCGCGGGCGGTGATGATGGCGTGTTCGATTTCGCGCGAACTATGTCCGTCAACAGCGATGACGTGCCAGCCAGCCGCCGTGAACCGGGCCACCTGGTCCATCGAGGTCGACAGCGATGTCGCGCCGTCAATGGAAATCTCGTTGTCGTCCCAGAAGACAATAAGCCGTCCCAGTTCGAGGTGGCCCGCCAGATCGATGGCTTCGTGAGAGATGCCTTCCATCAGGCAGCCGTCACCGGCGATCACGTATGTCATATGATCGACGAGCTCATTGCCGAAGCGAGCGTTGAGCATCCGTTCGGCGAGTGCCATGCCGACGGCTGTCGATAGCCCCTGGCCCAGTGGCCCCGTTGTGGTCTCGATGCCCTGAGCATGCCCATACTCGGGATGGCCTGCGGTGCGCGCACCCAGCTGCCGGAATGCCCTGAGTTCTTCGATAGGCATGTCTTCATAGCCCGCCAGATAATGCAGGGCGTATTGCAGCATTGAGCCATGGCCGGCTGACAAGATGAAGCGGTCGCGGTCCGGCCAGTCGGGATTCGTCGGGTCGATTTTTAGAAACTTGGTGAAGAGGATGGTTGCCACGTCGGCCATGCCCATGGGCATGCCGGGATGGCCCGACTTGGCCTGTTCGACGGCATCCATGGCAAGAGCGCGGACTGCGTTCGCCATATCGTTGTGCGTGACGGAGTTCTCTATCGTCGTGTTTTCGACGTGGGCGAATGCGGTCATGGCAATTCCCTCCTCAGGCTCAGCGCGCACGCCGGCTGGTTTCGACGAGCCGAAGGATCATCGGCGTCAGAATGAGCTGCATTGCGAGATCGAGTTTGTCGCAAGGTATGACGATGGAGTTGGCGCGACTCATCCAGCTGCCCTGGATCATGCTCGTGAGGTACGGGAAATCGATTCCGCGTGGGCTCTTGAACCTGATCACCACGAGGGATTCGCCGGCGGTCGGAATCCATCGGGCGATGAAGGGGTTGGACGTGTCGACCGTCGGGATGCGCTGGAAGTTGATATCTGTTTCGGAAAACTGCGGACAGATGACGTTTACGTAGGCGTGCATGCGACGCAGAATCGTATCGGTAACCGCTTCCGTCGAATATCCGCGCGATGACCGGTCGCGATGGATTTTCTGGGTCCACTCGAGATTGATAACGGGAACCACGCCGATTTTCAGATCGGCCTTGCTGGCGATGTCAATGCTGTCGGTTCGGACGGCACCGTGCAGGCCCTCGTAGAATAGAAGGTCGCTGCCGTCACCGATTTCGCGCCAGTCGGTGAACTTTCCAGGTTGCACGCCATGGATTTCCGCCTCTTGCGCGTTATGCACGTATGTGCGCGAGCTGCATCGCCCGGTTTCCGCGTAGGCTGCGAACTGCTCCTCAAGTTCATCGAGGAGGTTTGCTTCGACGGAAAAGTGGCTGAATGTCTGGTCTCCCGAATCCATCCACCTTTGCATCTCCGCTTTCATTTCGGCGCGGTCAAAACGATGAAAGGCATCGCCTTCGATCATGGCCGCGTTGATATCGTCGCGCCGAAAGATCTGCTCGAAGGTGTGCTTGACGGTACTGGTGCCTGCTCCCGAGGAACCGACGACGGATATGATCGGATGGTTTTTCGACATGGGTCTGCCTCAGGCGTTAAAGAGGCCGCGGGTGCGAAAAAGCGGCGACTGACCGCGGCTGTAGCCAGGGTCGGTGTGATAGTTCTGAATGCGCGCGACTTTTTCTGACGATCCGAAGATCAGCGGAGTGCGCTGATGCAACTCGGTTGGTATGCGATCGAGAATCCTGCGCGTCCCGTCTATTGCCAGGCCGCCGGCCTGCTCGACGAGCATGGCGATTGGCGCGGCTTCGTAGATGAGGCGCAGGCGGCCGTTGGCATATGCCTCGCGCATGTCGGCCGGGTAGAGGAAAACGCCGCCGCGAGAGAATATCCGATGCGTCTCGGCGACGAGCGAGGCCACCCAGCGCATATTGAAGTCCTTCCCGCGCGGGCCATCGACACCTTCCAGGCAATCGTCGATGAATGTGCGAACGGGTTCGAGCCAGTGGCGGTAGTTGGAAGCGTTGATCGCGAATTCGCTGGTCGACGGTACGATCACCAACGCCGGCTGCGCGAGACGGAACGTTCGATAATCGGGATCGAGTACGAACAGGTCGACGCCGTCGCCCGTTGTCAGCATCAAAGCGGTATGGGGACCATAAACGAAATAGCCCGCCGCGATCTGTTCGCTGCCTGGACGGAAGAAGGACGCCGATGCGCCTTCCTTCGAGGCTGTGTAAACCGAGAAGATCGTGCCGACCGACACGTTGACGTCGATGTTTGATGAGCCGTCGAGCGGATCGACGGCAACGGCGAGCGGAGCGTCCTCGCGCAATGTCAGGATCGCGTCTTCTTCCTCGGAAGCGAGATAGCGTACGGGCGCCGGTTCGAGGACCCTGACCACGTGATCATTCGCCAGGACATCGAGTGCCTTCTGAGAATCACCGTCTGAATTGTCCTGTCCCGTTTCGGCGCCGAGCGATCCACCCAGCGGCCCCTTTGCGAGCAGGCGCGCAATCGATTGCGCCGCGTCGCAGAGTGCTAAGATGACGTCGGTCACAGCCGCTTGTTGAGCCGATCCCGCTGCGCGTTGACGCAGGCAAAACTCAAGCGGCGTCCCAATCGGTTGGGACGTTTGTCGCTCCATGTTCGTGTCCTCCTGACATGATCGGGTGTCATGTCTTGAGGACTACGTTCGCCCGCCCACGCCTAAAAGGGAATTTCAAAATTGCGAAGGTTGGTTCAGAATAATTGAATGCCGGATTTTCGAAGTCTGACGCTTAAACACTTGCGCGCCCATGAAGCTACCGTCCGCCTCGGAAGCGTTACCGCAGCGGCGCGCGAGCTCCTGGTGACACCGCCGGCGATCACTTCGCAATTGAAATCATTAGAAAATTTGGCCGGGGCGCCGCTTTATGACCGCTCGGTGGACAATTTCGTTCCAACGCCAATCGGGCAGGCATTGCTCGATTGTGCCGAGGACATCGACCAACTGATCGGTCGGACCCACGCGAAGGTCGCGGCGTTGAGGTCAGGCGCGGTCGGCGCGATTGTGTTCGCGGCGGTCAGTACTTCGAAGTACATCGCGCCGACGATCGTCGCCCGCTTCCAATCCGCGCACCCGGAAATGAGTGTCAAGCTGGTGATCGGTAATCGCCAGGAGATCATACGCGGGCTCGAAAGCAATGAGTTCGATGTCCTTCTAATGGGCCGACCGCCGACGCATGTTCCGCTCGAATCCTCTTTGCTGTGCGATCACCCACAGATCGTCGTGGCGCCGCCTGATCACGCCCTGGCAAAGAAGAAGCATCTGACGCCGAGCGACCTCGTCGGGCAGCGCTTTCTGTCGCGGGAATCCGGTTCTGGAACGCGGGAACTAATGGAACGGTTCCTGGCGCGGGTCTCCGCGCGTCAATCGCTTGAAGTCGTTGAGATGGGCACAAACGAGACGATCAAGCAGGCGGTCATGGCCGGTCTCGGGATCGCTTTCTTGTCAGCGCACACATGTGTTGCGGAGTTAAGTGACCGCAAGCTCATTGTGCTGCCCGTCGCCGGTCTGCCTATTGTCCGTCAATGGTATCTCATTCACAGGGCGGACAGGGAGGTCTCCACGGCCACGAAGATTTTTGAAGACTTCGTGCTGCAGAACAAGCAGCAGCTCATTCCCGAGATTCCAAAGACGCGCTGATGTGAGCTTCTCTTTTTAGGGAAGCAGCGAGCCGTTCGGCGCTTGCCATTCTTGTGCGGCGCACACAATATGCCGGCCATGTCCGAACAGGCCCTGCATATTCTGATCATCGATAACAACCAGCTCCGGGCCTCGATCATTGAGGACGGCCTGAGGGAAGGTGCGCGTGTTCGTGTCACGGTGCTGGGCGAAACCACGGAGCTGTTGCGCCGCATATCCGAAATCGATCCCGACGTGATTTTCATTGATCTGGAAAACCCCAACCGGGATGTGCTGGAGCACATGTTCGAAGTGTCGCGTGCGGTCAAAAGACCCATCGCGATGTTTGTCGATCAAAGCGACCAGGCCTCGATCGAGGCCGCGGTCGACGCCGGGGTGTCCGCCTATGTCGTGGATGGTCTGAAAAAGGAGCGCGTGCGATCCATTCTGGAAACAGCCATCAGCCGATTCAACGCTTTCGAACGTCTCAAGCGGGAGCTGGAGGATGCCAAGACCCAGCTGGCGGACCGTAAGGTGATCGAACGCGCCAAGGCGCTCCTTATGCAAACTCGCGGAATGTCCGAGCCCGAGGCCTATACGTTATTACGCAAGACCGCGATGAACCAGAATAGGCGCATCGCTGAAATCGCAGAGAGTCTCGTACTCGCGGCGGGATTGCTTGGCGGGGAGGACGACAAATGACGGATTCGATTTGCGAAATCCGTGCCGGCTTCATCCCGCTTGTTGATTGTGCGCCGCTGGTGATCGCCCGCGAGCTCGGCTTCGCGGAGCAGGAAGGCATTCACCTGCGGCTTTCAAGGGAGACCTCTTGGGCGACGATCAGGGACAGGCTCGCCGTCTCCCACATTGATGTGGCCCATATCCTGGCGCCGATGCCGGTGGCGGCAAATCTCGGTCTTGGCCCATTGCAAACGGAGATGCTGGTGCCCATGGCACTGGGAACCGGGGCCAACTCGGTGACGGTCTCGCGCGAACTCTGGCAGGCGCTCAGCCCGCATATGGATGCCGCCGACTTTGATGCCGCGAATGCGCTCAATGCACTCAGCCACGTCGTGCGCGACCGCGAAGCCCGCTCGCAGCAACGACTCACCCTTGGCGTCGTTCACCCTTATTCAGCTCATCACTACGAGCTGGCTTATTGGCTTGCTTCGGCCGGGTTGATCCCCGGTGCGATGATCGACCTTGTCGTCGTGCCTCCGCCGCTCATGCCGGCAGCGCTCGCCAGTGGGCAGATCGATGGTTTCTGCGCTGGTGAGCCTTGGGGGACGGTGGCCGCAGCGGAAGGTAACGGCGTTATCCTGACAACCAACGCTCAGATTTGGCGGAATAGTCCCGAGAAAGTCCTAGGCGTGCGCAGGGATTGGGCAGAGTCTCAGTCCGATGGGGTCTCAAGGCTTATCAGGGCCCTCTACCGTGCCGCTGAATGGTGCGATGCTGAGGGCAATCAGGAACAGCTCGCGGAGATTCTGGCCGATGAGCGCTACGTTGGCGAACGTGTTGAACGGATCCGGCCGTGCCTGGCGCGAAGCTTGAAGAGCGCAGACGGGGCGTCATTGACCGTCGAAGGCTTTTTGAACTTTGCGTCGAAGGCGGCCACCTTCCCTTGGACCAGCCACGCGCTTTGGTTTTACAGCCAGATGGTCCGTTGGGGGCAGGTTGAGCACAGTGCTCAAAGAGCAGAGCTTGCGAGGGGAACGTACCGTCCGGACCTGTATCGCTTGGCGCTTGAGCCGATGGGCATCGAGCTTCCGTCGGCCAACGCCAAGGTTGAAGGAGCGCTCAGAAGCGAAACGCCGGCCGGTTCGAGACTGGGTCAATTGCGGCTCGGGCCAGATACTTTCTTTGACGGGCAGGTGTTTGATCCGGAGCAATTGGAGGCCTACCTGGCGGGCTTCAAAGCCAAGGATAGCCAGTGGTGAGATCGTTCCTTCATTTTATTAAGAACTATTTTGCTGCAATGCACAAACGATCACCATGCGCCTAGAGATTAGGCAGATGCCATTGCCATTAGCGTGTATGAGCACCCGACGAGATAGATTCTAAGGGTCTGAAAATATTATATTTTCCTTGATGACGGAGTTTGGCACGGTTTGTGCCAATAGGTCCGCTGAGGCCAACGGAGGCCCGCAACTAGCGAAGCCCATTGTCAGTTCGGGCACCGGCAACGCCGCCGAAGAACGGGACGACGAGTCGTCTCCCGATCTTCGCGCGGCGTTTTTTGTTTCGGTCCCGATGAGCAACGAGCTGCACGAGCCAAACAGGCAGCTCAAAACGGTAGGAGAACTGGATGGTCACCACTTCCCTCACGCATCGCGGCAGCACAACGCGTCGGCTGTTTCTAGCCGCTGCGGGTGCCATGGCGGTGATGTCCGCATTCGCGGTATCAAACGCCAAAGCCGAAATGCTGGATGTTGAGAAGGACGAGCTGAAATTTGGCTTTATCAAGCTGACCGACATGGCGCCTCTCGCGGTCGCAAAGGAGCTTGGCTATTTCGAAGACGAGGGTCTGTACGTCACGCTGGAGGCGCAGGCCAACTGGAAGGTTCTGCTTGACCGCGTGATCACCGGCGAACTTGACGGTGCGCACATGCTTGCCGGACAGCCGCTGGCCGCGACGATAGGTTACGGCACCAAGGCGCACATCATCACTCCCTTCTCCATGGACCTCAATGGCAACGGCATCACGGTGTCCAACGAAGTCTGGGAATTGATGAAGCCGCACATTCCTAAGATGGCCGATGGCAGGCCGAAGCATCCGATCAAGGCTGACGCGTTGGTGCCCGTCATCGAGAAGTTCGCTGACGATGGCAAGCCGTTCAAAATGGGCATGGTCTTCCCCGTCTCGACCCACAACTACGAGCTGCGCTACTGGCTCGCCTCCGGTGGCATCCATCCAGGTTACTACTCGCCAACCGACACGTCGGGAACGATCAAGGCGAAGGCCTTGCTGTCCGTGACGCCGCCGCCGCAGATGCCGGCGACTCTGGAAGCCGGTACGATCTATGGCTACTGCGTCGGCGAGCCTTGGAACCAGGCGGCTGTGTTCAAGGGGATCGGCGTGCCTGTGATCACCGACTATGAGATCTGGAAGAACAATCCAGAGAAGGTTTTCGGTATCACCAAGGAATTCGCCGAGAAGTATCCGAACACGACGCTGGCACTCACCAAGGCAATGATCCGCGCGGCCAAATGGCTTGACGAGAACAACAACGCCAACCGCATGGAAGCGGTGAAGATGCTGTCGCGTTCCGAATACGTCGGCGCGGACGCTGAGGTTATCGCCAACTCGATGACCGGGACCTTCGAATACGAGAAGGGCGACAAGCGCGAGGTGCCGGACTTCAACGTCTTCTACCGCTACTACGCAACCTACCCCTTCTACTCGGACGCGATTTGGTACCTGACGCAGATGCGCCGTTGGGGACAGATCCCCGAGGGCAAGTCTGATGAGTGGTACTTCAAGACCGCCAAAGAGGTCTACCGTCCGGACATCTACATGAAGGCCGCCGAGATGCTGATCGAGGAAGGGCACGTCAAAAAAGCCGACTTCCCATTCGGTACCGATGGCTTCCGTCCGCCGGTTCCGCCTGAAGACATGATCGACGGCATTCCCTACGACGGCAAACAGCCCAATGCGTACCTGAAGAGCCTGAAGATCGGCCTCAAGGGTGATGACAGGGTCGAGGGCGCAGAGGTCGTCAGCAACTGACGACTGTCAGTCTCACACATTCCCAGGCCAACAAGAGACGGCGGACCTGCCGCCGTCTCTCACAACGATAAAAACTCAGCCTAGATAAACCGGAGATGATCATGGCTGCCGTAACTGACTACGTCGATACATCCGCTGCAGAGGCCCGCGAGAAGCGGACCCAGCGCATACACCAAAGACTGAATAGTGCCGCCGGCATGTTGGGAGTTTTCGGTCTCGGATTCATTGTCCCACTCATCAAATTGGCGATGGGTGACTCGCCCAAGCAGAATCTGAATGAGCTTTGGCAGAAGCTTGTCGTGCCGTTGATTGGTATCGGTATGTTCGTCGCTGCTTGGGCCTATATGGCGCCGCAGGTGAAGACATCCCTCGGGGCAATTCCCGGTCCCGTGCAGGTGATGGAGCAGGCCGGCAATCTCTATCAGGACCACCTCAATGAGCGCCAGCGCCAGGCCGCCTTCTACGAGCGGCAGGACAAGCGCAACGCCAAGCTGATCGAGGCGGGTAAGGCAGACCGGGTCAAGCACCGCTCCTATACCGGTGCGCCGACCTTCTTCGACCAGATCTTCACCAGCCTTGTCACCGTCGCGCTCGGCTTTTTCGTTGGTGTCGTCATCGCGATTCCGCTTGGCATCATGTCGGGCCTGTCGCCGACCGTGAATGGAGCCTTGAACCCCCTCATTCAAATCTTCAAGCCGGTGTCTCCGCTGGCTTGGCTGCCAATCGTTACGATGGTGGTTTCGGCGGTCTACATGAACCCATATGACTGGCTGCCAAAGTCGCTGTTGATTTCAGCAATCACGGTGACGCTGTGCTCGCTCTGGCCAACCCTCATCAACACCGCGCTTGGCGTCTCGTCAATCGACAAGGACCTGTTGAATGTTGGTCGCGTGCTGCAGCTGCCGACCACACGTACGATCACCAAGCTGGTGCTGCCGTCCTCGCTACCTTTGATCTTCACCGGCATGCGCCTTTCCCTGGGCGTGGGCTGGATGGTGCTGATCGCCGCCGAGATGCTGGCGCAAAACCCTGGGCTTGGAAAATTCGTCTGGGATGAGTTCCAGAACGGATCGTCCAGTTCGCTTGCCAAGATCATGGTCGCTGTTTTGACCATCGGCATCATCGGGTTCCTGCTCGACCGCCTGATCTATGCGCTGCAGGTCGCCTTTACCTACTCCGACAAGCGCTGAGCGGGGGGACAGAACACATGGCATTTCTCGAACTGAAGAATTTGCAGAAATCCTACGGTGAGGGCAGCGCCGTCACCGAGGTCCTGAACGACATCAACCTTGAGGTCGAAGAGGGCGAGTTCGTCGCGATCGTGGGGTTCTCCGGCTCTGGGAAAACGACTCTCATTTCGACGATCGCAGGGTTGGTGTCGCCTGATGAGGGCGAAGTCCTCTTGAAGGGCGAGCCGATCACCGGACCGGGCCCTGACCGGGGCATCGTCTTCCAATCCTACTCCTTGATGCCGTGGCTCACGGTGTTCGATAACGTCGCTCTCTCGGTCGACCAGGTGTTCCGAAAGGACAGCAAGAAAGACCGGACGGCCCGCACCCGCCACTACATTGAAATGGTTGGTCTCGGCCACGCAACGGATCGTCGGCCGGCCGAATTGTCGGGCGGCATGCGCCAGCGCGTTGCGGTTGCTCGCGCGCTTGCCATGAGTCCGGAAATACTCCTTCTCGATGAACCGTTGTCGGCGCTGGACGCGCTTACCCGGTCCAAGCTTCAAGACGAGATTGAGAAGATCTGGGAGCAGGACAAGCGTACCGTCGTGCTCATCACCAACGACGTTGATGAAGCGATTCTGCTTGCCGACCGGATCATTCCGCTGACGCCGGGCCCGCATGCGACACTCGGGCATGAGTTCAAGGTCGATATCGCGCGCCCCCGCGATCACACGACGCTCAGTTCGGATCCGGCGTTCCAGAAGTTGCGCCAGGAAATCACCAGTTACCTCATCGATATGGGGGTCGAGCGTGGGGCTCAATCCGATGAGACCCGAACGCTACCGAATGTGGTCCCCATTACACTGGGCGGTGGCAGAACGGCACTTCCCAAAGCCTATGAGAAGGCCGCGCGGTCGCCGCGCACCGACCGTTATCTTGAGTTCTCCCAGCTTGAAAAAGTCTACCCGACGCCGAAGGGGCCGCTCAAGGTCGTCGACGGCTTTGACCTCAAGCTGAAGAAGGGCGAGTTCATCACTCTGATCGGGCATTCGGGTTGCGGCAAGTCCACCGTTCTATCGATGACCGCCGGCCTCAATGACATCTCCTCCGGCGGCATCATTCTCGACGGTAAGGAAGTTACGAGCGCCGGTCCCGACCGCGCGGTTGTTTTCCAAGCACCTTCGCTGTTCCCGTGGCTGACAGCGCGCGAAAACGTCATCCTCGGCGTTGACCGGGTCTACCCGCACGCGAGCAGAGCGGAGCGGGACGACATTGTCGCGTATTACCTGGAGCGCGTCGGTCTAGCCGATGCCATGGACAAACTTGCCAGCGAACTCTCCAACGGTATGCGCCAACGTGTCGGCATCGCTCGCGCCTTCGCGCTTTCGCCCAAGCTGCTGTTGCTGGATGAACCGTTCGGGATGCTGGACAGTCTAACGCGTTGGGAGCTCCAGGAAGTTCTCATGGAGGTTTGGAGCCGGACGAAGGTGACCGCCATTTGCGTGACCCACGACGTTGACGAAGCCATTCTGCTCGCCGACCGCTGCGTGATGATGACGAATGGGCCGAATGCCCGGATCGGCAACATCATGGAAGTTGATCTTCCACGGCCGCGTTCGCGCAAAGCCCTTCTGGAGCACTCCGATTACTATGCCTATCGGCAAGAGCTGCTCGACTTCCTGGAAGCTTACGAGGGTGGTGCCAACCCGGATCCGGAAGTTGTTGCGGCGCTTCGCGCGAAGCGCACCGGCAAGTCGCCGGCGAAGTCAACCGAAGCGGCATGAGGGGGATGTCAGCGATGCCAAAGAAACTTGTCGTTGTTGGTAATGGCATGGCTCCGGGGCGCGCCCTCGAGCGACTGTTTGAATCCGCGCCTGACGCCTATGACGTTACTATTTTCAACGCGGAACCGCGCACGAATTACGACCGCATCCTGCTATCGCCGGTGCTGTCGGGCGAAAAGACCTACGAGGAAATCGTTATCCATGGTGATGCCTGGTACGATCAGAACGGCGTCACCTTGCTCAAAGGAAAGAAGGTCGTTGCGATCGACCGTGAAGCCAAGACGGTCACCGCGCAAGACGGTACGACGGCCGACTACGACAAGCTCCTGATTGCGACGGGGTCGGTGCCGTTCATCATTCCGGTTCCAGGCAAGGACCTGGCGGGTGTTCTCACTTATCGGGACCTCGATGACGTCAACGCCATGCTGATCGCTGCCGAGAGGGGTGGCAGTGCCGTTGTCGTTGGTGGGGGGCTGCTCGGCCTGGAAGCTGCCGCGGGTCTAAAGGCGCGCGGCATGGACGTCACCGTACTGCATCTGATGCCGACGCTGATGGAGCGGCAGCTTGATGCCGCCGCAGGAGGTTTGCTCAAGCGGGCCCTCGAGGACCGCGGCATCAAAGTCATCACCAAGGCCAACACCAAAGAGATTCTTGCGGCTCATGACAGCCAGGGATCGACGCGGGTGCGCAGCGTCGTGTTGGACGATGGAACAGAGATTCCAGCCGACATCGTCGTCATGGCTGTCGGCATTCGTCCAAATGCGGCCATCGCAAAGGACGCCGGCTTGGAGACCGGTCGCGGAATTCTTGTCGACGACCACATGCGCACTTCGGACCCGGACATCCTGGCCGTTGGTGAGTGCGTTGAGTTTAACGGCAACGTCTACGGTCTTGTCGCGCCGCTCTACGAACAGGCCAACATTGTCGCCGGTGAACTTGCCGATTCTGGTGGCGCCGGCTTTGTCGACAAAGCCTTGGCGACGAAACTCAAAGTGACTGGGGTCGACCTGTTCTCAGCGGGTGATTTCGCGGACGGTGAAGACCGCGAGGAGATCGTGCTGCGCGACGCGACTCGAGGTGTCTACAAGCGGCTGGTCCTCAAGGACGATAGGGTCATTGGCGCCGTTATGTTCGGCGATACCGCCGACAGCGGCTGGTTCTTCCAGCTCATCAAAGACGGGACCGATATTAGCGAGTTTCGCGATACGCTGATTTTTGGGCCTGCTTACGCCGGGGGCGATCTCGCTGACCCTACGGCGGCCGTTGCAGCACTTCCTGATGATGCCGAGATCTGCGGCTGCAACGGCGTTTGCAAAGGGCGGATCGTTACCGCAATCAGCGAGAAGGGGCTGACTTCCGTCGATGACGTGCGTGCGCACACAAAGGCGTCCGCGTCCTGCGGAACCTGCTCAGGGCTGGTCGAGCAGCTGCTGGCGCTTTCACTTGGCGATGCCTACGATCCGTCCGCGGTCCAGCCGATGTGCGGCTGCACGGACCTGGGCCACGCCGAGGTGCGCCGACTGATCGTCGCCAAAGAGCTCAAGTCGATCCCGGAGCTGATGCAGGAACTCGAGTGGAAGAGTTCGGGCGGCTGCGCCAAATGCCGCCCCGCGCTCAATTACTACATGCTTGCCACTTGGCCCGGTGAGTATGTCGATGACAATCAGTCTCGCTTCATCAATGAGCGTGTGCACGCGAACATCCAAAAGGACGGCACCTACTCGGTGGTTCCGCGCATGTGGGGCGGTATCACAAATTCTCGCGAGCTGCGTGCCATAGCCGATGTCGCCGACAAATTCGAAATACCGACAGTGAAATGCACCGGTGGCCAGCGCATTGATTTGCTTGGCGTGAAGAAGGATGACCTGCCCGCGGTATGGGCTGATCTCAACGACGCCGGGCTGGTGTCGGGTCATGCCTACGGCAAGGCGCTCAGAACGGTGAAAACCTGTGTGGGAACCGATTGGTGCCGCTTCGGCACCCAGGACTCCACCGGCCTGGGCGTTCGCATCGAGAAGTTCATGTGGGGATCATGGACACCGGCGAAGGTGAAGATGGCTGTCTCCGGTTGCCCGCGGAATTGCGCCGAGGCGACGTGCAAGGACGTTGGTGTCGTGTGTGTCGAAAGCGGATATGAGATCCATTTTGCCGGGGCCGCCGGAATCGATATCAAGGGGACGGAAGTCCTTTGCCATGTAAAGAGCGAAGGCGAGGCGCTCGAGGTGATCGTCGCTCTCGTGCAGCTTTATCGAGAACAGGGGCACTATCTGGAGCGCATCTACAAGTGGGCGAAACGTGTTGGCTTCGAGTCGATTGAAGCGGCTGTGGTGACAGACTTGGAGCGCCGCAAGGCTCTGTTTGACGCGTTCGTTTATTCGCAGAAATTCTCGCAGAGTGATCCGTGGTCCGAGCGCGCGCGGGGTGTCAAAGACGCGCACGAGTTCGCACCGCTGGCCGATCTCACTCGTTTGGAGGCAGCGGAATGACCATGATGGACAATGTCTGGATTGATGTCGGGGCACTTGAGGACATTCCGCGTCAAGGTGCGCGGCTGGTGAAAACACCAATGGGTTGCGTTGCGCTGTTCAGGACGGCAACCGATGACGTGTTTGCCCTTGATGACAGATGCCCGCACCAAGGCGGGCCCTTGAGCCAGGGAATCGTACACGGCAAGGCGGTGACGTGTCCGCTGCATAACTGGGTAATCAACTTGGAGACTGGTCTCGCGCAGGGGGCGGACGAGGGTGAAGTGAGAACCTTTCCAGTCAGAGTCGAAGGCGGGCGCATCCTGATCGAAGCGTCCCGGTTCGGCAGCAACAAAGATGCGGCGTGATGGAGGGGGCGTGGGCAAAAACGACCTGCCCATACTGCGGCGTCGGCTGCGGTGTGCTGGCACGGCCGCGCGCGGACGGGTTGGCTGACGTCAAGGGCGATCCAGACCATCCAGCGAACTTTGGAGGCCTGTGTTCGAAAGGCTCAGCGCTGGGCGAGACGCTGTCGCTGGATGACCGGCTGCTGTTTCCGATGGTTTACGGTTCGCAGACTGGTTGGGACGAGGCTCTCGACCAGGTTGCCGGCGGCTTTCGCGACGCCATCAGCCAGTACGGGTCCGAAAGTGTGGCGCTTTATGTCTCGGGGCAGATCCTCACAGAGGACTATTATGTCGCCAACAAGCTGATGAAGGGGTACGTCGGCACCGCCAATATCGACACCAACTCGCGGCTTTGCATGGCCTCATCGGTGGCCGGGCACAAGCGCGCCTTTGGGGCCGACACGGTTCCTGGCACCTACCGGGACCTCGAGCTCGCTGACCTTATCGTCCTTGTCGGCTCCAACCTCGCCTGGTGCCATCCGGTTCTGTATCAGCGCCTTTCTGCTGCGCGCAAGGAACGCGGAACGAAGGTCGTCGTCATTGACCCTCGTTCGACGGCGACGTGCGAAATCGCGGATCTGCATCTGGCGATCGCACCGGGAGCCGACGTCGCCTTGTTCAATGGTCTGCTCGCACACCTGGCGGCGAGTGATGGTGTCGATGGTGCTTTTGTTGCCCGGCATACGCAAGGGTTCAGTGAAGCGCTGGAGACCGCGAGCGAGTTGGCTCTTTCCGAGATCGCCGAAGCCTGCGGCCTGCCCGCATCGCAAGTTATCGACTTCTATGAACTCTTCGCCGAAACAGAGCGAACCGTCAGCGTCTATAGTCAGGGTGTCAACCAGTCCACGGCCGGCACCGACAAAGTCAACGCCATTATCAATTGCCATCTGGCAACAGGACGCATCGGCAAACCCGGCATGGGGCCGTTCTCGGTCACGGGGCAGCCAAACGCCATGGGCGGCCGCGAGGTCGGCGGGCTTGCGAATATGCTGGCCGCACACATGGAGCTTGGTGATCCAGAGCATCGGCGCATCGTGCAGGAGTTTTGGAAGTCTCCGCGCATCGCCAGCACGCCAGGCTACAAAGCCGTCGATCTTTTCGACGCGGTCGCAGACGGACGCATCAAAGCTCTATGGATCATGGCAACCAATCCGGTCGACAGCCTGCCGGAAGCCGACAAAGTCCGCCGCGCGATTCAAGCTTGCCCGTTCGTGGTGGTCTCCGATGTGACGCGGAACACCGATACCGCGGCGCTGGCGGATGTGCTGTTACCCTCAGCGGCGTGGGGCGAAAAGGACGGTACGGTTACGAATTCGGAGCGGCGTGTTTCGCGGCAACGTGCGTTTCTGGAGCTGCCAGGCGAAGCGAAACCCGACTGGTGGCAGATCTGTGAAGTCGCCAAACGCTTGGGTTATGATGACGCCTTTCGTTACGAGGGCCCACGGGAGATCTTTGCCGAATACGCGGCGCTTACAGGTTGTGAGAACGAAGGCCGGCGGGACCTCGACATCTCCGCATACAGCGACGTATCGGATGAAGACTATGACGGCCTAAGCCCATTCCAGTGGCCTCAGGCGAAGGGGAAAGCCTCGGTTGAAAGTCGATTCTTCGCGGACGGCGCTTTTTTCACGCCAGACCGCCGCGGCCGATTTGTATCAACGGCGTCGCGTGGGCCGGCTTCGGCCGTTACCAGCGACTTCCCGATGGTGCTCAACACCGGTCGCATCCGCGATCAATGGCACACGATGACCCGTACCGCCAAGACGCCGCGTCTGATGTCGCATTATGCGGAGCCGTTTGTTGAGATTCATCCCGATGACGCAGAGACACTGGGTTTGGCGGCCGGTGCACTGGCGCACGTCGCCAGCCGTCATGGCAGTGTCATTGTGCGCGTCGCAATGGCAAGTAGCCAGCGTCGGGGAGAAGTCTTCGTACCGATGCATTGGACCGACATCTATGCCAGCCGGGCCAGGATTGATAGCCTTGTCGGTGCGCACACCGACCCGGTCTCAGGGCAGCCGGAATCGAAATTCACGCCGGTTGCCGTGCGGGCACTGGAAGCATCGTGGCATGGTTTTGCGGTGAGCACGCAGCCAGTCAACGTCCCCGACGTCGCCTATCATGCCTTCGCGCCCGCCAAGAACGGATACCGTATTGAGCTGGCGGATTATTCTTCGCCGAGCGATTGGGACGAATTTGTCGTCGAGTTGTTTGGCGAGTCAGCGCTACCAGAGGATGACCTCCTGACATACCGGGATGTCAAAGCCGGCCAGTATCGCTTCGCGCGATTGCGAGAGGGGCGATTGGTTTCGGCGCTGTTTGTTTCTCAGGTTCCGCTTACCGTTTCGAGAAGCTGGGCCGTTGGCGAACTCGGCCAACAGATTGCGCAGGCCGACAGGTTGCGGTTGCTGGCCGGGCGGGCGGGGGAAAACATGCCCGATCCGGGGGCAACCGTGTGTTCATGCTTTGAGGTTGGCGTGAACCAAATCGTTGAGGCTGTCGGAAAAAGGGGCTGCACCAGTGTCGATGCCGTCGGCGCGTGTCTCAGGGCCGGCACAAATTGCGGGTCGTGCCGTGCTGAAATCGCGAGGATCATCGATGGCGCCAACGTCTCGAAAGCCGGTTGAGGTGCCACAGCCGCGCCGCGCCTTGTGGGAGCGATTCATTGGCCACACCTTCGGCAAGGCACCTTATGATAAAGCGGTCTTGTCAAGGCTGATCAAGAAGCCGGGGTCCACGCCGCAGCGTGCCAGGGGGAGGGTCACGCTTGTCGGTGCGGGGCCGGGTGATCCTGAGTTGCTTACCTTAAAGGCCGTGCGAGCCCTGCGGTCCGCCGACGTTATCCTGTTTGACGACCTTGTCTCGGATGGGGTCTTGGAGCTGGCGCGGCGCAAGGCGAAGCGAATGCTGGTTGGCAAGCGGGGCGGCCGTCAGAGCTGCCGTCAGGATGATATCAATGACTTAATGATAAAGCTGGCCAGGCAGGGCAAGCATGTCGTGCGATTGAAGTCCGGCGATCCCATGATCTTTGGCCGCGGGGGCGAGGAGATCGAGCGCCTGGAAGCGGAAGGGCTCGCCGTGTCGGTTGTGCCTGGCATCTCATCGGGATTGGCGCTGGCTGCTGAGCTTGGGGTCTCATTGACGCATCGAGACCGCGCGCATTCGGTACGATTTGTCACCGGCCACTCGCGAGCCGGAAAGCTTCCCGGCGACCTCGACTGGCAGGGACTCGCGGATCCGGAGACGACGCTGATTTTCTATATGGGTGGCCGGACGGCGCCGCTGATCGCGGACCGCCTCATCCGCGAAGGCCTCGGTGAAGCTACGCCTGTGGTGATTGCGACCAGTGTCTCTCGAGAGGAAGGGTGCCGCGTGTATGCCACACTCGGAGAACTAAGGCAGTCCGAAGCTCTCCATACCGGCGGTCCTGTGCTGATCGGTATCGGGGGTGTCTTCAAGCGCTGTTCGGAACAGGTTGTGTGGACGGGTGATGTGCGCTTGGCAGGGTGAGATTGGTTAGCGCCTTGCCGTCTCTTAGCGACGGCACTCGTCGATTGGCTGAGGCCGTCGAACAGGCACCCGCCCGGCGCGCGATGACTTGGTCTAGGTACCGCAGAAAGTGGCGTGGACGACCTCTTCCGGTTTCGGTGGCTTCGTATAGTGGGCGTAGTCCGCCGGTTCTTCGTATGGGCGCGAAAGAACGTGCAGCAGAGTTTCGAATGGCGCGAAATCGCCCCTCATTGCGGCTTGAATAACCTCTTCAACTCGGTGGTTTCTAGGAATGAACGCAGGGTTGGCCCGTCGCATCGAAGCCACGCGCGCCTCATCGTCCGTCGGCTCGGTTTGCAATCGGCTGCGCCAACGGGCAAGCCAAGCGTCGAAAGCCCCTTTATTCGAAAAATTCTCTCGCAGGGATGCTTCACCGTGACCAGGCCGCGTCGCATCACACAGCGCGCGGAATGTGTTAGTAAAATCTGCGCCTGCCGCCGCCATCAGCTTGCACAAGCTTTCGGCGAGTTCGAGGTCGCCTTCCTGGTCGATATGCAACCCGAGTTTGTCGCGCATACCGGCGAGCCAGGCCGATTGATACAAGCGCGGGAACTTGTTGACCGCGTCCTGGGCTATTGCAACAGCAGCGTCTTCTCTTCCCAGCAGGGGCAGCAGACATTGGGCGAACCGTATGACGTTCCAATGCGCGATTGTTGGCTGGTTGCCGTATGCGTAGCGGCCCCCTTGATCGACCGAGCTCAAGACCGTCCCTGGATGATAGTCGTCCAGAAAGGCGCACGGCCCGTAGTCGATTGTCTCGCCTGCGATCGACATGTTGTCGGTATTCATGACGCCGTGAATGAAGCCAACATGCATCCAGCGCGCGATGAGTTCAGCCTGAGCTTCGATAACCGCATCAAGCAATGCAAGATAGCCGTTCTTCTTCTCGGAAGCAGCTGGATAGTGGCGCGCGATGACGTAGTCGGCGAGAACACTCAGTGCTTCGGTATCCTGCCGGGATGCGAAGTATTGAAAGGTGCCAACCCTGACATGGCCTTTGGCAACACGGGTCAGGATGGCGCCGGGAAGAATGGTCTCCCTGAAGACGCGTTCACCAGTCGTCACCGCTGCGAGAGCCCGGCTGGAGGGAATGCCGAGTGCGGTCATGGCTTCGCTGACGATGTATTCGCGCAGGACAGGACCAAGCGCGGCACGGCCATCTCCGGTTCTTGAGTAGGGTGTTCGCCCGGCGCCCTTGAGTTGGATGTCGTAACGGACCCCGTTCCGGTCAATGAGTTCGCCCAGCAGGATCGCGCGGCCGTCGCCGAGGCGCGAGACCCAATGCCCGAATTGGTGGCCAGCGTAGACCATGGCGATCGGATCGGCCGTGGCGGGGATTTTGTTGCCGGCGAGAATGCTGACGCCCTCCGGCGTTTGGAGAGCTTCCGCATCCAGCCCTAACTCACCGGCCAACCCGGTATTGAATTGGACCAGATTCGGTGCCTTGACTGGCGTTGGCGGAAGGCGCGTATGAAACCGGTCCGGAAGCCGGGCGTAGGTGTTATCAAACAGGAATGTAACGATTTGCGCCTCCATCGCTCATGCTCACAGCGGTTCCACCATCAAAACGAGCCCGGACTCTATCTGGTTGTTATCAAGTCCGCTTACCAGTTGTAGCCTCTGCGGAACTTGATCCGAAACGACATTTTGAGAGGCAAATGATCGAAGGTTTTGAAATTCGTGCGAGCACTCCTGGTGACCTTCACGCGATTGAAGCCGTCTATCCGGACGCCTTTCCGAACGAGGACCTTGTGCCTTTGGTACATGACTTATTGAGAGGCCAACACGACGTGCTTTCGCTGTTGGGGACGGTCGCGTCCTCTTTGATTGCTCACGTGATTTTCACCAAAGGCCGCGTTGCCGGGTCCCCCCTGGGCGTCGCGCTTCTGGGACCGGTCGCCATTGCTTCAGCCTGGCAAGGAAGAGGGGCTGGAAGCCATATCATTCGCAACGGCTTGGAGCGACTGCAGCATGACGGCATCAGACGCGTCTTTGTGCTTGGTGATCCGGCCTACTATGGGCGGTTTGGATTTGCGCCCGAAGCGAACGTTACAACGCCCTACGCCCTCCCGGCGGAATGGGTTGATGCGTGGCAATCCGTCCAACTTGGTGATGGCGATGCACCTGCAAGTGGTACGATCTGCCTGCCTAAACCTTGGCTGCGCGAGGACCTGTGGGCGCCCGGCGAAAGTGATTAGCGCCCGGCCGATTTTGGCCATGCGAGCTTGCGGTCCGTGGAGAACGAAAAGTCGCCTGAGCCCGATTGTGAGCTGGAACTGGCTACCTTCACATGAGGTCCAACGGACTGTATTGTGCTCACCTTAGCATTTGATCCAGAGTCAGTTTGATCACGCTGTTTTTCTGGATTATGGCCTGTTCCACTTTGAAAAATGAGAGATTAGGAGTTGCTCTAATCTTACCTCAGATTCGGACATCTAACGAGACGTGCTCCGACTTCAATGAGGTGTAGGTTCGAGTTTCTGCAAAAAAGGTTTCGAATGAAAAGCGTCGCACTCATTGGGCGTGGCGCCATCGGTGGTGTGATCGTCTCTTGGTTGAACGAGGGACGTATTCCAGGTTGCCGATTGGTAGGTGTCTTGGCGCGTACGAAAAATGACCCGTTCGTGACTAATTCGCTCGACGATATTCTCTGCCGAAAGCCTGATTTAGTCATTGAAGCTGCCAGCCAAACCGCTGCGCGTGAATATCTCCCCCGGATCTTAGAGGCCTCCTGTGATTGCCTTTTACTCAGCGTAGGTGTGCTGAGCGACCCTTCCTTTGAACGAAAATGCCGCGAGGCGATACTCCGGAATAGGAGCCGCTTGATGGTGAGTACTGGAGCCATCGGTGGCCTGGACCTTTTACAGGCAATGCAACTCACCGAAACGCTCCGCTCAGTTAACCTAGTATCGACGATGCATGCGGAGCGCCTCGTTCAACCTTGGATGGGGGCGCTGCTGACGAAGCAGCTACATACTTGCGATCAAGAATTCCTAGCATTTGAAGGAACCGCGAGGGAGGCGGCATCAAAATTTCCGACGCTAACCAATGTTGCGGCCACCGTGGGGCTTGCAACTCTTGGTCTCGACGCAACCAGAGTTCAATTAATTGCACATCCGGTCAGCGACCGGAAAACTCATGCAATTCACGCCGTCTCGGATCTCTCGGATTTAAGATTGTGTCTCGAGAACAGGGTATCCTGTGACAACCCGCACACGAGCGCCCTGACACCGATGTCCATTGTAAGATACCTACTCAATGCCGAAAGAAGTTTCGTTGTTGGTGTGTGAAAATAAGGGCAATCTAAAACCGGTCACGGTCCGCTCGGCTGGTGCAACAGCTTTGAAATATAATAGTGGCCTTGCAGATTAATTCTGATGAAGGGGGCGTGATACGAATGCTGTTATATCGTGCGGTATTCGTCCTTCGTGCCGAAGTGTACAACAACATAAAGGTTCCTCAACGGTGGCTCCTAAAAATATAATTGCAATTGGGCATACCGCCATCGATCACATCTACAGAATTTCAAATTTTCCACCGAGGCCGACAAAAGTGCGCGCGCTCGAGCGTATCGAAGATGGCGGCGGCTCAGGGGCAAACGCTGCAGTCGCGATCGCCCGCCTTGGTGGCCACGTTCAGCTTTGGAGTCGCGTTGGTCAGGACGAAGCTGGCCGAAAAGCGATTGAACTGCTAAACCAAGCGGGTGTCGGAACGATCAATGTCCTCAAGCATTCAACGTCAAGGACTTCGAATTCAGTCGTGATTGTCGATCGTCTTGGAGAGCGAATGGTTGTCAGCGAGCGCGATGATTCAATGCCCGACGGGTCGGATTGGCTGCCCTTCAGTGACACCAGAACTGCCAGTGTGGTGACGAGCGATATGAGCTGGCGAGAGGCTACCGTAGCAGCCTTCCGCGAAGCAGCAGCTGCCAAGGTACCTACCATACTCGACATCGACGTGGCTTCAGGGTTGCCCTCGAGAGAAATACTACAATTCACTAGCCATGCCATCTCATCGGCAGAGGCAATTGCGGGAACGACCTCTATAGACGGATTGAGAGACCGCTTGGGTGAACTCCAGGCGCGGGGAGCCCGACACGCTGGCGTGACATTGGGCAGCCAAGGCTATCGTTGGCTGGCAGAAGATGGTTCGGATTTCTGCCAACATGCGTTCGAAGTGGATCCGGTTGACACCACAGGTGCAGGAGATGCTTTCCATGGAGCCTTTGCTTGGGGCCTCAGTTGCGGTCTCGATGACGCGGAGTGCGCTCGCGTTGCGTCAGCTGTCGCTGCGTTGAAGTGCCGACGGCTCGGCGCCCGGGCTGGGTTGCCAACGGTTCGAGAGCTTGACCAGTTTTTGCAGGCGCAGTGTGGTCGCGGGCTTGTCGAAAGCGTCCTTAGCCGGTTTGGTTGAATTCCGAAGCTGACTTCTGCGCCTCCCGTCTTGCATAAAAGGAGGTGCATTCTCCCTCTCTGCCCCTGACAATACGGCTTCCAGCCAGCGGGCCACGGGTTTCAGTGACAATTGTGCATTGTCCTTCTGGAGACGCCTCATTGTGGTAATAAGCAACAACCCAATCGTTCGTCTTACCCAATTCGTGTGCTCTTTGAGTGTTCGAGTAGAGTAAAGTGAAATCCCAATCTTCAATTTTTATGTGTAGCACGGGCAGCCATGCTTCGCCGGTCGGGTTGAAGCGTTTAGGTGCAATACGACGCAGGTCGCCCTTCGCAGCTCTTGTCCGATACTCCTGGTCAGCTTGGAGAATTACTGAGATTGAGGGCGGCGGAAGTGTCGACTTCCTGCGGATGTGGTAATGTCCCAGTCTGTCGTTCAAATTGGCTCGGATTGACGCGGCGCGTCTTTGTCCGATCCCTGTTACTTTCTCTAGCCGCCCATCATGCGCAGCAGTCTCCAGAGCCTCCAACGTATCCACATGCAAAGTCTCGTGGATTAACTTCGCAGTAGCAGGACCGATGCCGGGAAGAGTTTGAAAGAGCAATTCTGGTTCGACTGAACCCAAGAGCCTGTCAAGTTGTCCCCACCGTCCGGTTATTACCATTTCCTGAATCGCCGAACCTATGCCACGACCGATTCCTGGCAATGCACAGAGGGCCGGCAGCCCGTCTTTGTCTAATAGGTCGGCGACTGAACGGTGCAGATTCTGGATCGTATCTGCACCGCGGCGATAGGCGGCCACGCGATAGCTGCTGGAACCCTGTTGCTGGAGTAGATCTGCCATCTGTAAGAGCTTGGCTGCTATTGTGTCATTCAGTTCGACCCGCTTCATCTTTAGTTGCCCACATGACCGCGCAGCGGACCCCACTGTCCAGGGGCGCGTTTGGTTGATGGTTGACGTGTCTCAGTCTCGTGCGAAGGAGATCTTCCAGCCAAAGTCCCGCCACAGAACACGCTTCGCGGATGGCAAAAAAGAAGTCCTCGAGGGCATGATCCAAACCAGAATACCGATTGATGACAACATCGCGTCCACTTGGCGCAGCCAGGACGATGCGAGCCATTGACTTACGGGACCCGCTGGGAGCACGGCAGGCTATTGTTGACGCCGGGTCTCTTCATCCGACTCTGGCGAGGTCGTCGGTTTAATTGCGTCCGCCTCGTGGAGTAGAGCGATGACATCAGCGTCTGAAAGCTGCGTAAAGTTCGCGTAATACAACCCTATTGCACCGAATGACGCGGGCTGAGCCAGACAGACAACGTCATCGGCTTCATCGCGAAGCTTCTCGATGGTATCCGCGGGGGCAACGGGAACTGCAAGCAGAACGTGTGCTGGCGACTTGCGTTTCAGACCATGCAGCGCGGCGCGCATAGTGGCTCCGGTCGCGAGGCCGTCGTCAACGACAATTATGGAACGTCCAACGGGCGAGATCCTACCCCGGTCTGCAAAATAAAGTTTCCGCCGCCTCTCGATTTCTTGCAGTTCGCGGTCGGCAACGACCTTCAGGTCCGATTCTTTCAGTCGAGCGAGGCGGATAACATCATCGTTATACACAATCTCCGGATCATCGCCATCTACGACGGCTCCCGCGGCGAGTTCCGGCTGAAATGGAACTCCGATTTTTCGCACTAAGACCAGCCCGAGTGGAGCTCGTAAAGCACGTGCCACCTCGAGACCTACAGGCACGCCACCGCGCGGAAGCGCTAGGACGACTGGGTCCGACAAATCTTTTGCCTTGAGTGCTTCACCAAGAGCTTTACCGGCCTCAAATCGATCTTGGAAGAGAACAAACCTCATTTCGAATTTACCTTTAGGCAATGACTTAAATGCGCTTCAAACCAATCAGTCGCCTCCTGCACCACCTCCTCAAGAGCACCAGGTTCTTCAAACAGGTGGGTTGCCCCCGCCACGATGTGCAAACGTTTTTCGCAGACTAGGCCCCGAAACGCTGAGGCGTTGAGTTCTTTAACGATGCTGTCGGCACCTCCTACGATTAGAAGTGTCGGCGCCAGCACCTTCGTTAGATGCGTTGCGGCAAGGTCCGGCCGCCCTCCCCGCGAAACGACGGCCGCGATGTCTCGAGGCCTTTCTCCGGCAGCAACGAGGGCCGCTGCTGCGCCGGTGCTGGCGCCGAATAGGCCCACTGGTAACGGCCCCGTCCGAGAACTTTCCCGCGCCCAAGTCACCGTTTCGATCACACGCTCCGCAAGCAATGCAATGTCGAAGACATTGTTTCGGTTTTCAGCCTCAAGAGGCGTAAGCAGGTCGAACAAGAGCGTCCCGAACCTAGATGCGGTCAGGGCTCTTGCAACAGCTTTATTGCGTGGGCTCAACCGGCTAGACCCGCTTCCATGCGCGAAAATAACTAAGCCCTTCGGGGCGTCGGGTATGGAAAGAATTCCTTCAAGACCGAGCGGCCCGATATGCACGCCCGGCGAACCGGAACTATCAGCCCGAATGCTCATTATCGCCTCCAGGTATTCCTCCAAGGTCCCTCCTTATCTACAATTGATAATTATGCATAATTTCAGGGGCCTTGACTTTGATGCTCCTCAATTCCAATTCCGCGCCCAGCAGGAAAATCCACTTCATGTCGCGCCAAGACTTACCTTCCCGATCCGAAGCTGCCCAGGACCAGGCGTCGTTCGTCGCCGCGGAAACCACGCAGCTGCTCGCTTTGCTGAGCTCGATACAGGCTGGCTTGGGAACATCCGATAGGATCGATCTCAAAGAAACCCACAAGTCATGGGTTTTTCTCGTAGGCGACGAGGTATACAAACTCAAGAAGCCGATTCGGAATCATTTGCAGGATTTGACGACGCTCGCGGCACGGGAGGCAAATGCTCGAAACGAGGTTCGGCTCAACCGGCGCCTGGCTCCGGACGTCTATCTGGGAGTCGCAGCAGTTACACGTTCTCGAAACGGTGGCATCGAAATCAATGGTAAGGGCGCCGTCGTTGACTGGCTTGTCCATATGCGACGGGTTCCTGAGGAGTTCATGCTCGACCAGATGATCATGGGAGGGCATGTTCCCACGGAAAGGGTCGATGCCTTCATTGATCTCATGACGAGTTTCTATCAGCGGCTTCCTAGCGCGGGTCTTAGTCCGAGAGACTACATTGAGCACTTCGAACGAGAGCAATCTGAGAACAGGCGTATCTTGACGATGCCTCAATTCCCACTCGACCCGAATGAAGTGACAGCGCCCTTGGATGCCTTTGACGAAGGGCGGGGCCACGTTCGCGAGTTACTTGAGAAGCGCGCCAGTGAAGGCAAGATTGTTGAAGGTCACGGAGACCTTCGCCCCGAGCATGTATGCCTTAACGACCCTCCGGTCATTATCGATTGCCTAGAGTTCAATTTGGGGCTGCGGCTCATCGATCCTCACGATGAACTCGGTTACCTAGGCCTAGAATGCGGGCTTCTCGGCGCATCATGGATCGGGGAGCGGCTTACGACCGGCTATGCACAACGCGCACATGATGAGTGCCCAAAGCAGCTACTGTCCTTCTACGCAGCCTACCGGGCTTTTCTTCGGGCCCGATTGTGTCTTGCCCATCTTCTGGACCCCGGTCCCCAAGATGCGAACAAGTGGATCAACAAAGCGCAGAATTACCTCGCAGTTGCACAACATCATGTTCTCAGCCTGGGAAACCCAGCAGGTCGACGATTGAGCCATCAAGGTGGAGATGGCGGATAGCCTCGCCAAACAACGGCGCCGCGCTGATGATTTCGATGTTTGACGCGTTGATCGCCGGTCCGAGGCGAAAAGGAGGAACAGTATCGGTGATAATTGTTCCAGTAATGCTGCTATCACTCAGCTTACTAGCTGCCTCACCCACAAACAGCCCGTGAGCGGCAAGAGCGTAGACATCCTTGGCCCCGTGTTCCCGACAGGCCTTTGCGGCTCGGACCATCGTACCGCCAGTGCTTATGAGGTCGTCAACCACGAGGACGACGCTCCCTGCCACGTCGCCGACGAATTGAGTTCCGGTCACCTGGCCGCCGCTGCGGCGCTTTTCCAGGAAAGCTCCCCCGACTGGACGAGCAATCTTCTCTTCCAATGTCTCCCGGAAGAGCTGAGCCCGTTTGACGCCACCGGGGTCGGGCGAGGCAACGACGACTGGCAAGCTTCCGGCTAGCTCCGCTGCTCGGTTAGCGAACAACAAGCGCGTATCGAGATGAATACAGCGGCACCGAAACGAATTCTGGAAGGCGACGATGTTGTGAACTTCCAGCGTCACGACCGTGTCTATTGCCACTGCTTCAAGCAGCTGAGCCATATACTTGGTTGTTACCGGGTCACGCGCCTTGGTTTGCCTGTCCTTTCGCGCATAAGCAAAATAGGGGACAACGGCCGTTATTCGGCGAGCGCCATTGTCTCGCAGACAGCCGAGAAAAAACAGGAGTCTGCACAGTTTGTCGTTGCAGCTGACGTTCGGCCCACCGTGTAGGCTTTGAATGACGTAGACATCCTCTCCGCGAACACTGACAAGTGGACGAATCTTATGTTCGCCGTCCTCGAAGGACCTTTCCTCGTGGGCGGCCAGGGGGATTTCGAGATGTTCCGCAACCTTGTTACCGAAGTCGCGGCTCTCACCGAGCGCGAATACTTTCATTCTGGTCTCTGGGTCTGTTCCGAGAATCAAATTGCTCTCAGAGCATTCAAACTCTGCAAATTCAATAAGTGGCTTAGTCAATGCGATCCAGTGTGCCCGAACGTGTTCACCGTCGGCAGAATTGATCGAGAGAACTCGGTTCGATGCAGCGTCGACACAGCGGACTTCGCGCTACATTATTAAGCCGAATGAACAATTCCGCATTGATTTAGATCTCCACATCCATTTGCTCATTTGTGTCCTGACCATGAGCTGCGTGGCTCAGGGGAGATGGCAACCTCCGCGGAAGGCTGATTGTGCTTCATCGGCCAATAGATGCTCGCGACCACGATAGCGTGGCGAATAGTGAAACGTCCGCAGTTGACCGACCTTCGACCAGCGCCCGAGTAATCCTGCCTGCATAGCCGTAAGATGATTTCTGGCCGTGGCTTGGTCGACGTCCTTGTGGAGAAATGGAGCTTCGATAAAGAGGACATCCGCGCGCTCGGCCAAGGCGACAATGGCTTTCACGTTGGCATCGGTGAAGGCGGCGTCTACAACATAAGCAATCTTGCGGCCGCTCGTCGCCTTCATGATTCTTGACTTCAAATGCCCCAGGGGAAGGTCGCGAGGATGCGTCGCTGACTTATCAGCCCAAGCGACCGAAATGGGCGCATCGTCTTTAAGTCCCTCCAAGATTGCGTCTTTAAATGAATTCAGCCACGGCCCGACCTCGAGTCCCATTTCCTCAACGCGACTCCTCCAAATGTTGATGCGAGTGGTTTCTTCGACGACGAATGCCAGAACAGGGATGCCGTGCTGGAGCATCGTGGCGCGGACATTGTAACGGGCATCGGCGACGACTAGGTCTCCGACCAAATGAGCCTCGCCTAGGTCCTTCCGCTGAAATCGTTGGGTGCCTGAGAATTCAGAAGTGATCAGCCTCCCGTTCTGGCCTAGCTCCGAGACGTGCAGCACGAGGTTGGCCTTGTAACTCTCAATAAGGTTCCAGCTGTAGGCGTTCAGTTTGCTTTCGACTCCTTCAATTATCCCAGGCGGCCCCCACACGTAGAGTGTTTTGTCGCGCCCAAGCAGGCAGCGCAACAGGTGATCAAAACCTATGAAGTGATCCATATGGCGATGAGAGATGAATACGTGTTCTATGCGAAGCAACTTGCGTGGTGCCAAAGATCCCAGCTCGCCTGCGTCAAACAATAGCGCGCGGCGTTCGAATGCCAGGTCGACGTATAGTCCGGGATCCCCGGCCGGCCCGTTTATTAGTTGAGGGTCAAAGTACTTCGCCATCAGTCTCGAATATCCAGTAAGATTGTTGGCCGCAACCGCGCAATCCCAGCACCACGAATTTCCATCTCCAGACACTCAAAGCGTCAACCGCCTTGAGTTGATCGTCGTCAATGCCTTCCAACCTTTGGGGTGCGATTAAACACTACGATGCGGACGATGGAAGCGTAGCCGTGCGTAATGTAGCTACGAACTCTAAGCCTTGGACACACTTTCCCCATCAGGGCGATGTGGGCATCAGGGGCTACGGAGCAAGCGTCAGCGAAGCCTTTGAGAATGCCGCGCGTGCGATGACGTCGGTTGTGACGCCGATCGCTTCGCTGTCGGCAAATGAGGCGTGCCGCATCAGATGCCAAGCTCCAAACTTAGAAATCCTGTTCGTCGACTGGTTGAACGCCATCATCTACGAAATGGCCACTCGGCAGATGCTCTTTCGCGATTTCCATGTCGACATCCAAGGAGGTGCTCTTAGCGCAGAGGCGTATGGCGACCGGGTTGACGTTAGGCAACATGAACCCGCCGTCGAATTGAAGGGAGCGACTATGACTGAATTGAAGGTTGGCCGCGGCAAGGATGGTCGCTGGATCGCTCAATGCGTCGTTGACGTATGAGAATCTAGGGGTGCCACAAGTATGGACCGATCTCTGCTTGAAAAAGTGGGCCCGTTTTCGTGGTGTATACCGCAAACCGGATCAATGCGTGTTCCGGCAGTGATTTTCGCCGACGGCGCGCTCATTGACGAAATGGATGACAAGGTGCAACAGCAGTTGAGCAATGTTGCGCGTCTTCCGGGTATCGCTAAAGCTGCTTTCGCAATGCCGGATGCGCATTGGGGTTATGGCTTCCCCATCGGCGGCGTAGCAGCTTTCGATCCCAAACAAGGTGGGGTGGTGTCGGCAGGCGGCGTTGGCTTTGACATTTCCTGCGGCGTAAGGCTGCTGACCACCACTCTGACGACATTAGATATCGCGCAAGTCAATGAGGCCCTCGCTCACGAGCTCTCGCGCGGGATCCCTGCGGGAATTGGTAGCCGGGGGCGCATTGTCTTGGACGACGATGAGATGACTCAGATGCTACTGGGCGGGGCTCGCTGGGCTGTAGAACAGGGCTACGGTCGCCACGCGGACCTCGATCGAATCGAGGAGCGAGGCGTGATGTCCGGCGCCGAGCCCAATGACGTTTCCGAAAAGGCTCGCGAACGTCAGCGCCATGAGATGGGTACGCTGGGCTCTGGCAACCATTACCTCGAAGTGCAGAGGGTCGACCATATCTTTGATGCAGATGTTGGCCGCGCCTTCGACCTGTCGATGGATCAGGTTGTGGTAATGATCCATTGCGGTTCGCGTGGCCTGGGACATCAGGTCGGAACCGAGTATTTGCGTGAGATGGCCCTGGCTGCGGAAGAGTGTGGCCTAAGCTTACCGGACCGCGAGTTAGCTTGCGCTCCGATCGAGTCAGAGCTTGGTAAGCGATATCTCGGAGTTATGCGTGCTGGCATCAACTGCGCATTCGCAAACAGGCAGATCCTGACGCACCTGGCGCGAAGAGTCTTTGAGCGCTTCTTCCCGAATGCGGACATAGACCTGCTCTATGACGTCTCTCACAATACCTGCAAAGAAGAGAGGCATGAGATTGATGGCCAGATGAGGGAGTTATTCGTCCATCGAAAAGGAGCGACGAGGGCATTTGGACCGGGAAGTCGTGACCTTCCGATGGACTTGGCTGGCGTCGGACAGCCAGTGCTTATCGGTGGCAGCATGGGGACAGAGTCTTATGTCCTCGTTGGCGACAAGCGTTCTGAACAGGTCGCCCTGAGTTCGGCCTGCCACGGGGCGGGGCGTTCTATGAGCCGACATCAGGCAGCAAGAACCTGGACCGGAGGATCGGTTAAACAAGAACTCGCCGAGCGTGGCATCATCATCAAAAGTCCCTCGAAGCGCGGTATCGCCGAGGAGGCCCCAGGGGCTTACAAAGATGTCGGTCGCATCGTGCGTGTGGCCGAGGACGCCGGTCTCGCCCGTCGGGTGGCTCGGCTGAAGCCGATGATTTGCATCAAGGGCTGATCGCCTGCTTTGCGTTTCTTGGCTCACCGCCTATGCGGCGCAGTTATTGGACAAACGATAGGCGGCGACGTGCAGATTAGTCAGCCCATTCGTTGAGCCCTTGAGGCGATTCGTCATGACACAAATCACAACGCCTCTCCTCGCTGTTGATTGTGTTGCCTTCGACCGGTCGGGATGCGTGATACTCGTCAAGCGACGCAACCCGCCCTTTCAATCTTGCTTGGCGCTGCCAGGGGGCTTCGTCGAGATTGGCGAAACAGTCGAGAATGCCTGTCGGCGAGAGTTCCATGAGGAAACCTGTCTAAACTCCGGAGAGCTCGACCTGGTGGGCGTTTACTCAGACCCTCGACGCGACCCCCGCGGCCACGTCGTCAGCATCGCTTTCGCAACTGTTATAGAGCATGGACTTCCAAAGGCCGGCGACGATGCCGAGCAAGCAAAATGGGTCCGCGACTGGAGCAAGACAAGCTTGGCCTTCGATCACCGGCAAATCCTAATGGACGCTGCGCGCTCTATGATGCAGCGGCGCAAAATCCAACCCCCATAGATCGCGAATGGAGGCTGCGATGAAGCAGATTGAAAGAATTGCCTGCTAACGAGCTTTAGGGTCAAGCTGCTGCAAATAGGCCAATAGATCAGAGAGTTGATCCAAGGGCATAAAGCGAAGCGCGAGCATGTCGGCCTTGGGCACGCCATTGCGGATTTTGTGCAGGGCTTGCGGTGGACGATTGCGCGCAATCCAGCCCAAAGAAGCAACATCCCCCTCTTCCCCGTAGATCACAGCCTTGCCGTCTGTTTGATGGCATCCCACACATGAATGGACGTATGTAGTCTTCCCCCTATCGCTGAAACCGCGTGCCACTCCGCTTTCATCTGCCAACTGGGCAATGCTATGCTGGCCTTGACTGACGAACAAGCTCAGTGCCTTCAACTGATCAGACGAGAGCATCGATGTAAGCTTCTGGTGCATTCCTGTCGCCAAGAAATCCATTAGCTTGGCCGGGTCACGGCCTTTTGCTGAAGCCATGCTTGTGAACTTGCCGGACCGAGACAGTGTTCCAAGGTGACCGTCTCGACCTAGATAATCATAGCCATGACAAGCGACACATCGCCAGGTCTTCTCATTGTAGGTCCTCACATCTTTTGGAAATTCAGGCTGGCGACTGTCCGGAGGGCGCCTTCCCACAACATTCCAATGGTTATCATAAAGCCGCCCACCAAGGCTCAACGTGGTAACGTCTTCCGTAATGCCTGCGCCCCGCTCATCACCACCAGGCGACTGAGTAGCCGAGATTGTACAGAATACTGCGATAGATAATGCGATAGTAAGCCGCCGATTCACGCCCTTCGGGATCCGATACTCCCGCGGAGATCTGACGATTAACTTGGTGGCTCCGAACAGTGTTATGTTGCGCCGAGCCCGACTAAGGGGCGGAGGGGCACATTGAAAAGACATGCGCTGACTAGCTTTGACGCTACCGCGTTCGCCGGTCTATGGCGTAGTCTCTTTTTGAAGTTTTCCAACGAGCTTCCCCTATTCGCTCGAAGGCCTGCAATTGGCCAGCAAAGGAATTGATAATGGAGCACGAAGCAAAAAAAGAAATCGCCCAAGCCGTTATGGATGCAAATAGCGCCCGCGACGCTACCTGGAACTCAGAAACAATGAAGTATGGGATTTCTCAGCGAGAAGCAGTGGAGCTGAAGGTTGCTGACGCGGACCTACAGAACTTAATCACAATGCTACTTGTGTTCGACCAGAAGCAGGCAGTCGAATGGGCAGAAGAAATCCTTGGTAGGGGGTAGGCCTGAGAACTTCACCAATGATCAAGGTGCGATGGTGCTCTCGCCGTTGCGTGGACGAGGCGGACATTATCTACGCTCGTGCAGCTTGTTCCTTCCGGATTGATTTCTTGAAGTGGAGCAGGCACTCGCTACGCATTTAGAGTGGCTCATTGTGGATCTCAGGGCCGGTTGCCATGCAAACGG
>JARFQY010000143.1 GCA_029287535.1 Filomicrobium sp.
AAGTGGTTCCGCCTTGCTGCTGAGCAGGGCGATGCTAGAGCCCAGTACAACCTTGGCAATATGTACGCGGCAGGCAAGGGCGTGCCACAGGATTACGTTCAAGCGCGTCAGTGGCTTTATGTTTCTGCTGAGCAGGGCGATGTCGATGCCCAAGCCAGACTCGGCATACTTTATTTCCATGGCTATGACATGCCCTCGAACTACGTAGAGGCGATGAAGTGGTCCCGTCTGGCTGCCGACCGCGGCCACCGTACCGCCCAACTCTTGGTGGGCCTGATGCACGGCGAAGGTCTTGGCCTACCGCAGGACTACATTTCAGCACATATGTGGCTCGATCTTGCTGCTGGTGACGGTGGTCCATCTGGTGCCGCGAACTACCGTGATGCGATCGCTAAAAAAATGGCTCCCGAAGATATAGCCAAAGCGCAGAAGATGGCTCAGGAATGGAAGCGCAAATGATGCATTGCTAACACTGCGCCCGCGCGGAGAAGCACCAAGGGGCTTCCACATGACATCACGACGCTCCCCCACACATGGGCAGGGCGAGCCAGTCCCTGGCGGCTTCAAAGTGCCGTCGCTCGTTTGCATCTATGCGAGAAAAACAATGCAGCAGATCGACTCGGCAGGCCCCTAGACCCGTTCAATCGCAGTCGCGTTCATTAATGATCGTAGAGCCGTGAGCTATGTTGGGAGTGATGCGGCGCTGAAGTCTGCTTAGGGATGTAGGGCACTCGCCCAAATCGAAGGAATTCGACCAGGCATGACCACTCCGGAAGAACTCTACCAACGCGCAGGCATACTATTGTCTGATGTGCCCAACTTTCAAAGGCAGGGGGCGCTGAGTGATTTGGAGGACCAATGGCTGGCTGCAGCAATTGCCGTTATCGAGAGCGCCTCCGAGATTGTCCCCATGCCGGATGTTTTGGAGATCTTTGACGCAAAGTATGCAGCGAAATTAGTCGTTTCACAGACCGCAAACGCCTACTTACGAGCGGCGAACGCAAGAGCCCTTGTGTCTCTCCTGCGTCGTGTTCTCGGCCGACTTGAGCTCCAAGTCCAGACAGAGGTGGTTGGTGCCTTTGTGCCAGCAGGAGATATTGACGAAGCATACAGAGCCGTTGGTGACGTACTGAAGACTGCATCAAAGGACGTGCTTCTGGTCGATCCGTTTGCGGACGAGAAAATTGTCAACGCGTATGCACAGCAAGCCCCTCTTCACATTACTGTTCGGATCTTGACTGACCCCGACAGGCATAAAGCAACGCTCAAGGGCGCGCGCGAACAATGGTCCCAAAAACACGGTGATCAGCGCCCGCTTCTCGTGAGGTTGGCTAGAGCACCGTTGCACGATCGGTTGATAATTTTAGATGGCGAGCGTGCCTGGTTTGTTACGCAGTCCTTTAAGGACCTCGCCGCGACCCATCCTGCCACGATCATCAGCACGCCCACCGAAATTGCGGACCTAAAGATAAAAGCCTATCAGGACATCTGGGCAGATGCTTTTGCTATGGCATAGCAGTTCGGATTGATCCAACGGTCTGTCGATCAAATGCCCGACGTGTGATTGTTGCTTTCGACCTAGTCACTACCACGATCTATGGGCTGAGGCCTGTTTTGGGTCCTTAGCATATTGCAGGTAAAAACTGCTTGCTCCATGCTTTCCGAAAAGACGACTCAGCTTACTCACGTCACACGCCTCCATGGCGGCCAGAGATTCAATCCATGAAGCAACCCACCTCTCGCGAGAAGAGTATCGATAGCCGTCTAATCGGATGGCGTGAATATGTTGCTCTTCCAGAATTAGGCATCGAGTCGATGCGGGCTAAGATTGATACAGGCGCCCGCACATCGGCGTTGAACACTGACAATATGGAGCGCTTTGAGCGTAACGGAGATATCTGGGTCAGCTTCACGTTACCAGCAGCAGGCCCAAGATCGACGGTGCGTTACGAGGCAAGGCTCGCGGATACCCGCAATATCAAGAACACCGGAGGAATCCCCGAAACTCGACCTATAATCGAAACGTTATTCGTCCTTGGCAATCGAGCTTGGGTGATTGAGATTTCTCTCGCTGATCGAGAGAATATGAAGTTCGACATGATTGTTGGGCGAACAGCACTTCGCAAGAAGCGACTGATCGTAAACCCAGGTCGCTCGTTTCTCGCGGGGCAGCCCGTTGGACCGTCAGCGGTGACGTAGCGTCAAAGGTGAAACTGACGCGTTGGCGTCTGGCGTTGATCGTTCCTGCTATTTTGGAGTTGCTACAATGAAGATCGCGATGTTGGCCCGAAATGCTACGCTCTACTCGCATAAGCGCCTCAAGGAAGCCGCTGAGGCACGAGGCCACGAGCTGAATATAATCAACACTTTGCAGTGCTATATGAACATCGCGTCACGGCGCCCTGAGATCTACTACAATAGCGAGAAACTGCCCGTCTATGACGCTGTCATTCCTCGCATTGGAGCATCAATTACCTTTTACGGCCTGGCTGTGTTGCGTCAGTTTGAAATGATGGGCGTGTATCCTCTCAATGAGTCAGTCGCCATCGGCCGCTCACGCGACAAATTACGATCGATGCAGATTCTGGCCCGCGAGGGTATCGGCTTGCCCGTAACGACTTTTGCGCACGATCCAAAGCAAACCGAAGAAGTTGTCCGCCTGGCCGGGGGCGCACCGCTTGTAGTCAAGCTCTTGGAGGGAACACAAGGTATCGGCGTTGTGCTCGCGGATACGAATCGGTCCGCAAAATCGGTCATTGAAGCCTTCCGTGGTGCCAACGTAAATATCCTCGTACAGGAGTTCATTAAGGAGGCAGGCGGGAGCGACATCCGCGTCCTCGTGATCGGGGGCAAAGTCGTCGCGGCGATGAAACGCACGGGCGCCGAAGGCGAGTTCAGATCAAACTTGCACCGAGGGGGTTCCGCTCAAACAGTGAAGATATCACCGGAGGAGCGGTCGACTGCGGTTCGTGCAGCAAGGGCACTTGGCTTGAATGTTTGCGGTGTTGATATGCTTCGAGCGAACCACGGCGCAGTGATCATGGAAGTGAATTCCTCTCCAGGGCTCGAAGGTGTTGAAAAGGCCACTGGCATTGATATTGCTGGAAGGGTGATCGAATTTCTCGAAAAAGAGGCAAGGCCCGGGAAGACACGAACCCGCGGCAAAGGTTAACGGTGACGCACGACGCCTTCGAGATCGGCGGCTTTAGCATTCCGCCAAACTCGCGCCAGACTGTTGATTTGCCGGTCAGCGTTCTGTCAGATCATACGCCTGTAAACATGTCAGTGCATGTCGTTCACGGTCGCGAACCTGGACCCACCTTATTCGTGAGCGCTGCTATCCACGGCGACGAAGTGATGGGTGTAGAGGTCGTGCGTCGGTTGTTGCGCGTGCCGAGCATCAACACCATGAAAGGAACGATGTTGGCGGTACCTATCGTCAACAGTTACGGCTTTCTCAGTCATTCGCGCTACCTACCCGATCGTCGCGATCTCAACCGCTCATTCCCGGGAGATGCAGTCGGCTCCCTGGCCGCACGGCTTGCGCATAAATTCATGACGGAGATTGTCGCGCGTTCCGACGTGGGTATCGATTTGCATTCCGCCGCCATCCACCGCACCAATCTCCCACAAGTTCGTGTTTCTCCAAGTAAGCCAGAGACGTTTGCGCTTGCTGAGGTATTCGGCGCACCCATTGTCATGACGTCTGGGCTTCGAGACGGGTCCCTGCGTCAGGCCGCCCAGCAGCATGATGTGGATGTGCTGCTGTTCGAGGCCGGCGAGGGTCTTAGATTTGACGAGGTGGCTGTGCGAACAGGGGTCGTGGGAATACTGCGCGTTATGCGTCATTTGGGGATGGTGAAGGCAAAGGGGATCGCCAAGCCTAAAGTCGCACCAATGCGCTCATCTTCGAGCTTCTGGCTTCGAGCACCAGTTGGAGGCCTATTGCGTACGCTAAAGAAAATTGGGACGCAGGTGGAGGGCGGAGAGGTGCTTGGCCTGGTATCCGATCCTTTTGGAGATTTTGAAAGCGAAGTCGTAGCCGACGAGCCCGGTCTCTTGGTTGGCCGGACAAATCTGCCTGTCGTGAACGAAGGCGACGGGCTTTTTCATATCGCTAGGATCCGCC
>JARFQY010000106.1 GCA_029287535.1 Filomicrobium sp.
GCTCCCCTCCTCGACAACGACCGTCGCAAAATCGAACTGCTCACGGGGCTACTCCTGTCGATGCCTGGAACGCCGGTGCTCTACTATGGGGACGAGCTGGGCATGGGCGACAATTTCTATCTTGGCGATCGCGACGGCGTGCGCACACCGATGCAGTGGTCCGCGGACCGCAATGGCGGCTTCTCGCGCGCCGATCCGCAGCGTCTCTACTTGCCGCCGATCATGGACCCGATCTACGGCTACGAGACCGTGAACGTTGAGGCGCAGCAAACGCACGCGAGTTCATTGTTCAACTGGACGAAACGCATGATCGCGGTGCGCCAGACCCATACGGCGTTGGGCAATGGCGACATTACGTTTCTGCGGCCTGGGAACCGGAAGCTGCTCGCCTATCTGCGGGAGCATGACGGCCAAGTCATCCTCTGCGTCTTCAATCTCTCGCGTTCCGCGCAAGCAGGAGAGTTGGATCTTTCCAGCCAGCGGGGCAAGGTCCCGGTTGAGTTGACCGGCGCATCTGCGTTTCCGCCGATAGGTACGCTCCCTTACTTGCTGACGCTGCCCGCCTACGGCTTTTACTGGTTCATGCTCGCCGATCCGGCGCAGCTGCCCTCGCTTCCCGAACAAGAGCCAGAATCCTTGCCTGAGCTTGAGACATTCATTCTCGGCGATGGGTGGATGGTGGTCGAAAGTCAAAGGCGCGACTCGGCGCGGATTGACCGCGTTGTTCGGGAGATCCTGCCCACCTATATCGCGCGGCAACGTTGGTTTGGTCCGAAGGACGCGCGTATCACACATGTGACGCCTGAACGCATGGGCGAGATACCGCAAGAGGGACAGGAGAGCTTCCTTCTCCTCTTAGGCAATGTGGCCTTGCAAGACGGGGGCGCGCAACGCTACCTCATTCCACTCGAACTTGCCTGGGGCGAGGAAAGCCTCCGCCACGACAGCCCGCTCTTGCCTTACATTATCGGTAAGATCCGCCGAGGCTCGAGATCTGGAATCGTTTTCGACGCTGCGCACGGCGACAGGTTCCCGCGAGCGCTCCTCCTCGCCATGCGAACACATACGACACTTCCAGCCATTGGCGGGTCATTTCGCTTTGGCGCAACAGAAAAGCTCCGTGAGCTGGACATGTCGGAACCGCTCGAGATACGGCGCGTGGCGACGGGTGAGCACGCACACACGGTTCGCACGCTCGGCGATGAGGTCGTTCTGAAGATGGCCAGGCGCCTACGATCAGGCGTGGATCCCGGGATCGAGATGGGCCACTTCCTCGCGCGCTCTGGCTTTGCCAACAGCCCAGCGCTCTTCGGGACCCTCGAGCTCGTCAACAACTCGGGCACGCCCACGGCGCTCGCTGTCGCGTTTGAATATGTCCGCAACCAGGGCGATGGTTGGTCCGTTGTCGTTGACGCTCTTGACCGCGAGTTGGAGGACGAGACGCTTGCGGGCAGTGCCGAGGATCGAGGCCTCCCCTACTCCCTGACACTGATCGAAACCATCGGGCGTCGCACCGGCGAGCTACACCGCGCGCTGGCCGGCGCCGACCCAGAAGACGCGGCATTCGCACCCGAGCCCGTTACGGCAGCGGATCTTGTTGTTTGGCTCAGACGGGCCCTCGCACATGCAAATGCGGCCTTCGAGTCTTTGGAGCTTCTTCCGGACACAACAGACCAAGAAACACTTCAGCTTGCGGAGAAGTTACTCACTCTGCGCGAAGCGATGGTCCGGCGCATTGAAACACTGGTTCCGGCAATCCCGCGCGGCAACAAGCTCCGGCTTCACAACGACTACCACCTCGCAAAAGTTCTCGTTTCGGCAAACGACATCTACATCATCGACTTTGAGGGAGAGCCGGACCGGCCAGTTGACGAGCGGCGGCAGAAGGCGCCAGCCTCGCGCGACATTGCCACGATGTTGCGATCCTTCGATTACGCAGCGCGTACGGCGATGGACCGCCAGCGGCAGCGGGGTGCGACGCAACTCGAGGATATTGAAGCGCGCGGTATGAATTGGCGGTCTCTGGCCGAGCGGCGTTTCCTCAGGGCCTACGGGATGGCGCGTGATGATTCCACCGGCGGCTCGCATCTTGCTGGCGGTGAGCTTTTGCCACTCTTCCTTGCTGACAAGCTATTCGAAGAGATTCTTTACGAAGGTGCGAACCGGCCGGTCTACCTCGCTACACCGCTGCGGGCTGCGCTCGAGCTTGTCGCGCCCCTGGATACGACAATAGACGGTGACGGAGCTTGATTTCCTCTCCGACCATCGATCAGCCATGGGATCGGCACCAATGTCGATAAAACTCGATCCCGGCTCCCCCCATCCGCTCGGCGCCACGTTTGATGGCCAAGGGGTCAACTTCGCGCTCTTTTCGGCCCATGCAACGCGCGTAGACCTGTGCTTGTTCGATGAAAGTGGTACGGAGACGGATCGGATCACCTTGCCCGAATATACCGATGAGGTCTGGCACGGCTACGTGCGAGGTCTGGGGGTAGGACAACACTATGGTTATCGCGTGCACGGCCCTTACGTTCCTCGTCACGGACATCGCTTCAACCGAAACAAGCTACTCCTTGATCCCTACGCCAAAGCCTATGCCGGACAACTTAGGTGGGATGACAGCCTGTTCGGATATCAGATTGGCGCAAAGCGCGGCGACCTCGTTAAGAGCCGCACGGATAGTGCGCCCTTTATGCCGAAATGCGTCGTCACGGGACCCGCATACCGGCCTTTGAACAACCAGCCTAACAGGCCGTGGCACGAGACCGTCATATACGAAGCGCACGTGAAAGGCATGACGGCGCGTCATCCGGACGTACCGGAGGCCATTCGCGGTACGTTCGCCGGACTATCGCATCCAGCCATAATCGAACACCTCGTGAAGCTCGGCGTAACGGCCATTGAGCTGCTTCCAATCCATGCACTCGTGAACGATCGGCATCTGGTGGAGCACGGCTTGAGTAATTATTGGGGCTATAACAGTGTTGGTTTTTTCGCGCCCGCTGAGCGGTATTTGTCTCCTGGTAGCGGCATCGGTGAATTTCGAACGACAGTAGACCGGCTACATGACGCAGGTATCGAGGTCTTACTTGATGTTGTCTATAATCACACGGCTGAGGGTAACGAATTAGGACCAACACTATCGTTCCGCGGCATCGACAACGCTTCCTACTACAAGCTCTCAGAGAACCCGCGGCACTATCACGACACAACGGGTTGCGGAAACACAATGAATGTGGCCCACCCTCGCGTGCTTCAATTGGTTTTGGATTCCTTGCGCTATTGGGTCGAACAGTGTGGCGTTGACGGATTCAGATTTGACCTCGCGCCCGCTCTCGCCCGGGATCAAAATGGATTCGATCCGAGTGCGTCTTTTCTCGATGCGATCGGCCAGGACCCTACTCTTGCTCGCATCAAGCTGATTGCGGAGCCTTGGGATGTGGGCATGGAGGGTTATCAGTTGGGTTCGTTTCCACCAGGCTGGGCCGAATGGAACGATCAATGGCGGGACGGCATACGCGCCTACTGGAAGGGGGACATGGGGCGGCTTCCCGAACTTGGCCGCCGCATTTCGGGATCAGCAGAAATCTTCGACCGTCGCGGCCGTAAGCCCTGGGCGAGCGTCAACTTCGTGGCGGCCCACGATGGCTTCACCTTGAACGATGTCGTGTCCTACAACGAGAAGCACAACGAGGCCAACCTTGAGGATAACCAGGACGGCCATTCTCACAACTGCAGTTGCAATTGGGGTGTTGAGGGTCCGACCGATGACGCTGCGATACTGGACCAGCGTGATCGGATACGCCGCGCACTGGCGGCCAGCCTCTTGTTCTGCCACGGCACGCCTATGTGGCAAATGGGCGATGAGATGGGCCGCACACAACTCGGCAACAACAACGCCTTCTGTCAGGACAGCGAAATTTCGTGGGTCGATTGGCAGAACGTCTCCGACCGCGACCGAGCGTTCCTGAGTTTCGTGCAGGGGCTCGCCGCCTTGCGCGAGGAACTGCCGCTACTGCGATCGAGCAAGTTTCTTCACGGAGAGCCCGTCGCCCCACGTATTAAGAATGTGTCTTGGTTCAAACCTGACGGTGAAGAGCAACGAGCGGAACATTGGGAAGACCCGGTTGCAAAGTGCATTGGTGCATCCTTTGCGGGCGGCGGTAATATCCTGCTTATGCTGTTTAATGCCGATATCAACGAGATCGACTTCATCTTCCCCTATTTCGGCAAAAGGCATTTGCACTGGAAACTCCTTTGCGACACCGCCAGCGGCGTCATTCGACCCGAGAATACGCCGATCGCAACGGGGAAAACGAGCATACCGGGCAGCGGGCTCTTCCTTTTCGAAAGAACGGAGCGATGACGGCGCAGTTTGCCCATAAGCTGCCTTGGGGCACGGAGATCCAGGAGGACGGCGCGCGGTTCCGTCTCTGGGCCCCAGCGCAAGAGTCCGTGACATTATGCACGGAGGCAGGGGCAACAGTTCCCATGACGAAGGCGGATGGAGGCTGGTTCGAATTGCTCACAGACGCGGTTCGCTTGGACAGCGGCTACCAATTCGGCCTCCAGGATGGGATGCGCGTCCCCGACCCCGCGGCCCGCGCCCAAATCTCGGATGTCCATGGGTTCAGCCGCTTGGTAGACCCGACGTCTTACAAGTGGCGGATACCGCACTGGACAGGTCGTCCCTGGCATGAAGCCATCATCTACGAACTCCACACGGGAACGTTCTCTCGTGCAGGTACGTTTGATGGCATTGTCCGTGATCTCGACCGGCTCGTGGATACCGGTGTAACAGCAATCGAACTGCTGCCGGTGGCTCAGTTCAGCGGCAATCGCGGTTGGGGTTATGATGGCGTTCTACTTTATGCGCCCCACTCGGCCTATGGCGGGCCCGATGGCCTGAAACGACTTGTGGACGCGTGTCACGAACGGGGTCTCATGGTGCTTATGGATGTGGTCTACAACCATTTCGGTCCCGACGGAAACTACCTCAATCACTATGCGCCTGATTTTTTCGATCCCAATCGCAATACGCCCTGGGGAGCTGCCATCGCCTTTGACCGCATGCCGGTCAGAGAG
>JARFQY010000178.1 GCA_029287535.1 Filomicrobium sp.
CGTGGGCGTGACCAAATTCCGGGTGTCCGGCGGTGCGGCTGCCGAGTTGGCGAAAATTGTGTAGCTCCTCGATCGGCATGTCCTGATAGCCCATCAGGTAGTGCAGGGCGTATTGCAGCATCGAACCGTGACCGGCCGACAGCACGAAACGGTCGCGGTCCGGCCAGGTCGGACTGGCCGGGTCGATCTTAATAAAGCGTGTGAACAAAACGGTTGCGACGTCCGCCATGCCCATTGGCATCCCCGGATGACCGGAACTGGCCTTCTGCACGGCATCCATCGCCAGCGCGCGAATGGCATTGGCCATTGCGTCGTGTGTTGCACCATTCTTGGCGTTCGCTTCGGCGGCACTCATGAAATTTGAAGCTCCTTGGAGTCTTTAGGAAGCCCGCCTCTTTCTTTCGATCAGGCGGTTGATAAGCGGGGTCAAAATGAGCTGCATGCCCAGATCGAGTTTGTTGCCGGGGATGACGATAGAATTTGCGCGAGACATGAAGCTGTCATGGATCATGGAGATCAGATAGGCGAAGTCGATTCCGTGTGGGTCCCGGAAACGGATGACAACCAGAGATTCATCGAGCGTCGGTATCCATCGTGCGATGAAGGGATTGGAGGTATCGACCGTTGGCACGCGCTGGAAGTTGATGTCGGTTTCGGTGAACTGCGGACAGATATAGTTGATGTAGTCGGGCATGCGCCGCAGAATCGTATCGGTCACAGCCTCTGTCGAATATCCGCGCGCCGCCTTGTCGCGATGAATTTTCTGAATCCACTCGAGGTTAATGACTGGGACCACGCCGATTTTCAAATCGGCATGGCGCGCAATGTTCACGTCCTCGGTGATTAGCGCCCCGTGCAGCCCTTCGTAGAGCAACAAGTCGGAGGGTTGGGAAAGATCCCGCCAGTCCGTGAAAGTCCCTGGCGCAGCGCCCAGCGCTTCAGCCTCCTCGTCGGTATGGACGTAGTGGCGAAAGCGCCCTTGGCCGGTTTCGGCGTATTGGGCGAACAGGGCCTCCAGCTCTTTGAACAAGTTGGCTTCCGGCCCAAAATGGCTGAAGTTCGGATTGCCCGCCGCCGCCGCCGCGTGCATGGCCGCGTCCATATCGTCGCGGTTGTACCGATGAAACGCATCACCGCCGACCATGACCGCCTCGACACCCTCGCGCCGGAAAATCTGATCGAACGTGTGTCGGACGGTGGAGGTTCCCGCGCCCGAAGCGCCCGTCACCGATATGATCGGATGCTTGACCGACATTGCAGGCTCTCCCTACCCCCTGAGCAAGCCGCGGTCGGAAAACAGCGGCGACTTTCCGTCACCAGGCCTTGCCTCGTAATATTGTGCGATGCGCTCGACTTCGGCAGGTGGGCCGAACACCAGGGAAACGCGCTGATGCAGGCTCTCGGGTTTGATGTCGAGAATTGGAGTTATTCCGTCTGTCGCCGACCCGCCAGCCTCTGAGACGAGCAAAGCCAGTGGTATCGCCTCGTAGACAAGACGCAAGCGCCCCTGTTCGTAACCTTTTCGTGCATCGCCTGGATAGAGGAATATCCCTCCGCGGATCATGATGCGATAGGCTTCGGCGACGAGTGAACCAACCCATCGCATATTGAAGTCCAGCTGTCGTGGCCCCTGTTTGCCTGCTTTCAGGTCTTCAATGTAGGCGCGCACCGCCTCAGGCCAGTGCCGTTCATTGGAAGCATTGATCGCGTACTCGGCCTTGTTCGCCGCAATAGATATGTTTTTGCGCGTTAGCCGGTAGACGCGTTCGGCAGGGTCCAAAGTGAAGATGTGGGTGCCGTCGCGTACACTGACCACCAAGGTCGCCTGCGGACCGTAAACGATGAAGCCGGAAGCAAGCTGCTCTCGGCCCGCTTGCAGCAGCGCGGCATCGGCATCCATCCCCTCCGGTACCGGTAGCACCGAAAAGATCGTCCCGATCGAAACGTTGGTGTCGATGTTTGAAGAGCCGTCCAGCGGGTCAATGGCAACGACCAGTTGTGCCTCTTCACTAAGAAACTCCGCCGAGTCGGCTTCTTCCGATCCCATGGCGGCGACAGGCGCCCTCTCAAGGGCGGATTTGAACAATTTGTGGGATTCGACGTCCAGGAACTTTTTCACGTCGCCGCCCCCGGCATCCCCAATCGTCTCTCCCAAACCGCGCACGAACGGACCTTCGGCGATCAGGGCCGCCAACTCCACCGAAGCCGCTGCCAGCGCAGCGATGGTATGGTTTACAGCCTCACGGACAGGGTCATCGCCGGACCAGGTTGCAAGGTATTCAGCAAGGGTCGGGTGTTCGGAGGCCATATATTGTTGCTCCTTGGACAATGTGGGGCTGTTGCCGCGGCAGCACAGCCATGATGCCGCCTCACCTCATTGACGGAGCTTTTAGCAGTGCCGGCCAAGGCCAGCAACGCGCCAGAAAATGCTTGAACAACCTTTGTTGAACGCCGCTTGTCGACAACGGTTCCCCAATAAAGCGACGGCTGTTCAGGGATTCTGGCGTGTCGCCCGGTTGATCTCTGTTTGATTTACGGGCGTAGTGTAGAATCAAGAATAACCGGCAGCCGGAAGGTTCCGGTTCCGGCATCGAGCGAGGCCTGGATGAATCTGGCAAGCAATGGTTGGTTCCGCACTACATTAATTGCGTGCCTATTGGCCGTATTACACGCTCAAGCTGCATTCGCCAGTGATTTAACGGCGCGCCAGGTCACGCTGCGTCTGTTTCAAGCTGAAGAAGGCTCAAAGGTCGATTTCTCCGACTTGAATCTGACGCTGATAGATCTTTCCGGACTCAACTTTAAAAAGGCCGTCTTCGTCGGCGCGGATCTGTATGGGGCGGATCTGTCGGGTTCAAACATGTCAGGCACGGATCTCAGCTTCACGCGACTTGATCGAGCATCGATCATCAACGCGGATTTTTCGGGCGCTGATCTTACCGACGCCACCCTGCTTCGGCCGACGACCTTCTCGAACACCGATTTCGATCGTCGAGAGGTTGCGGACTTCACAGGGGCCAAGCTGGTCAGGACACGCATC
>JARFQY010000238.1 GCA_029287535.1 Filomicrobium sp.
CCCCCCCCCCCCCCCCCCCCCCCCCCCCCCCCCCCCCCCCCCCCCATTTTCAAGCAGAAGTCGGCATACGAGATAACGGAGCGGGTCTCGTGGGCTCGGAGATGTGTATAAGAGACAGCGCTTCTCCGGACGAATCCCTTACGTCACTTGGCGAAACTCTAGAAAACAAGCACCTGTAATCAAAGCGTTGGCACCGAGAGCATCCCGCTCCCGCCGATCACCAATTTCCCACGCTCGCTACAGTTCCCTAATCCAAAACCCAATAACGCAACCGCCCCAAGACCGGAGCAACACTTCCGCGATTGGAGCGCGAAAATTCCGGCATCAAGAAGGCAGCTTCCCAGCCATGAGCCCAAGTCGCCTTCGAAACCGCTTTGTATCCAGGGCCCTCGCGATTCCCCTGGCCCTAAGCAATACGTTGCAAGATCAATGAGGCGTTCGTCCCACCAAAACCGAAGGAATTGGACAACACGATATCGATATCTGTTTTGCGCGACTCGTGCGGCACCAAATTGATCGATGTTTCAACAGACGGGTGATCCAGGTTCAGCGTCGGTGGTGCGACATTGTCGCGAATCGCCAGGGTCGAGAAAATGGCTTCAACCGCGCCGGCCGCGCCAAGAAGATGCCCGATCGCCGACTTGGTTGAGGACATGCAGAGCTTTGCCGCGGTATTGCCAAACAGCCGTTCAACCGCACCTAGTTCAATCTCGTCACCCATTGGAGTCGAGGTTCCGTGGGCATTGATGTAATCAATGTCGCCAGCCTCAACCCCGGCGCGATTGAGGGCAGCCTTCATGCACCGGTAAGCACCATCGCCATCTTCGGCAGGCGCGGTAATGTGGAAGGCATCCCCGGACAGACCGTAGCCGATAACCTCGGCATACATTCGCGCCCCGCGCGCTTTGGCGTGCTCGTAGTCCTCCAGAACGACAATTCCCGCGCCTTCTCCAATCACGAACCCGTCTCTATCCCGGTCATAGGGGCGCGATGCCTTCTGCGGGTCATTGTTGAAGCCCGTCGAGAGAGCCCGACACGCTGCAAAACCAGCCAGGGCTATGCGGCAGATTGGACTCTCGGTTCCGCCGGCCACCATGACATCGGCATCACCAAGTTGTATCAGCCTGGCGGCGTCGCCTATCGCGTGCGCGCCAGTTGAACATGCAGTAACGACCGCATGGTTTGGCCCCTTCAGCTGGTGCCGAATGGAAACATACCCAGAAGCGAGATTGATAAGGCGGCCCGGAATAAAGAAGGGACTGATACGCCGGGGACCCTTCTCCTTCAACAAGATCGATGTATCCGCGATCCCACCAAGCCCGCCGATTCCGGAACCGATGAGAACACCCGTCCGTTCCTGTTTCTCCCGCGTATCCGTCTTGAATCCGGAATCCTCGAGAGCCTGATCAGCTGCGGCCATGGCGTACGTGATAAACGCGTCGACCTTGCGCTGCTCCTTGGGCTCCATCCAGTCATCCGGATTGAACAGCCCCTCGGAGGTATCACCACGTGGAACGAAACACGCGATCTGCGAAGCAATATCCGCAACCTCGAATTCCTCCACGCGCCGCGCGCCACTCTTCCCGGCAAGCAGCCGACTCCAGCTGGCTTCCACCCCGCAGCCGAGCGGAGTAACAAGTCCCAACCCGGTGATCACCACACGCCGCATGGCTTCCTTTCCTGTAAGCGACAACGGCGGCACACCAAGGTGTGCAGCAGTCCGTTATCGAGTAGTGCGGTTGGTGTCTTGAAGCCCCACGCAAGCAGCTTCAAAGGCCCCCAACCCGTGAACCTGGCGACCGGAAGGCCGCCCCCCTCAGTAGTCTAACGACGCGAGGCCTAATTAGGCCGCGTTGGCATTCTTTTCGAGGAATTTTACGGCATCTCCCACGGTCAGAATATGCTCGGCGGCATCGTCTGGAATTTCACAACCGAATTCTTCTTCAAACGCCATAACCAATTCGACCGTATCAAGGCTATCGGCACCCAAATCATCAATAAAGCTCGCCGATTCGGAGACCTTATCGGCCTCAACACCTAGATGCTCGACGACAATCTTCTTCACGCGCTCTGCGACATCGCTCATTTTATTCTATTCCTTCCTTTGCTTAACTTCTTGTCGACACCGCCCGGGCTCGACAGATTGCTTCGGTCCCCGTTTCAACTGCCCTGCAGAGCGCAACCTCCAAAAAGGTCGCCGAGAGTGTATGGGCTTTCGGGCCTTGCCATCAGTTGACTTTCAAAAGCCCCTCTTTGAGGGGCTCTCCGCCAGTAAAGCGAAGGCTCGTTAACACACTTCATCAGGCTTGACCAGTTGCCGAACTGGGGCGCGACAAACGTCGCTCAACCGACAACTGGGGCCCTATTCATCTGCAAGATACGCTGACACGGAGTTACTGAACTTACTAGACCATGGCCATACCGCCGTTGATATGGAGAGTCTGGCCGGTCACATAGCCACCCGCCGCACTCGCCAGGAACAGCGCTCCTGCCGCGATATCATCGGCTTCGCCAAAGCGCTGGGCCGGGATCATCTTGGATATTTCCTCGGTCTGCTTCTCGTTTAACGCGGCGGTCATATCGGTCTTGATGAACCCGGGAGCGATGCAGTTCGCCGTGATTCCACGCGAAGCCACTTCTCGCGCCAGCGACTTCGTCATCCCAATCATTCCGGACTTCGAGGCTGCGTAATTGCCTTGTCCCGGGTTCCCGAAGACGCCGGATACCGACGAAATATTGACAATCCGGCCAAATCCCGACCGATTGCGCATCATGTGGCGTGCGGCGGCCCGCATGAGCATGAAGGTCGCGGAAAGATTGACGGCTATAACGTCATCCCACTCGTCATCCTTCATCACCATGAATAGGTTATCCCGTGTGAGACCGGCGTTATTGACGATAATGTCCAGTCGGCCCATCGCGCCAACCGCATCGTCAACAAGCTTCACGACCTCCTCACGATTCGACAGATCGCACGGCAGCACATGCACTCGATCACCCAGCGCACTTGCTAGTTCTTCGAGTTTGTCCTTTCGCCGCGCCGAGATGGCAACCGTCGCGCCAGCCTTATGAAAGGCCGTAGCGATCGCGCCACCAATACCACCGGTCGCCCCGGTGATCAGGGCGTTCTTGCCCGTGAGATCGAACATATCAGTCATGTCTTTCCTCGTTCAGCCAGCAGTTCGCGAACTAGCCGCAAACCGCCGAAGCGTGCTCGGCAACGTCCTCAGGCAGACCAATACTCGCCGACCTGAGGTCCCGCGCCGTGCGCTTGACCAAACCGGCAAGCACCTTGCCAGCACCGATCTCATAGACGTCCGTAATGCCATTCGCTGTCATGAACAGAACACTTTCGCGCCAGCGCACGCGACCGGTCACCTGCTCAACCAGACGTGCGACGATCTCGGCTGGGTCCGAAATCGCTTCCGCCCGGACATTCGCCACAACGGGGACCGCCGGTGCCCGTATTTCAACATTTGAAAGAGCTTCAGCCATCGCATCAGCCGCAGGTTGCATCAGCACACAATGGAACGGGGCCGAGACCGGCAGCGGCACCGCACGTCGAACACCGTGCGCTTTTCCAACGTCCCCGACCCGGTCAATGGCCGACTTATCCCCCGATAAAACAACCTGAGCGGGATCATTATCGTTGGCGATTTGGCACACGTCGCCCTGCGCCGCCTCAGCGGCGACCTTTTCGGCGACGTCCACACTAACACCCAGCAGCGCCGCCATCGCGCCCTTACCTACCGGCACGGCTTGCTGCATCGCCTGTCCCCGTAGCTTCAGTAGTCGGGCTGCATCGGAGATCGACAGCGCTCCTGCCGCCGCCAACGCCGAATACTCACCAAGCGAATGCCCCGCCACATACTTCACACGGTCTGCCAGCACCAAGCCATGCTCGGTCTCAAGGACGCGCATAACCGCCATGGATACGGCCATTAGCGCCGGTTGAGCATTCTCCGTCAGAGTCAGCTCGTCCTTTGGCCCCTCCCACATGATCTTTGAGAGGTTTTGACCAAGTGCATCGTCCACCTCGTCGAACACGGCTTTAGCACTGGCGAATTCCTTCGCAAGCGGCGCGCCCATTCCGACGTCCTGGCTACCCTGTCCGGGGAATACGAATGCCGTACCCATTTTATCCTTGAAAATGTGTGTTTTCGTTTTTGACAGATCAGTGGCAGCGGCAAGAGCACAGCTTCACGCACCAAGTCAAGCACCGGTGCCGGTTTTGGACTGCTAGGCTAGTTGTGTGCTCATTCCGGCGCAAACTCCCATTTCACCCTTGCGTCACGGTCATTTCGGGCTATAACACCGCCTTCGCGTCCGGTTGGAGGCTGAACGGAAGGTCTAAATGCCCAGCACACCGGGCGTTTTGATAGAGCGCTATTGCTCGTCTTCCCGTGTCTCCACTCTCGTGGGTATCCTGGTGGGCCTTTCCCGCTTCCCGGCCAAATCTGGCCGCCAAGCGTGCCGGTTCGCAAGGGGCTATGCGCCGGACCAAACGAAAGATTGGAAAGAAAGGTCGTTCCACATGCCGCTCTACGAGCATGTTTTTCTCGCGCGCCAGGACGCCTCCAGCGCCCAGGTCGAACAGCTGACCAAGGAATTCTCCGATATCCTCGAAGAAGCCGGCGGCAAAGTCGCCCGCTCCGAGCATTGGGGTATGAAGTCTCTCGCATACAAGATCAAGAAATCACGTAAAGCGCATTATACGATGCTCAACATCGATGCGCCGGCCGCCGCCGTTAACGAAATGGAGCGGCGCATGCGGCTATCCACGGATATCATCCGCTTTATGACGATCCGTGTGGACCAGCACGAAACCGAGCCCTCAGTCATGATGCGCAAGCAAGACCGCGATGATCGCGGCGGTCGCGGCGGTCCCCGTGGCGGCGATCGTGACCGTCGGGGCGGTCCCCCCCGCGGACCTCGTGGGCCCCGTCCGGATCGGCCCGACCGCGAACCACGCGACAACCCGCCAGCGGGAGAGTAACTCATGTCCACCCAAGCCCGTCGCCCCTTTCATCGCCGCCGCAAGACCTGCCCGTTCTCCGGCGACAATGCCCCAAAGATCGATTACAAGGATGTGCGCCTGCTGAGCCGCTACGTCTCCGAACGCGGCAAGATCGTTCCAAGCCGCATCACAGCGGTCTCGGCCAAAAAGCAGCGAGAATTGGCTCGAGCCATCAAGCGTGCTCGGTTCCTGGGCTTTCTGCCCTACGTTATCAAATAATCAGACGTTCGCTGAAGCACATGCTCCAGTGTTACATTCGACATTCAATAGGTTGGGGTGAGAACCGAAGCACGGTGCCTCACCTCTAACCGCGACAACGCCGCGGGACAGCTGACACACCATGATCCGAAATCTCCTAGCAGGCATCGCCGCCGGCCTCGTCTCACTCGTCATGCTGATTTCAGCAACGACGGGCGTTGTGTGGATGCAGTTCCTGCTGGTCGTGGCTACGCCCTTGCCGATCTACCTCGTGGGCTTGGCTCTGGGCTGGAAGATCGCCATAGCAGCCGCTCTCACGGGCACCCTGGCCTTCGCCGCTCTTGCCGGCCCGATGCCAGCACTGCTGGCGGCCGCAACTCATTTCGCCCCACCCGTACTGCTCACATATCTCGCAATGCTAAACCGTCCGGTACAGGCGCCCGACGGCACGACCGCTGTTGAATGGTACCCCGTGGGCCGGCTTGTCCTTTGGTGCGCAGCAATTGGCGCGATTCTGTCGATTGCGCTAATGACCCGACTCGGCGCGGACGGTGACGGAACAGAGAAGTTGGTGCGCTCGCTCGTCGAGCAGGTTGTTGCCCAACAGCCGAGCGGCGAGGAGGTCCCCGAAGAACACATCGCGGCGATGACTCGGATTTTATCGGCTCTTCTGCCGGTCATGTCCGGCGTCGGGATGACAGCGATCATCGCCTTCCAGCTATGGCTGGCCGGATATGTGGCCCATGCCACGGGTAACCTGCAAAGGCCGTGGCCAGAGATCGCGGCCATGACCTTCCCACCGGGCGCCTCGCTGGTATTGGTCGTCTGCATCCTGCTCTCAATGGTGTTGAAGGACCTTCCCGGCAGCGCCGCGTCGGCAGCATTCGGGGCGTTCTTTCTTGCCTTCATCATGCTGGGATTGGCCGTGATCCACTACGTCACGCGCAACAACCCCTGGCGCCTTGCTTTGCTCTGGGCGGTCTATTTCGGCTTGATCATGTTCAGCACCGGGTTTTCCGTCCTGATCGCCCTCATCGGCATTACCGAACCGATCTCCCCTTTGCGCCGCGACTTCATGCGTCCGCCACCCAAAGGCCCCACGCCACCCGACTGAACCGCCCGAAAATCTGTCAACGACAAAGAAACGAGAACAATTGGAGCCCCCCATGCAAGTCATCCTACTCGAACGAATCGGCCACCTCGGACAGATGGGCGACGTCGTCAACGTCAAGAACGGCTATGCCCGCAACTACCTGCTGCCTCAGAAGAAAGCCATGCGCGCCACGCAGGAGAACATCGCCTATTTCGAAACGCAGCGCGTCCAGCTCGAAGCCGCTAACCTCGAGCACAAGACGGAAGCCGACTCCATTGCCGAGAAACTCGCCGGCCAGACCTTCACGGCGATCCGCCAGGCCGGCGACACCGGCCAGCTGTACGGATCGGTGTCGACCCGTGACATCTCGGAAGCCATTACGGAAGGTGGCTTCTCAATAGCCCGTCGCCAGGTCGTTCTAAACAAACCCATCAAGGAGCTGGGCCTTCACGAGGTGGCTCTGCAGCTGCATCCTGAAGTTGCCGTCAACGTTGTTATCAATGTCGCCCGTACCGAGGATGAGGCCGAACGTCAGGCACGCGGCGAGGATGTCACCGTCATCAAGGACGAGGAACTGGAACTCGAAACCTTCGACCCAGATGCCGAAGACCAGGGCTACCAGGCCGAGGCCGCCGACGATGAGCCGACCGAGAGTCCGGACGAAGCCGAAGCGGAAGGTGCCGAGCCAGCCCCAAAAGAGGACTGAACGGTCCCCCAACTGAGTTTGATCGCGAAGGCTTCAGCGGCTTGAGAGGGTGTGCATATCAAGGAAAAGCTGCCCTTGACCCCTCTTCACCGACTGATTCTGATACGACGCCCAGCGCGACTCCGGTTACCAGGAAGGCATGACACAGCATGCCCTCCTTTCGACCGACAAGTTGCACTCGGCGGCCAACGCTGACGAGCCGACGACATTCCGCCATGTTCCCCACAATATTGAGGCGGAACAAGCGCTTATTGGCGCCATCCTCGTCAACAACGATGCGATGGACAAAACCACCGACTTCCTGCGGCCTGAGCACTTCTACGACCCGCTGCACGCCTCGGTCTTCGAGACGATTCAGCAGCTGCTCCACGCCGGCAAGTCGGTGACACCGACGACGCTGCGGACGTTTTTTGAAAACGTCGAGCCGATCGACGCGGATCTGACCGTCCCAGAGTACCTGTGGCGGCTTGCCGAGAACGCCACGTCGGTTATCAACGCTCGTGACTACGGCCGCACCATCCATGATCTGGCCACTCGCCGTAAATTGATTCTTATCGGCGAGGACATGGTCAACACGGCTTATGACAGCCCCGTCGATCAGCCTCCGAACCTTCAGATCGAGGAAGCCGAACAACTCCTCTACCAGCTTGCCGAACAGGACAAATACGGCCAGGGCTTTCTCGACTTCACCTCGGCCATGAGTCAGGCGATCGATGTTGCAAACAACGCTCGCATGCGCGGCACCGATCTATCCGGGCTGCCCTCAGGGATGATCGACCTCGATGACATGATGGGCGGTCTGCAGCCTTCCGATTTGATCATCCTCGCCGGCCGTCCTTCCATGGGCAAAACCGCACTCGCTACCAACATCGCAGTAAACGTCGCCGCCCAAAAGCGCCTGCAGCGTTTTCAGGAAAACCCCGACGGTCCGCCGGAGCCGGCCGTTGTCGGCTTCTTCTCGCTGGAAATGTCGGCGGAGCAGCTGGCCTCTCGTATCCTCTCCGAGCAAGCCGAGATTCCTTCCAACAAGATCCGGCGCGGTAAGATCGATGAACCCGAAATGGCCCGGCTCATGGCTGCGTCGGTGGCACTGAACAGCGCGCACCTGTTCATTGACCAGACCGGCGGCATCTCCATCGCCCAACTCGCCGCCCGAGCCCGCAAACTGAAACGTCAGCGCGGACTGGATTTGCTCATTGTGGACTACATCCAGCTGCTGTCCGGCTCCGCTTCAAAGGCGGCTGCGGGACGCGTTCAGGAAATCACTGAAATCACCACTGGTCTCAAGGCCTTGGCGAAGGAATTGGAAGTGCCCCTGATTGCACTCTCCCAGCTCTCCAGGCAGGTGGAACAACGTGACGACAAACGGCCGCAGCTCTCCGACCTGCGTGAATCGGGCTCCATCGAGCAGGACGCCGACGTGGTGCTGTTCGTCTTCCGCGAAGAGTATTACGTTCAACGCCGGGAACCCTCCGCCAACGAGGTGGAGCAGCATCAAAAATGGCAAACGGAACTCGAGGCCGTAAGAGGGATTGGCGAAGTGATTATCGGTAAGCAGCGTCACGGGCCCACGGGCACCGTCCGGCTGCAATTCACCGGGGAGTTCACCCGCTTCGACAATCTCGATCGGGATCACCCGCTCGCAGGTAAGGCGGATGTATGAACGAAGCTTGGACCAAGGACAACAACGGCAGACTCCATGCGCTGCATGGAAGAATTCCCAGCCACGCGGCCGGGGTCGTAATCGTTGATCTTGAAAGTCTCGCCGACAATTGGCGCGCACTGCAATCCCACGTCGCACCGGCCAAGTGCGGTGCTGTTATCAAAGCCAATGCATACGGGCTTGGTGTAGCAGGAGTCGCTCCAGCCCTTGCCAGCGCCGGTGCGGACTCATTCTTCGTCGCCACGCTTGAAGAGGCCACCGAAGTCAAGGCGCGCGCACCCGGCGCCACTGTCTATGTTCTGAATGGCATCTTTCCCGGCGCAGCCGCAGCCATGATTGAATGCGGGGCGGTACCGGTCCTCTCGAGCCTTCCCGAGGTTGCCGAATGGGGCCAAGCCGCCCCCTCGCGACAGCAGCCCCTGCCGTGTGCGTTACACGTCGATACCGGCCTCAATCGTCTGGGGTTGAGCGCCGCCGAGCTCCAGCAGCTTGCAGCGAACATGCATCTGCTTGACAGGCTGGACGTCAAACTCGTGATGAGCCACCTTGCCTGCGCCGACGAGCCGGGGCACCAAAAGAACCAGCAACAGCGGGAGATTTTTGAACGTCTCCAGCCCCTGCTTCCGAGTGTTCCATTGAGCTTGGCCGCCTCCGATGGCGTCATGCTGGGCCGACACTTTCACTACGACATCGTGCGCCCGGGATACGCGCTTTACGGTGGCCAGGCCGTGGCCGAGCGCCCATCGCCGGTCAAACCTGTCGTCGAAGCCTATGCCCGTGTCCTGCAGCTTCGCACTCTCGCGCCGGGCCAGTCGATCGGCTACTCGGCGACATTTGTCGCCAAGCGCATGTCCCGGATCGCCGTCATTGCCGCGGGCTACGCTGACGGCTGTTTGCGCCACTTGAGTGCAGGCAATGACCAGCAGGGCGGCCACGTTGCGTTCAGAGGGTGGCGTGCTCCGATTGTCGGACGCGTGTCCATGGACCTCATCACGGTGGACATAACCGATCTCGAAGAGACCCCAATTGAACGTGGCGACTGGGCAGAAATCATCGGCCCCACCATCACCATCGAAGACATAGGCCGGGCATCGGGCACGATCGGCTACGAAGTTCTCACCCGCCTTAGCCCACGATTCACGCGCATCTATATTGGTGCAGCCGACCGCCAGCCGCCGGAGGCGTGATCATGGCCAAGGTCGGCAAAACCCTGTTTGTCTGCCAAAATTGCGGTGCCTCTGCCCCACGTTGGACGGGCAAATGCAGCAATTGCGGTGAGTGGAATACTCTCGTCGAAGAACTCTCAGCAAGCCCCGCACCAGGAAGTGGACTGACAGCGGGACGAAAGGGAAGCGCCGTCGCTCTTGAAAGCCTCAAGGGCGATACCGTCGAAACCCCGCGCATGCAAACGGGCATTATCGAGCTCGACCGGGTCACCGGCGGCGGTGTCGTTCCCGGTTCCGCACTCCTGATCGGCGGCGAACCCGGAATCGGAAAATCCACGCTGCTTTTGCAAGTTGCCGCAGCCATTGCCGCCAAGGGTGGGCGCGCGACTTATTTCTCTGGCGAGGAAGCGACGGCCCAGGTCCGTCTTCGGGCGGAACGCCTCCAACTCGCCGAGGCCCCAGTGGAACTTGCCGCCGAGACCAACCTTGCCAATATCCTTGCGACCCTCCGTGACGGCCCTCCCGCCGATCTTATCATTGTTGATTCCATCCAAACCCTTTGGGCGGATGCATTGGACGCTGCTCCAGGCACTGTCAGCCAGGTTCGTGCGGCGACGCAGTCTTTGATTCGCCATGCCAAAGTTTCAGGCTCGGCACTGATCCTGGTTGGTCATGTAACAAAGGAGGGCAGCCTCGCCGGCCCCAAGGTCATCGAGCACATGGTCGATACCGTGTTGTATTTCGAAGGAGAGCGAGGTCACGCATTTCGTCTATTGCGCACGATCAAGAACCGATTTGGCCCGACCAATGAGATCGGCGTCTTCGAGATGGCCACCAAGGGACTTCGCGAAGTCAGCAATCCTTCCGAATTGTTTTTAGGGGATCGCGACGCCAAGGCCCCCGGTGCGGCGGTATTCGCGGGTATGGAGGGGACGCGACCACTCCTCGTCGAAATCCAGGCTCTCGTCGCCCCATCACCGCTCGGCACGCCCCGACGGGCCGTGATCGGCTGGGATTCCAATCGCCTTTCCATGCTTCTCGCCGTTCTCGACGCCCGTTGCGGGGTTTCCTTGGCCCAATGCGACGTCTACCTCAACGTTGCCGGCGGCTTGAAAATCACCGAACCGGCGGCCGACTTGGCCGCGGCAGCAGCCCTGCTATCGTCATTTTCCGGTGTTCCGTTATCACCAGATCGAGTTTTCTTTGGGGAAATTTCACTTTCTGGCGCCGTCAGAGCGGCCGCGCATTCCACAGCGCGGCTCAAAGAGGCGGATAAGCTCGGATTTGCAAAAGCTGTCATACCTGCGGCTGGTGAAATCGACGCAAAGGCAAACGACCTGGAAATCGACCGGATCGGCCATCTGAAACAGCTTGCGGAGACACTGTCACCATGCCAGTGAAAGGCCAGTTCGTATGGCACTGAGACGGCCAGCACCCGACGCCCAATTGGCGTTCAAAGGAGACCCGAAGGGATGATCGGTCCGTTGACCTACCTTGATGTTGGCGTCATCGCGATTGCGCTGTTATCTGGCCTTCTGGCTCTCTACCGCGGACTGACCCGCGAACTCCTGGCGATTCTCTCATGGATTATCGCGGGCATCGCGGTGCTTTACTTCGTGTTCAATCATCGCAAGTTTGCCGAGGAAGTCGCCGTTCAAATGGGCCTTCAGCCCGAAGGCAGCGGACTCATCATTGCCCAAGGCGTGGTTGGCGCTCTAATTTTTCTGATCGTGCTGATCATCGTGCATCTGATCACGGCACGGATTTCCGACACAATTCTCGACAGCCAGATCGGTATGGTGGACCGCATACTGGGCTTTGTGTTCGGACTTGCACGAGGCTTCATCATCGTTGTCATTCCCTACATGCTCGCCCTGCACTTTTGGCCAACCATGGATAAGGACTGGCCGGTCCTGCGCGACGCGAAGACACGCCCCTACATCACATCCACCGGCAAATCGCTGGAGAGTTTCCTTTACGCCTACATTGTTCCATTGATAGAGCGCGACAAGGACAAGCAGGAGGCACGCGGACGACCACCCGGCGGCCACTCAACAAAATCCTGATCGCCTGTTACAAGTCAGTTACTGAATGTTCACTGGCAAACGTTCCGCATTGCCCTATATGTGTCGCGAAAGCTGTCCTGAACCGGCATTCCTTGCCGCCGCTTTTTCGCGTTTCCATCCCACTACCGCCAGGCTCGGTTAGCCGGAGGTACCAATGGCGCCAAACGAGGAAACCGACTCAGACCTTGTGCTGCGTGATTTAATCGATGATCACGACGACAAGCTGCACGAAGAGTGCGGCGTCTTCGGCATATTCCGGCACAATGAGGCAGCAACGCTAACCGCATTGGGACTGCATGCCTTGCAGCACCGCGGCGAGGAAGCCTGCGGGATCGTTACCAGCGAAGGCCGCCAATTTCACATCGAACGGCATGTCGGCCTCGTCGGAGACAACTTCAACAAGCGCAAGGTCCTTGAACGCCTGAAAGGTGACGCCGCCATCGGCCATAACCGGTATTCAACCACCGGTGATACCATTCTCCGCAACGTGCAGCCGTTGTTTGCCGAACTTTCAACCGGCGGCTTCTCGATCGCCCATAATGGCAACCTCACCAACTACGGAATTTTGCGCGATCAGCTCGTTGCCCAGGGCGCCATCTTCCAATCCACCTCCGACACTGAGGTCATTCTCCACCTCGTATCGCGCTCACGCCAGTCTGGGTTAGTCGAGCGCTTTATCGATGCCCTCCAGCAAATCGAGGGCGCCTACGCCTTCGTTGCTCTGACCGACGACATGCTCATCGGTGCCCGCGACCCCGTCGGCATAAGACCGCTCGTCTTGGGACAACTGGAAGGGTCCTACGTCCTGGCTTCGGAGACGTGTGCCCTCGACATGATTGGCGCCACTTTCGTCCGCGAGATCGACAACGGCGAAATCGTCGTCATTACAAGTGATGGCATCGAGACCATCCGCCCCTTTGACTCCAGGCCACCCCGCCCTTGCGTATTCGAATATATCTACTTCGCCCGTCCGGACTCCATCGTCGGTGGACAGTCCGTTTATGAGGTGCGCGAACGCATGGGCCGAGAACTCGCAAGCGAGAGTCCGACAGACGTCGATGTCGTCGTTCCGATACCCGACTCTGGCGTTCCCGCTGCTCTAGGCTATGCCAGTCGGATGGGGATCCCTTTCGGCTTCGGCATCATCCGCAACCACTACATCGGGCGCACCTTCATCCAGCCCGAACAGCGCATACGCGAGCTTGGTGTACGCCGCAAGCATGCTGCGAATGCGGGCGTACTCCGCGGCAAGCGCATCGTCTTGATCGACGACAGCGTGGTCCGCGGCACAACCTCGCGCAAGATCGTACAGCTGGTCCGCGATGCCGGAGCAATTGAAGTGCACATGCGCATCGCTTCACCACCGATCATGCATTCGGACTACTACGGCATAGATACGCCGGAGCCCGGTGACCTGTTGGCAGCTCGCAATACGCTGGATGAGATGTGCGCTGGCATGGGGGCCGACAGCCTCGCCTTTCTCAGTGTCGATGGAATATACCGCGCGATTGGAATGATGGACGGGCGCAACAATGCCGCCCCCCAGCTTGCCGACCATTGCTTCACGGGAGAATACCCAACGCTTCTTCCCGACCTGCAGGAGTATGGCGCCGTACGCAAGTGCGGTTGACATTCTTCTGCGACGGCGGAGTATGGGCCGCAGCGACAAAGCGATCTTTCCCGCCAGCTCGAAACGTCATCTCAATTGTGAGATACCCTTGGAGGTTCAAAGGTGCGCATCCCCGCATGGATCTTAAGTGCGGCCGCGGCTGCGATTTCCGCACCGGCCACGGCCCAAGACTTCGTTATCAACACGGGCGGCGAAACCGGCGCCTACCACGGTCAGTTTTGCCCCGCGCTGCGCGATCAAATTAAAAAGGCTGGCTTTGAAGCCACCTGCCAGACCAGCGCCGGCTCGACCGAAAACATGCAACGCGTCGCCAAGAACCCGGCTGACTTGGGTTACGGCCAGCTCGATGTGTTGGCACTAAAGGCACGTGAGTTCGGTGGCTCCTCCACCTTCCGCCGGCTGCGCATGGACGACGTGCGCGAGTGCATCTTTGCGGTAACCCGAGACAAAGGCCTCGACAGTTACGGCGAGCTCGCCGTACGAGCTGATGAGATGCGCGTCGTACTGCCCCCGGAGCAATCCGGCAGCGCCGCCACCTTCCGCTTCCTCCAGAAAATCGATCCCTACGGCATCGGTCGCACGGAGAACATCATTCACGCGGCCAACACCGACGAAGCCATTCGCATCGCCTTGAACAGCGATGCCACCGTCGCCTTCTTTGTGCAATTCCCCGACCCGGATAATCCGCGTTTCAAAATGGCCCGCGAAAAAGGTGGCCATATCGTCCCGGTGCTCGATCGCCAGATCCTGGAACAAAGGATCGACGGCATACCGGTTTACTTCGCTCAGGAAACTCAGGTGAAGAACGCCAGCTGGCTTTCCAGCGGAACAAAGGTCGTCACGGCCTGCACCCCGCTTATCGTCTTCACTGGGGCGAACAAGCCCGCGTCAGGCCAGACCAACTGGGAAGGTCACGAACGCATGAGCAGCGCGCTCGAAAAGCTCCGCGGCGACGAGTTGATGCCAAAGCAAAGCCTGTTTGCCAGGGTTCTCAAGAGGACTCGCGAACTCACCGCGACCGGAGCGGAGAAGTTTGTCGAGATTTCCGAACAGGCGCGCGACAAAGCCGCCCCTCTATTCGAAAAAGCCCGTGAGGCCGCACGCCAGGCCATCGAAGCCGGTCACGACAAGCCGCTCGCCGACGAGCCGGCAGCCCCGGAGAATGCCCCGGACGGCGAAACCAAACCCGCTGGCGACCCCTGATCAAGGAAATCTCCCGAGTGACGCAATCCGCATCGTCGAAACCACTGGAGGGTAAGGTCGCCCTCGTCACTGGAGCCAGCCGTGGTATCGGCCGAGCCGTTGCCATAGAGCTGGCCCGCCATGGCGCACATCTGATCCTCCAGGGCCGCATCGCAGGTGCCCTCGAGGAAACCGACGACGCCATACGCTCCGCCAGCGGCTCGCCAGCAACGATTATTCCTCTGAACCTCACCCAATCAGATCGCGTGGACGCGCTGGGCCCCACACTCTATCAGCGCTTCGGTCACCTCGATATTTTCATCGCCAATGCCGGTGTCTTAGGCGCGCTGACGCCGCTGGCCCACATAACCGACCAGATTTGGCAGAACACCATGTTGGTCAACCTGGAGGCCAATTGGCGCCTCGTGAGGACGCTTGATCCTCTTCTGCGACGCTCCGAAGCCGGCCGCGTCGTTTTCGTCAGCTCAGGTGCGGCTTCGGGCAAAAAGGCCTACTGGGGGACCTATGCCATATCAAAGGCCGGTCTCGACGCCCTCGCACGGACTTACGCCGCCGAAGTCGCCAACACCGCCATCAAGGTGAACATCATCAACCCCGGTCCAATCGCGACGGCGATGCGTTCCAAAGCGTATCCTGGAGAGGACCCCGCCACACTGCCAAGACCCGAGAGTATTGCTCCAATGTTCTTGGAGCTGTGTGATCCCAACCTCGAAGCGACCGGTGAGACATTCAACGGACGCGAGTGGCTCGCCAAAAAGTAACTGCATGACATTCAGGGATGAGAGTTAGCGTTTCCATCAAACTCTATGGTCATCCCATCGTACGCCGGCTCGACACCCTCAGGCAGCTCTCGCATCAAGGCGTCATAGTCGAGCTGTGGCGTCATATGAGTCAGGATCGCCCGCTTGGGCTTCAACCGCTCGATCCACTCGAGCGCTCGCTTGACATGGAAATGGCTGACGTGGGGCGAATAACGTAGAGCGTCCACGATCCAGACATCCAGACCCTCAAGCAAATCGGCCGCACCGTCTGGAAAGCCAGAGATGTCCGGTGAGTACGCCAGTTTCCCAAACCTGAAACCCAGTGACGGAAGCTCTCCGTGCAATTGCGGAACCGCAAGTGCCGAAATCTTCCCGCCGGCGCCTGCGACATCCACTCGCTCGCCCGCCACGATATCATTGGCTTTCAAGATTGGCTGGTAGCCCGACCCTTCCTGCTGCAAGAAGCAGTAGCCGAATCTCGCAATCAGGCTGTCCTTAGTGGCAGCATCGAAGTAGACGTTGACGCGCCGCCGCATGGCAAAGCAGACCATGCGCAGATCATCGATCCCATGTGTATGATCGGCATGATCGTGCGTGAACAGTACGCCGTCGAGGGATCTGACCCGCGCGTCAATGAGCTGCTCACGCAGATCCGGAGAGGTATCCACAAGGACGCTTGTCCGCGCATTCTTGTCGAACCGGTCAACCAGAACGGAGCACCGCCGACGTCTGTTCTTTGGGTTCGAAGGCTCGCAATTGCCCCAATCGGGTCCCAGACGTGGAACGCCGCCCGAAGGTCCGCATCCCAGGATCGTCAAACGATAGGTCATGCCACTCCTGTTGGACCCGCCGCCAGTTCCGGAAAATTGGCTGGACGGCGCGCCTTTGTATAGAGCCGGAAGAAATTCTCAGTCGTCGCCGCGGCCAATTCGCCGAGCGAAATCTCGCGAGCGTCCGCCAGCGCCTGCGCGGTATGAACGACATAGGAAGGCTCGTTTGTTTTGCCCCGAAACGGAACCGGCGCAAGATATGGCGCGTCCGTTTCGACCAGTACCCGTTCCAGCGGCAATTGAGCAGCGATCTCTCGTAACGCGTCCGCCTTCTTGAAGGTAATGACACCCGAAAACGAGACATACAGGCCGAGTTCAACCGCCCGCAAGGCAAGGTCCCGCCCGCCGGTAAAACAGTGCAGCACAGCCGGAAAGGCTCCCTTCGCATACTCTTCCGACAAGATCGCCGCAGTATCCTCATCCGCATCACGCGTATGGATCACCAGCGGCAACCCCGTTTCGCGAGCCGCCGCAATGTGTCTGCGAAAGCCCTCCGCCTGAGCCTCCCGCGGAGAGTTCTGGTAGTAGTAATCGAGCCCTGCCTCCCCGACCGCGACGCACTTTGGATGCTGTGATAGCCGGACGATCTCCTCAACGGGAATGTCGAGCTCCTCGTGCGCGTTGTGAGGGTGTGTACCGACAGTAAAGAAGATATCCTCGTGCGCTTCGGCGATCGCCTTGTATGTCTCAAAGCGACGGATATGGGTCGAGATCGTAACGAGGCTGCCAACGCCGACCGCGCGCGCCCGCGCCACCACGCTGTCGAGATCCTCGGCGAACTGGGGAAAGTCGAGATGGCAGTGATGATCAACGAGCATGATTGCTCCACGATTGACTGTATCGGCCAGCGCCTTTTACCGGACGCCAAATACCGAAGCAAAAAACCTAACGAGCTGCATCCATTTTTGGACTAGCCGTGTTTCTTGCCCTTCCCGCTGGCCTTGCCCTCTTGCGCCCGCCGCTCCTGCTCTTCAGGCGCGATATATCTGGGAAAAACGCCGACGGGGGCGGGTAGTGCGGTGCCGGGCGCCAGACGGCCAACCCGGCCAAGCTGGTCAAACCCACGGGCCCCTTCATCGACGCCGAGCAGATCGAGAAGCTTTGCCGTCCCCTCCGGCATCACCGGTTGGGCCAGAATCGCCACCTGCCGCACGAGTTCGGCGGTCACGTAGAGGATCGTCTCCATCCCCTTGAAGTCCGTCTTCTTCTTCGCCCATGGCTCCTCGCCGGCAAAGTACCGGTTCGCCTCCGCGACAACCGCCCACACGGCATCGAGATACTTGTTAAGCGCCTGGGTCTGCATGGCCGCCCGCGCCAACGCATGCATGCCGTCGGCCTGAGTGAGGATGTCCTTGTCGGCACCAGTGAGTTCACCGGGCTCCGGCAACACACCGCCGCAATTCTTGCCAATCATCGACAAGGAGCGCTGCGCAAGGTTGCCCAGATCATTTGCGAGATCAGCATTGGTGCGATTGACAATCGCTTCGTGGGAGTAGCTGCCGTCCTGACCGAACGCCACCTCCCGAAGCAGGAAGTACCGAAGCTGATCCACACCATAGGCATCAATCAGACTGAAAGGGTCGACGACATTGCCGACCGACTTCGACATCTTCTCGCCCTTGTTGAACAAAAAGCCATGCGCGAACACACGATGCGGCAGCTCAATCCCCGCCGACATCAAGAACGCAGGCCAATAGACGGCGTGAAAACGCACGATGTCCTTGCCGATGACGTGCAAGCTGGCCGGCCAATACCGCTCGAAGCGACCGTCCGGATTGTCCGGATAGCCGACGCCTGTCAGATAATTGGTCAACGCATCCACCCACACATACATCACATGATCGGAAGCGTCGGGGACCGTGACACCCCAGTCGAACGTCGTCCGCGAAATCGAAAGGTCCTGCAAACCGCCCTTTACAAAACTCACAACCTCATTTCGACGTTCCGGCGGCAGTATGAACTCCGGGTTCGCCTCATAATGCGCAAGCAGTCTGTCTTGATAGGCTGAAAGCTTGAAAAAGAACGTCGCTTCTTCCACCCACTCCACCGGCGTATTTTGCGGTGACAGCTTCGTGCCATCCTCCCCGACCGTCAGCTCGCTTTCGTCGTAATAGGCTTCGTCGCGAACCGAATACCAGCCCGCGTACTTGCTGAGATAAATGTCGCCCGCGTCCTGCATGCGCTGCCAAATCGTCCGGCTGGCCTTATGATGGCGGTCCTCGCTGGTGCGGATGAAATCATCGTTAGAACATTTGAGTGCCTCGACCATCGCCTGAAAGCGCGGTGTGTTTCTGTCGGCAAGTTCACGCGCCTCGATGCCGGCATTGCGCGCGGTCTGCAGCATCTTGATACCGTGTTCATCGGTGCCCGTGAGAAAATACACATCACGTCCATCGAGCCGCTCGAACCGCGCGATCGCATCCGTCGCGATGGCCTCATAAGCGTGCCCGATATGAGGCACGCCGTTCGGGTACGAAATGGCGGTCGTTATATAGAAGGGTCGCGCTTGCGGCATAAGGCAGCCATAAGATGTTAAAGCAATCGCCGCGGCGGCATCCGCTTACTGCCGTGCCGCTGCTTCGATGCGCTGAATGGTTCCAATAATGAAGGCTTTGCGATCGAGATTGAGCGCTCGGGTCTCAGCCTCCTCGCGCACGAGTGTTTCCCACAAGGTCGCCCATGAAGCAAGACGCTCGCTGCGGACCAGTTTGGCGGCCACGGCGCGGACGGACGGGTCACCCGCCTCAGCCACACCGGCCTTGACCACCTGCGCCAGAAACTCGAACAACAATTCGTTATAGAGGAGGTATTTTTCCGCCGCTGCGGCCGGAGCCAGACTATCAGCCAATGCGTGCACCTGGCTCCAGTCGACTTCCGGCAGTTTCGTGAAAATGCCCATGACCTTCTGATGCAGCTCCAGCCCGCCGGCAGCGTGGATGCTGATGAGACGCCGAACGCTACCCTTGGCCAAAGGAACGAGCCGGTCCCAGATGTCGTCTGTTGGCAAATCGCCGTCGCTTGCCTTGAAGGCCTGTTCAACCGCCAACTTCAAGTCCGCCTCATTGAGTTCGGCGAGCGTCAGACGCCGGCACCTCGACCGCACCGTATTCAGCAATCGGCCCGGCTCCGATGAAACCAACAAGAACACCATCCTTTCAGGTGGTTCTTCGAGTGATTTCAAAAGCGCATTCGCAGCATTCACATTGAGATCATCCGCAGAGTCCACGATGACCACACGCCAGCTGTTCTCAGCCGCTCGGTGTGAAAGAAACGACCGAAGCCGTCGCACCTCATCGACGGGAATTGAAGACAGGAACCGCTTGCCGGACGTATCATAAGGGCGCCGAAGCACCAGCAGTCCCGGATGCGATAAAGACACGACTTGGCGGTTGGCCACCGACGACTCAGGCACATCCAAACTGCCCGACTCTGTTCGGCGATCTTCCCGAGACGCCAACAAGCACTTGGCAAACTTGTAGGCCAAACTTGCTTTGCCGATGCCTGGTGGTCCGCTCAAAAGCCACCCGTGATGCACCTGTTCTTTTTGCAGCGTCTCGGCAAGCTCATGCTGCGCATCCTGATGCCCAAACAGCCGCAGCGTCTCCCGGGGATGCGGGAAGCCTTCGAGCCGGTCAGCTTCCGGCAGGGCCTCTATTTCGCGAACAGCGGTGGCGCGCGCCATGAATTAACCCGACAGTGAATAGCGCCGCCCGATGATCCCAGCGATCTGACCGGCAATTTCCATCTCGCCTTCGTGGCCGTCAATCACCACGCACCGCTCAGGCTCCCGCGCGGCGATATCCAGGAACCCTCTTCGTACCTTCTGGTGATACGCCTCGTCAGCGGCATCATAGCGACTAAGTTCCCCGCGCGCCTTGGCGCGTTCCAACCCGAGCCTTGGCACGACATCGAGCACGATCGTCAGGTCTGGGAGAAAAGGCGCGACCGTATAGGTCTCCGTCGCCTCGATCAGGGCAGGTTCAATGCCCCCAAGCATGCCTTGATAAACGCGCGTGGAATCTATGTAGCGGTCACACACCACCCACTTGCCAGCTAACAGGGCCGGTTCGATCAACCCCGCGATATGTTCCGAACGCGCCGCCGCGAACATCA
>JARFQY010000242.1 GCA_029287535.1 Filomicrobium sp.
ATAGCGGCAGATGACAACCAAGACCTTCGCCAGGACGACCAATTCCCCCGAACCAGCCTTCCGCGTTGCGACCGGGTTCGTTTGATGGAAATCATGACTGACAAAGCGCGTTGATGGTGCAGTGAAAGACGATTGCTTTCCCACATTCGAGACTTAGCTCGTGACATCGCAATGGCGAACCGGCGCCGTCTGCGAGTGACACCCTGAGACCGCCGCCTCAGTGCCCTTCAGTCCGGCCTCAACTTGATTTCCGTTCCGCCGCCTTCAGCAAACGCATCCGATAGAAAGGAGCTCGCGTGATGAGGACCTTGCCCGTCCCCTCAAAGAGGCGCATGACCTTTTCGTTCGATAGGAGCTTGGACCATAGCGATTTTCCGACGAATCGAACCTTGTAGGCAAGCCCTTCAGTGCGGCCAATGACCAGGTCCTCCTCAATCAAGAACACCTGATTATCTAGTGATATTTCATCGACCGGTCCGATCGTGTTGAAGATGGCCTTTCCGGTCCCAGTGAGCTTCGTTTTGTAATCGACGAACCCCTCTCCAGTTCGGAGGGATGTCCATAGCGGCTCGCGATGGAGGGCCAAATCAACCCCACCTTCCGATGCCCAGTAGGTGCCCCGCTCCAGAATCCAGCCCTCGTCCTTGACGTCGATTACGTGAAACCCTCCGAATGACGGCTCAAGAAAAATCACTCCTGAGCCCGCGCAACGTGGTCGCAGAACTGCCTCTTCCGACAACAACGAGCGAAATATACGTGGAATCGATGGAACGCTAACCTCGACGTCAATATCGCCTTCCACAGAGGCGAGGGCTCCTGCCTCCACGCGGACAACTTCATCCTGAAGCATCAGCTTGACGGAACGGGAGCCTTCTCTTTCAACCACGTCAATTGTTGTCATCTGGCTTGTCTTTGCCTTCGGCAACCTCTAAGTAGCCGCATTTTTTTTGACCAACAATGTAGCGGCGCAACCTCTACTGAGTGGGCCATCTGCCCTCTATAATAGCGACTGTGGTGTGGAAGATCTCTGACGAAACCCCGACCTCACTACGAAACGGATTTTCCAACGCGAACAAAATAAAAATCATAACGCCGAGATAAAAGGTCACCGCGCCACTCAAGAGAAGGTGCAGCATAAATCGAATATCCAGGAGAAGCACAAGCATTATCGTTATGATGGCACCGATCCAGACCAGCGTCCACATGATATCAGGAATACCAACAATCAAAGCGGCTAGTCTCTTCAATCGTGCGTGACGCACCTCATCGAACAATTTTATTGTGTCGGCGTGGATCGACTTATGAAAATCAGATTTTGGCACGAAGCCATGAATCATGCCCAACAATCTTCGCATTAATTCATCGCCTTTTACGGGCAGCTTTCCCTCTTGCTGCTCTTTCCATGCGTCCGCAGCTAAGTATCGGGCGTAGCTCAAAATTATTTCATGCGCCTCGCCCCTAAAAGGCTCATCATAAGACTGAGTATTTCGATGAAGCGCAGCTAGGCTCGTCGCTTCAACAATTACCTCATCTTCGGCAAGCAAAGCCGACTGATACGTCGAGATGGAGAGCAGCCCAAGAAGCAGGCCGTAGAGCAACGCGAAGATCGATAAAGTCTGGCCCACGACTTCGTTAGCGGCGACTTGCCTTTTAACGAATATGCGCAGGAACGGTTTGATGAATACAAGGGCGAACCATGTCGCAAGGACCATGCAGATCCCAAATGATATGGCGCCTGAGATTCCTGGTAGGTTCAGAAAGACGGACATTTGTATGTATGGCAGACTGGTGGAACAAGGGCGATTGAGACTTTGTCGTGTTTAGATCGGGACTCTTTAGGAAACTCAGCCGCTTCGAAATCGCTTGAGCTCACCCGCGCCCAAAAAGTTGGCTAAGCCCGCGCTTCAGGTCGTCTAAGAGACCGAGCTTATCATCTAGGATGGCATCGAAGCTACCAAGACTGGCCAGCGCATCCGAGTTCTCGTCAATTGCGTTGGTGATACCTTTGACGTCAAGTCCATGCTCCTGCGCTAGGCTGGAGATTTGGTTGAGCACGGCCGGTGCCATCATGCCCATCATCTTCCCTGCGACATGCGGATCGAATTGCGGGTCAAGGCCGCTCTTATGTGCGAAATTCGCGGCGACCTGTTCGATCGAATTGTCGCCGGTGAGAATATCAAGCAGGCTGGTGCTGGCAGACGGGTCCGCCTCACCGACAAACGCTTCCAGCCCACGCGAACCAACGAGCTCTTTCCCGGTTTTGAGCAGCGAATTGAATTTTTCCTCACCACCTTCCTGACCGAGCAGACGCTTGAGAGCTGATAAGACGAAGCCGATGACCATCGGTGTTGCTGCGTTGACAATCGATGGCGAGATCCCCAGGCGTTGTCCCAGCCTATCGATGACCGAGGGGCCAAATGAACGGACGATGGTGTCGAGAAGATTGACGGCCACAACTCTATATCCCTTGTATGAGGGGACCACGGAAGGGAGGTGGTCCACGGTAGTTCACTGTTTCAGCTCTTCCGGAACGATCCCACCGTGTTCCGCCAGCTTTATCATGACCTGTTTGTGGAGCCAGATGTTCATCTTGGCCGAGACGCTCATGTTGCCATCGTAGCCAAGCTCGGTCGCGAGCCCCTTGCGGGCCTTGAGGCTACTGTCCAGCTTGAGGAGCTTCATCAGGTCGACAATAGAGCGTCGCCAGTCGAGATCCTCGGGGTTCTCTTTCTTCAGCCCGTCCAGCATCGCAGCAATGTCGACGTTAGGCGGCGCTGAGGGGGATCCGGTCACTTTACCCGAAACTGGGTTCGGTGCGGTCTCGGTAGGTTTAGCTTCGGTTATGGGAGCCGCTTCCGCAGGCCCGCCAAATATGGCGTCACGAATAGATCCGAAAATACTCATGTCCATTCCTTTCAGGTACGCGACACTTCACCGGAATAAGGGGGAGCATCCTCTTGTTCGCGTTGAGCCTTCAGGCGCGCAAGGCTCGTGAGACTTCATCCAGGGAGGCTTTCTCAGCATCGCTGACCGCGACGCCGCCAAAGCCCAAGAAGCCGCCCTCGGTCGACGCCTCGGCAACCTTCTGCGCTGTCGCCTTCAGCCAGGATTTGAAGAACGCCGCTTCGCCGCCCGCCTTTCTGTCGAGCAGCGATCCAATATCATTTAGCATGGCCATGATCTGAGGTTTGATCTCGGCCGCGCTCTTGCCCGTGATGCGCGCCTTGACAAGATTTTGCGCGGGGGACCGCCCCTCCGAGGTCACAAGGTCTTCGGCAACAGCCTTTGCCAGCTCGCTCGCGGCGTCGCGCCATGACAGGACGGCACGCCTCGACTCGGGCCAGCGCACTTGGGCTGATTGCTACTTAGCGTCCTTCTTTTCCTCTTTCTTGTCGCCAGCCTTTTTTGACGGCGCCAGCGACAGCATCAACTGTCGCCCGCAAGATAATCATGCGTTATGTGACGTGCCAGTTATTGGAGCCGAGCCAGCGATCGGATCCCCGGCCACATGCGCTGTCGATCGGTCGAAATGAAGGAGCGCCCCGTTGATGCGGCGCTCCGATAGGTGACGTGAGACGAATACAAAGCGTTAGTTACCTGGACGCGCAATCGCCTCCAGCTTCTTCAGCGCTTCCATCGCTTTTGCATTCTGAAGCGTGTTGTACCCGATGTTCGACGCCGAGAGGCTGGACCCTGCCTGGAACGGATAGTCCGGAATGGTCGCGAAGAAGTTCTTCACGACCTGCTGCATCGGGACCATCACCCACATCTGGTCAATATACCAGCGCAAGTAATTTGCCGAGTGGAAGGGCATCATTTCGTAAGGATCTTCGTGAAGATTGACGATCAAGGGCCAGTTGGTTGGCTGACGGACACCGGTAGCGATGTTGCCTTCGACGCCGGCGAAATTGACTTTCCACTTGGCGTAGCGCACCGCGTTCAACTCGCCACCTTGGCCGAAATAGATCACGGACTTGCGTGGACTTTCTTTGGCTTCTCCCTTGAAGAAAGGCACGAAATTGAAGCCGTCGAGGTGGACACGCCAGTCTTTTCCGTTTGCGGCATAGCCCTTCTTCATTTTTTCCACGAGATCCGGCTCGCCAACCGCTGCCATGAGGGTTGGGATCCAGTCTTCATGCGACATGAGGTTGGCATAGCGTGTGCCCGGATTGATCGTTCCAGGCCAACGAACCAGGGCTGGCACGCGCATGCCGCCTTCCCAGGTGGTGCCTTTCTCGCCATGGAAGGGCGTGATGCCACCGTCCGGCCAGGTGACCGTCTCGGCGCCGTTGTCGGTGGAGTAGACGAAAATCGTATTGTCGAGTTCACCGAGTTCTTCCAGCTTCTTGAGCACCTGCCCAACATGCCCGTCGTGTTCCACCATGCCGTCGGGATAGAGGCCTTCACCAGAAAGACCCACCGACTCAGGACGCAGGCGGGTGTGGACGTGCATCCGGGTGGTGGTAATCCACGTAAAGAATGGCTTGTTCGCCTTGTGAGCCCGATCAATGAAGTCAAGGGCATGGTTCAGGATCACTTCGTCGGCCGTTTCCATGCGCTTTTTGGTGAGCGGGCCTGTATCCTCGATTTTCTGGCTGCCGTCTGGCTGCGCCCAGGAGTGAATGACACCGCGCGGTCCAAACTTCTTATGGAACTCGGGATCCTTCGGATAATGGTAGGTCTCAGGCTCTTCTTCGGCATTCAGGTGGTACAGGTTACCGTAAAATTCATCAAAGCCATGAACGGTCGGAAGGTGCTTGTCCTGATCGCCGAGGTGGTTCTTGCCGAATTGCCCGGTGGCATAACCCTTATCCTTCAACAGGTCGCCAAGTGTGGGGGCCCAGTCGGGAATCCCGTGGTCTGAACCCGGCATCCCGATGGTCAGGAGGCCCGTCCGGAAGGGCTGCTGGCCTAGGATGAAGGCCGCGCGGCCGGCGGTGCAGCTCTGTTGTGCATAGTAGTGCGTAAACATCGCGCCTTCTTTGGCAAGGCGGTCGATGTTAGGTGTTTGATAGCCCATGACGCCAAGATTATAGGCGCTAATGTTGTGGACGCCGATGTCATCACCCCACATCACGACGATGTTGGGCTTTTTGGCGTCCTGCGCCGCCGCTGGAACTACGAAGACGAGAACGCTCAAACTCAGCCAAAGCAGAGCTTTGCCTAGTCGATATGCAGACACTGTTTTACTCCCACATTTTCGGGGTCTTGTTCTGGGTTGCCTGGGCCAGGCCAAGGACATCTAACAGCGACAATGCGCTGTTGTTCTCAACTGAGCGAGATGAGTGGCCTGGCCCAACGACGTTATTTCGAATCCTTCTTTTCATCTTTCTTGTCGGTCGCCTTCTTGACGCCGCCGGTAACCGCGCCTGCCTTCGCGCCTCCCGCAGCGCTGACACCGGGGAGCACGGCGCCAACGGCGGCGCCTTTGGCCGCGCCCTTGACCACGCCGCTATCACTTTTCTCGTCTTTGGCGATGGCTGATGTCGCCGACATCGCGGCGATTGGCAGAATTACGCTGAGCGCCAAGGCCGCTGAGAATTTACTGGTTTTCATTGGACGAACTCCTCCTGTTTGGACGTTAGATGCCGAGCATGATCAAGCGCGACAGGCTTCACCTTGATACACATCAACCAAAGTCTAATGACGATGCGCCGCAAGGTGTCTCAAGAATGCTGACGGGGATCCGTAGCACGCGGAATTGTGGACATGATTGGCCGCACAGGCCGGCAAGTTAACACGGGATCGTTCAAACACAATATCCGGGTGGCCTACCCGGCGCTGACTGTTCTGCCCCAGGTTGTGTCGAACCGCGCGCTCCGCCGAGCATATTCCGGCGAAAATCATCGAGACCACCGCCGCTTCCGCCGCGGCCTTCCGCCGAGCTGGCCGAGAATGTCCTCAATCCCACCACGTCCCGTCAGCGATGCCCGATCCTGTTGACGGCCTGCGCCGCCCAGGATCTCGTCAAGCAGATCTCTCACATCAACCACAACACAACCTCCCACGCTCAATTTGCATTCTTTGTTTATCGTCGCCGCACGCACGAAACCGCCAAACTAACTCCCGCTCAGATTGATACTCTGGACCACCTGCCGCATCCAGCGCTGTCGTGATGCCCGCTTGCGGGCCTGGCGTTGACGATTGCGTACCGCGGCACGCCGCGCGGCATCGCGGGCCTGCTGGTTGCTCCTATCACGGGTGACCGAGTTCAACTCCGAGGGCGATGCGGACGGTTCGGCGCCGAGCGCCATCTGTGTCCTCTGTTCTATCTCACCCGACGGTGGCAGCGGCATTTCAGGAACCTCGGTGAGATCGACCACAAGGTGTGCGCCGCTCGCGCGAACAATCCGCGGGGGCCTTGTGAGGTGAGGCGCATAGGGAGAAGCAAGCGCCGTCGAGGAACGCTCAACGCCGCGGTCCAGCAACCCAGTCGTCGTTACGGTTGCACGCCATCCTTGCGTTGTCGAAGCCGTCGTAATGTTGCTGGTTCGTTGGCAAGCCGCACCTTGATGGTAGCGGGCAAGCGCCAACAGGGCCTCATCCGGTCTGTCGACCGGAAGCTTGGCGTTCACGGCTTTGACGAAGGTCGCTGCCGCATAACGCGAGGTCGGCCCCCACTCACCGTCAACCTGCCCACTGTAGCAACCGAGGCGTTTCAGTTCGCGTTGGAGAGCATGAACGGTGGCAACGGACACTGGCGCCGCGGGCATCAACATGCGGGTTGATATGAGCACTGGTGGTGCAGCGGAAGCCGGGAGCGTTGCGGGAGAATCGGCCACCACCTTTTTAGCCGCAACGCGTGGCTGACTGGGTTTCTCCGTCAAAGCGACATGCGTTAGTGTATTTGAGGCGACGGTCGCGCGGAACTCGAAGCGGGTTGCGCCCAACGCGGTTCGGTCGGGAGCGGCGCCTTGTTGCCTCACAGGCTGCGGTAGCTCGTCGCGCGCTGTTTCATGCGTACGAGTTTCCCCAGCCCTATCGCGTATTGGCGTCTGCGTGGGCGCCACCAGGGCAACCGAACCAACAACGAAGGCTGCCGCCCAGACAACAGCTCTGCTCATATTTACCTCTCGAACGCGATACCAAAGGTGAGAGATTGACGTGCGTCAAAATGTGGTGGCTGGTGTCGGACATTGCGGTGACGCCACCATACATCACCATTCACGGCCTAATCGATGTGCTGGGCGTCCAGAAACACCGGACTTGCCTTATGCTGCCATCGCTGGCGCGTGCCCAGCACTCTCGTTCGTTTGATGGTTAGCGAACGCCGACAAGGCCTCCAGATCGCAAATGCGAAGAAAATTGGGTCCTTCGAGCGTCACAAGTCCAAGATGCTTGAGGACGACCAGGCCGCGGCCAAGTGTGTCGACATCGATCTGGAGGAGGGATGCCAGGGCAGACGAGTCCATCCCCTCAT
>JARFQY010000246.1 GCA_029287535.1 Filomicrobium sp.
GTATTTATCGATTAGCTGGCGAGGTGCCTGTAACGGTGCGTGCGGTGTTGTGTAAGCCACATACGCAAAAAAGGGTTTGCCGGCATCACGAGCCTCCTGGAGGTATCCCAGAAGCTTAGTTGTCCATAGGTCATCGGAATAGACTCCTATGGGACGTTGCACTTCGATGCCATTCTCATAGAACTTCTCTTGAGGAATCTTGCCCTCGGCTGCGATCCGTACGTGATCCGGGTCATTGAGATTTGGGAGTGAGATGCCGCTGTTCCAGTGGTTAGCTCCTCCCGAGAGGATGGTGTAGGAGTGATCGAACCCCCATTCGTGCGGCCCTTCTCCCCCTGACAACTTTCCACCGAGGTGCCATTTCCCAACCATCATGGTCAGGTAACCAGCATCGTCGAGTAATTCCGGAAGTGCGACCGTGTCACGGGTCATGTAGGTCTCGTATCCTTTGGCACCCTTGGCCCCCGGGTAGACGGCATAGTCAAACGTGCCCAGTCCTACCTCAACAGGATTATTGGCGGTGAGCAACATTGCGCGTGTTACCGAGCACACTGGAGACGCATGGAAACGTGAAAAGAATGCGCCCTGTTCGGCCAGGCGATCGATACTAGGCGTCTTAATTTGACTGCCGGCAAAGCCAAGGTCGGCAGTTGTGGCGTCATCTGCAACGATGAGCACTACGTTGGGTCGCTGCTCTTCTTTCGCCAGGATTGCCTTTGCGGATGCCAGACACAAACAAACGGCGCACATTGCGATGCACAACTTGCGTACCAAAAGATTTCTGTGGCCCAAGATGAACGCCTTTATCTAAGTCAATTCCCAATTCAGTCGTTTTTGTCTGCGCTCCGTAGCACATGACGACTGGTCACTGAATTGGTCTTAAAGACTGCCATTAGCAAACGACATCATGCACCACCGATGTCCGCTTGTTGATCATAGCGGACACGGGCGCGGTCCGACGGTCGCACCTCAGGCATGTTCCGCTTGGCCCCTGAAAGCGGACATCCGAACGGCACGCTTTGCGCATCTCGCCAATGTCGGCTTTGTCCACAAAGCGGATTCTATCAGGTCTAAGGGCGGCGCGACTTTGCAAGTTGGAACTAGAGGAACGGCGGCCTAGCCATAATACGGCATCGCCTCCACACCCGGCATCGTCGTCGACGGCAAGGTTGTTGATGCCGGCGGGTTTCCGAAACAGCGGCGATTGCGGGCTGGCTCCAAGGCTGATCGATGCCTATGCTCTCGGACGCTGCAGCCAATGCCCGAGTCTCCAGCCGGCATAGCCGGCAATGGGCATCGTGCATGCGACCAGTGTCAAAACATGCCTGTGGTCAATCTTCTGCCCTCCCAAAAAACACCCGAGCAGAACGAAAGCCATAGCACCTATAACGTTGGCCCAGATCGAAAGGCTGTAATTTTTGTTGCAGGAAGAAGGAACCAGATTTGGTACGGCCTCGTGAAGCAGAAACAAGCCGATTATGGCCAGGATGAAATCCATTATCAGGGTCAGCCAAGCTTTCCAGCGGAACAGTTCAAACAATGCGAGCGGAGGGATCGACCATTGGGCCAGATGACTTGTCGCAGCTAGGCCGATGGAAGCGAATAAGCCGAAAGCCATGGGGCTGCCTTCGGTGACGGCTGCACCAAAGGTGCCAGCTCCAAGAGCCGCCACTAGCAAAACAAAGTGTCTCAGGGCCGGTCGAAGGTCCACGTGTGAAGAGGGTTGCAAGCAATCTTTGATCCTGATAATTCGTCATTCGTCGAAATACGAATGAGATCCATGGAGAAAATCGTCAATGGCTAGGGCGACGCGGCCGTCGGAGAAAGCATTGCCGGGCGAGATAGCAAACAGCGACCTCGCCCGCACCGCAAAAGCGCTCGGACATCCTGCTCGCATTGAAATTCTGCGGATGCTTCTCAGTCGGCAGACCTGCATCGGCTGTGATATCGCCGACCGGGTTGGCTTGGCGGCATCAACAACATCTGAGCATTTGCGGATCTTGAAGGAGGCGGGTCTGATCCGTGGCGAGATTGCCCACCCGAGGGTTTGTTATGCGCTGGCCCCTGGCGCGGTTGAACCTCTCTTGCAATTCTTGACTGAACTGAATGAGGCGCAGTCTTTGCTGCCTTTGGAGGAATAAGATGTCAGCGTTTGAACGATATCTATCTGTTTGGGTCGCCGTGTGTATCGTGGCTGGTATTATTCTGGGTCAGCTTTCGCCGGGCGCGTTCCAGTTTCTCGCCTCGCTCGAATACGCCAGCGTCAATCTGCCGATCGCCCTTTTAATCTGGGCGATGGTCTATCCGATGATGGTGGCGGTTGATTTCGGCAGCCTGTCGAAGGTGGCCGAAGAGCCCCGCGGCCTCATGATCACAATCATCATCAACTGGCTCATCAAGCCATTCACGATGGCGGTTCTCGGTGTTCTCTTCTTCAAGTACCTGTATTCCGATTTCGTGACTCCAGCCGATGCCGATCAGTATATCGCTGGTCTGATCCTTCTGGGCGCCGCGCCGTGCACGGCCATGGTCTTCGTATGGTCGCAGCTTACGAAGGGAGATCCCAACTACACGCTGGTTCAGGTCAGCGTAAACGACATTATCATGGTGTTCGCCTATGCACCGATCGTGGCGCTGCTGCTCGGGGTCACTAGTATCGAGGTGCCCTGGGCAACGCTGATCTTGTCGGTGGCCCTATATGTGATCGTCCCCCTTGCTGCAGGCTACTTCACAAGACGTTATCTGGAGTCGAGCGGCCGCGGCGAGGAAGCTGTGAGCGAATTCATCGCGTGGCTGAAGCCCGCGTCGATGTTTGGCCTCCTCGCGACTGTGGTGCTGCTGTTCGCCTTCCAAGGTAAGGTCATTCTCGACAATCCGTTTCTAATTCTTTTGATCGCCATTCCGATCCTGTTGCAGTCCTATGGGATCTTTGCTGTTGCCTACGGGGCAGCCAATTTTTTCCGCGTACCCTACCGTGTCGCGGCGCCGTGTGCGATGATTGGAACTTCGAACTTTTTCGAGCTCGCCGTTGCGGTTGCAATCAGCCTGTTTGGATTGAATTCGGGCGCAGCATTGGCGACGGTTGTTGGCGTTCTAGTCGAGGTGCCCGTGATGCTATCCCTCGTCGCCTTCGCCAATAGCACTCAGCATTGGTTCCCTGAGAAGGATAACGCGACAGCAGCTTCCCACGACGCACCTGCGCGTCAGTCCTGACGTCGGCGCTATTGAGCAAGCCCGATGGAGAGAACCCTATTAGA
>JARFQY010000294.1 GCA_029287535.1 Filomicrobium sp.
CTGTTGCAATCGCCAAAGGAGAGACACCGCGTTGGACATATCGCGGAAATCGTCGGTCTCTGTCGGGCGGATCTCCTGATCGTAAAGCTTGAGCACGGCATCGTACTCGGCACTTTCCATGCGGAACAGCGCCAGATGCCATGCAAGGTGGAACCCGAAGTTGTTACACTTCGGCCAAAGCTCTCGCGACGACTCCAGCCAGTCCGCGCCGTCGCCTGGTCGGCCGCGCATTTCCATCACATGACTCACGGCATGAACGCCCCACGCGTCCGCTGGCTCAGCGGCCACGGCTTGTCTTCCAATCGCTTCGGCCTCGGCGAATGAGCCTGTCTCCTCAAGACCGAATGCGTGTAACCCGAGGACGAAACCATATCCGGCGTCGTTCTCGTCCCAGTGCGCAAGAGCGTTCGAGGTGGTTTGCCTCATGCTCTTTGGTTCCCCCGTCATGAAGCGAAGCGCATTGGCGAGCTTCAGACAAAGGAAGTCATTAGGGTGGTCGGCGACACGTGCTTCCAAGCGAGCCGCCGCAGCCTTGAATGATCCCTGCGAGGTAAGCTCGAGGGCTTTCACCAACGCACGTTCGAAATCCGTACCTCCGTCAACCCGCACGAGAGAGGCACGCGCTTGCTCCAGAGCGCGGTGACTTGCGGCGAGGTCTTCAGCCTTGCCCAGCAAGGCAACACCAAACCCCTTCAAGGCATGCCCGGCGACGAGGTCTTCGTCCGCCTTGATCGCCGCCTTCAAAGCAGCAGCCGCGGGCCGATGCGCAGCAACGGCAAAAACGGCCTTCTCGAACTCGGAGACAGCAGTCCCAGACGTTGTCGAGTGTTGGCCCCGATATCGATCCACGAGCATACTGTGCTCCATTATCAAGTTAACCGTGCTGAGTTCACGGACGTTACGTTTTCCATGCAAGTCCAATAACGAACCACTGTGGCAAGGTGATGGGAGAATTGGTCTCCACAAGCAATTCAAAGCCATTCACAACGTCGCGACACGAACGCACACAAAAGTTGACACGTCTGCCGAATGATTGAGCAAAACCGCATACGAATGGCTGAAATTATGCCGATCACCGCGACGACATGTTTCCGGTGACGGTTCTCTCACCTCCGATCACCCGACTCCCTGTTCCCAATCAGAAGCGAGCCGCTGAATGCGCGGGTCTAGGGCTTGTTTACGCCTCGGGCAGGTCGCGGTTCACAACCGTTCCGCAAACATCTTGCCAACGGCTCCAGCACTCCTTGCCGGCACCCGGCAGCACCTTACCGGTGAGCAAAAGGCAGACGGTCGCGGTTGAGAATTCCTGCGATCGGGACTTAGGTGTTGTTCCCCCGCGCCGGAAGGTCGGTCATTGCAAGGGCGTGAGATAACTCTATCAAGTGTGATCAGCTGCCGTTTCAGCCCGCGTAAAGTGTGGGTCGCCGCGGGGAACGGAATGGACTTTCACTTCTAATTTGGGAGATCAATCATGGATCCTGTCGCAATCATCGTCATGCTGGCCATTGGCGCCGTCGCCGGGTGGCTTGCCGGTCAGATCCTCTCTGGGGCCGGGTTTGGACTCGTTGGCAACATCATTGTCGGTATTTGCGGTGCGCTGATCGCGGGCTTCCTCCTGCCGGGGTTCTTGCCGTTTGGCGGCATTTTGGGTCAGATCATCGCGGCCACGATCGGCGCTATTATTCTGTTGTTCGTGATTGGGCTCATTAAGAAGGCCACGTAGCACGCGGTGGTTGGCGACCCGAGTTCTCGCGCACTGGTTGATGGCAACGGACATTGTTTCTGCAGGTGTTCCCAGCGAAACAGCCGCGATAACCAATCCTACGGCATGGTGACACTCAGTTAATTGCGACAACTGAGTATTGGAACAAGGGAATCTCCGCCATGTCGGTCAAACATCGCACCGCGCAAGGTGCCGCGCTCGCACTAGCTCTCCTTTGGTCGGCATCCGCGCAGGCCGCCGATCCAAAGGGCATTTGGCTGGACCACACCGGTCGCGGCGCTGTCCAGATTAAGGATTGCAAAAAGGGCCGCGGGCTTTGCGGCTTCGTCGTCTACATTAAACAGAAGAAGTACGCCGACCGCTGCGGGCTTCAGATCCTTGGAAACGTCACCACGGGCGGCGGCGGCTGGATTTATAGTCCGAGCCGCGGCAGCCGTTACACGGTTCGCTTGAAGCGCCTCAGCAACACCCGCTTGCGTGTCGTCGGCAATGCGTCATCCAGCTTCTTCAGCAAGACATTCACGTGGAAGAAGGCACCCGCCGATCTTCGCTTGTGCGGCAAATACGGTGCCGCGCAGCGCTTTGCGGCCGCCAAGGAGAAGAAAGCTGACGCTCCCAAGAAACAGTTTGTGAATCAATTGAATTCCTCGAACCCTGTCGTGCCACTGTCCAAGGAGCTCGATGACGACTTCGATAGATCGACCCGCGTAACAGGTGCTGAAAAACCGGCTTCCAAGCCGCCGCAAAGTGAAATCGAGGAAATGGAAGCTTCCCTCACCTCGAAGCAGGATGCGCCCGCTGAAAACGCAAACAATTCGGACGTCGTCATCGACGTCGAGGAAGACGAAGCGGAAGCCGGTAGCGTCAAAACCTCCGGCGACCCGATGGAAGGCAAATTCAAGGCGGTCTTGGGCAAGTTCCTCGGCAAAGGCGGACTGAAGGGCAAGTGCAAGTTCCGCATCCCTTACGTCAACAAAGTGATCCGCGTCCCCTGCAAGTAACAAGTCCAACTTGGAAACTGTCGTCACTGTCGGCGGAGCGCCGACGGACAAGTCGAAAACAATGAAAAAGCGTGGTTCCTTTGAGCCGCGCTTTTTCGTATCGCGGTGTTCCGCCCTTTGCTGTGGATGACACGGCGTTCCAGGACTTGATCAAGGCGACCAACAAAGCACATGCTTGCCCGAACCAATACAAGGACCGCAAAACCGCGGCCCATAACAGCAGGCGGCGATGGCGCAGTCCAAGGCACAGCGGTGGCTCTACTTTGCAAGTTTGGTCTTGGCCGCCGAGAGCATCTACATGCTCCCGTACCTTCGCAAGACGTTCCAAACGTCGATGGAGGTATCCTTTGGCCTTGGCTCTGTCGAACTCGGTCTTCTCAACTCGATGTATGGCTTGGTTGCGCTTGCCGCGTACTTTCCCGGCGGATGGCTGGCCGACCGCGTTTCAGCGCGCAGATTGCTGGCGTTCTCGCTCTTTTCGACCGGGCTTGGCGGGCTCTATATGGCAAGCATCCCGCCGCATACTGGCCTGGTTCTTCTTCATGCTTTTTGGGGGCTCACCTCGATCCTCACCTTCTGGGCCGCGCTGATCAAGGCGGTTCGTGATTGGGGCGGTGCCACGCAACAGGGCATCGGCTTTGGGCTTTTCGAGGCGGGCCGCGGCGTTGTCGCGGCGCTGCTGGCATCGTTGGCGACTTTGGTTTTCGCCTACGGTGGCAGCCCCACGGATGGCCTTGTCAATGTCATCATCTGTTATTCTATGGCCACCTTTGTCGCCGGAGCTCTCGTCTGGTTCCTTGTTCCCGAGGAGCTTCATGATGCGTCCGCCAGAGCAATCCGATCCAACGGTTCAGCTGAGACACAGCCGGCGCATTGGCGCGAGATCTTGACCAAGAGCCGCAGCTGGCTGCTCGCCTCCGTGATCTTCTGCGCGTATTTCTTGTATCTTGGCACCTACGACTTCCCGGCCTACGCCGAGCGCGGGTTCGAACAGACCAAACTGTTGGGTGCGCAGCTTGCGACGTTCCGCGACTGGATGCGTCCGCTGGCCGCCATCAGCGCGGGATTGATCGCTGACCGATTGAATCCATCCAGAGTGGTCGGCGTTTCATTTTGTCTGCTCTTGATAGTCTACGTATCGCTCGCGCTCATGCCGTCGGACGCAGGTTACTTGTGGTTTTTCTGGGCACAGGTGGCCATCGCGGCGCTCGCGGGATTTGCGTTGCGTGCGGTCTTCTATGCATTGCTGCAGGAGACGGGCGTTCCTTTGTCACAGACCGGGATGACGGTCGGCTTTGTTTCCGTGATTGGATACGCGCCTGATCTGTTTGCTCACACGCTTGCGGGTCACTTCGCAGATTGGTTCGGAGTCGACATGGGGTATCGCTACTATTTCGCGTTCCTCAGCGTTTTTGCGTGCCTGGGGTTGTTGGCCACCTGGAAGTTGGTCCGTGAGCAGAGGCTCAATTCAAGGAGCGGAGATTCGCAGATCCACCGGTGAGTCCTGAAGGCGGACGAATGCGCAATCAGGACCACTGTGCTTTCCGAAGACGTTCAAACGGAATGGCGCAACGAAAAGCGCTCCCAATGAGGGCACATTGGGAGCGCTCAGGACCTAAACGGTCCCAGATTCCGCGTTTGGCAACGTCTCTGTAGCGGGGAACAGTTACGACGCAAAACGCGAAAACTAAGTCACTTGCTCCCGCCGAATTACACCTCATCCGATCCCCCCCTGCGCCTAGCCGGATCGGCAGTCGCAAGCACGGCGGAGTTGCCGCAAATAATCGGAAAAAAGTGATAACCCCCAACAGGAACGAACAAAGCCTATTCGCAATTGGAGAAGAAGTAAAGTCTTCGCAAAATCAAGGGGACATATCATCAAGATGAGAAGATATAGGCGGCTGTATTAGGCATATACCATTTTGGAGCCCAAGTAATTAAGCGTCTGATTCTGAGAGGTAAGTGTTCACCAACGTCGGCTCATCCAGCGTCGGTGAACCAGATGACGCGGCTTGCTGAGCTGCGCGCTATGGGGTATCTGGCTTAGAGTTATTCTAATTAAAAGGGGGCCGCATGTTTCCAGGTTTGACCCTGGGCCGGCGACAATTCTCCGACCTGTCCGAACAGGAGGTGTTGGCGCTGGCGATCTCCTCTGAGGAAGATGACGCTCGCATCTATCGCTCTTACGCGGCGCGGCTTCGTAAGGACTTTCCCGACTCTGCGAAGATCTTCGAAAGTATGGCGGCTGAAGAAGATGAGCATCGCAAGCGGCTGATCAGTAGGCACCAGGCGCGGTTTGGTGAGACCATTCCGCTCGTCCGCCGTGAACATGTCGCGGGATTTTACGCTCGTCGGCCGGTCTGGCTCATTGAGAACCTCGGCCTTGATCGAATTCGTGATGAAGCCGCGAACATGGAACGCGAGGCTCGGCAATTCTATTTGAGAGCGGCGCAATCAACGAAGGATGCGGCGACACGCCGACTTCTTGGCGATCTCGCCGCCGCTGAAGCCGGACATGAACATATTGCTGAGAAGCTCGAACGGAAACATCTGCCGGATGATACTCGTGAAGCCGAAGACCGCGCCGCCCATCGTCAGTTTATTCTGACGTGGGTGCAGCCCGGTCTGGCGGGCCTGATGGATGGATCGGTATCGACACTCGCGCCGATCTTCGCGACAGCTTTTGCCACCCACGACACCTGGACAACATTCATTGTCGGTCTGGCGGCCTCCGTCGGCGCGGGCATTTCCATGGGTTTCACTGAAGCAGCCTCCGACGACGGTCAGATCTCCGGTCGCGGCTCACCAGTCAAACGCGGCATAGCTTCGGGCGTTATGACAACGATCGGCGGCCTCGGGCATGCGCTGCCCTACTTGATCCCGGAGTTCTGGACCGCCACGACCATCGCGACCATCATCGTGTTTATCGAGCTCTGGGTCATTGCGTGGATTCAGAACAAGTACATGGAGACGCCCTTCTTCAGGGCGGCATTTCAGGTTGTCTTGGGAGGAGCCTTGGTCTTCGCCGCCGGCATTCTGATTGGCAGCGCGTGAGCGACGGCTATACGACGCGGCGCGGGTTCTGGGTACCAAACGCCACGTCGCTGAGAGCGTATCCGTCGAGGACGCCGAGGAATGCATCTGTGGCATCCTTCATCACCGGCATCAACGCGCATCTCGGTTCGAAGACGCACCTCGGCCCGGACGATCCAAGACAATCAACCACGGCAAACTCCCGCTCAACCGCCCGAACGACATCTCCAACTCTGATATCTGTTGCGGATTGCTGGAGCTGCACACCGCCGCCGGGCCCTCGTTGCGTTGAGACAAAATCGGCAGAGGCAAGCCGGGCCACGATCTTCATGACATGGCTTTTTGGCAGCGCGAGCCTTTCGGCGATCACATCGACCGGAACCACTTCACCTTTCTTGCAAAGCAGGATCAAGATCCGAAGAGCGAAATCACTGGCGCGATTGAGGCGCAAGACAGGGCACTCCCAATATCATTCATCTAGGATGTTGATATTAGCCTGCTACGCGTGCTATGAAAAGATGCATACGAGATGAATTAATTAAAGGGCCCGCCATGCCCGGTGTTCGGGAACATCAGCTGCACGTGGTCGCCGTACCGGAAGGCCGAAAGCCGGCTCATCCATCCATCAGCCAAGATCAGATATGCGCGCTCGTAGAGAGGTTTTACGAAGCCGTATGGGCGGACCCAACCTTGGGGCCGATCTTCAGTGATCGTATCGGCGGCGACCGCGCCGCGCATTTAGAAAAGATGAAGCTGTTTTGGTCCTCGGTGCTCCTCAGAACCGGCGTCTATAAGGGCAAGCCGGTACCCGCCCATCAAAAGCTGAGCGAGGTGAAGGCGGGAGATTTTGCGGTCTGGCTGGCCCACTTCCGGCAGACTGCACGGCAGGTCTTTTCCCCGGAGGCTGCACCAATTGTGATCTCCATCGCCGAGCGTATTGCTCTAAGTCTATGGCAGGCGATGAACCTGAATCTGGCTCATTTGAAGCCGGTAACGACGCCAAGTAAACGCAACTAAAGAAAAGCAAGTGCTGAGGAGGAACACATGAAAAGAAGCTTGATCGCAATCGCTACACTGGCCGGCTTTTCAACCCTTGTCGCGGCTGCGGAGCCACGCATCTCGTTTCCTGCAGACTACAAATCGTTCAAGAACTACCTGAGTCTCGATCGGGTCGGTAACGATGACCAGGTCATTCGACTCTTTGCCAACGATGTCGCCTCTGCGGGCCCCTCAAAGGACGGCAGTCTACCCAACGGATCGATCCTTGTCGGTGAGGTATACAAGGCAAAGCTGAACGACAAAGGTGAAGTCATCAAGAGCGACCTCGGTCGGCGCATTCGCGGCAAGCTCGCGGCCATCGCAGTCATGGAAAAGCGTCAAGGTTGGGGTGAAGCCTTCTCCGAGGACCTGCGTAATGGCGACTGGGATTTCGCAATATTTAGTCCTGACGGCAAGCGCCTGAATAAGGACCTCAATTCTTGCCGCAGCTGTCACGCTCCTCTCAAGGATACCGACCACCTGTTCTCCATCGACCATCTGAAGTAGGTGCGAAGGGTGGTATCGCTTGCTCGTCAGCCGGCCGCCGCTTCAATGCGCGGCCGGCCGCTCGCCGCCATAAACTGTTCGGGCAAAGTCAGGCTTAGTCACTGACACCGTATCGATGCAGGTCCATCCCATAGACTTGAAGCCAGTTCTTGGCCTCGTCCATATGCGGGACGATTTGGTCGACGAGCGCCCAAAAACGCGGCCCGTGGTTCATTTCCCGCAGATGCGCAACTTCGTGGGCCGCAACGTAATCGAGTACGAAGGGCGGAGCCATCACCAGCCTCCAGGAGAACGAAAGTGCTCCCGTCGATGAACACGACCCCCAACGGCTCGTTTGATCCCGGATCACAAGTTTCTTCGGCCTGAGTCCAAGCCGTGCGGCGTGCCCGAGAACCCGCGTGTCGAGGTCCCGGCGCGCTTGTTTGAACAGCCAGTTGCGCAGCCGCTGCGGGCCATTGTCGCCCACGACGGCAACCCGGATCTCCGTGAACCCACGAGCCGGCTTGTGAAGATGCACGACACCCTTGCCGCGCTGCGGCTTCACAAACACAATTCGGTGCGGAACACCTCTCAGCGGCATCACTTGCCGGTGCGCGAAAGGCACGGGATCCGGCAGGTTGCCAAGCCGTTCGCGGACCCAGTCGATGTGGCGGTGGACGAACAAACCAGCTTCGCCCAGATCGCACTGCGTCGGAAGCGTAACAATGACGGCACGGCGAGTACGGCTGACCCGAAGTGTCAGTCGACGTGCTTTCGGGTGCCGGCGCACCTCAACTGGAGCCCCTAGATCATCCAATCTTGGGTCATCAAGAGGGACAGGTTTCTGGTTGTCTGCGACCCGCGACATTCAGGGACCTTTTGAAAGTAGTGCGCTCGTTGTGTGGAGGTCCGTTTCGGGGGTCGATTTGTTAGGAGTTGGGCGCCCAAGAAGGGCGTCTTTCTCCGCTTTAACGAAGCGCCGTCCGAACCGTACGATAGCCCAAGTCTAGAGCTTCGCCGCCCGCTGCGCCAGAGGGATCGAGGAACAAGATTTCCAAGCGGTTGACTTGTGGCGATAGCGCCGCTGCTTCCAATCCGAAGGTCACACCGAGATCGAGATCTCGATAAAAAATGTTCAAAATCAACGTATTAGCTGAAGCCTGGGTCAGCCCACAGATAGAGGCCCGAGCGCAACATGTGTGGCGCATACACCACAAATGGAGCTGCGTCACACCTTGACGCGTGACAGAATCACGCCATCGGAGAAGGTTGTATCAGACCCCCGAATTTCTACTGGGACCGAGCAGTCCTTCGATCAGCATTCGGGACGCCAGGGCCCACAGGCGAAACGGCGTCATGAATGGCAGTCCTTCGTCACCATCATCGTCTTCAAGATCGCTGTGGTGCGAACCGATGGGCAATCCCCTCATCTTAAGCTTGTTGGCCATCGGATCAGGCTTCTCGTCGTTCGCGGGTTTGAATGTGAATGCGACCGAGGAGATCTCACAGGCCCCACCGTGGGCGGCAGATTTTGCAGATGTTTCATCAATCGATGGCATCTGCGCGATGTGCTGGGCACGGTGGTCATGCGAGCGAACGAATTGCGTAATTCGTGGTGCGATGTCGTTGCGGAACCGGGAGCCGTTGAAGATGCCGTAGTGGCCGACACCCTCGGCCTCGTAGTGCAGCTTGAGAGACGAGGAGAGACATGGCGTCAGGTCATGCGCCGCCGCACATTGACCGAGCCCGGTAATGTCGTCCTTTTCGCCCTCGATGGTCATCAGTGGAACCCTGCGGATTGCCGTCGGGTCAACCTGCTTGCAACGGTGCATCATCTCGCCCTTTGGCAGGGCATGACGGACGAACACGGTATCGATCGTCTGCAGGAAGAACTCCGCGGTGAGATCCATTACAGCCAAGTATTCATCATAGAATACGCGGTGCTTCTCGGCTGAATCGCAGTCTCCGTCGACAAGATGCATGAAGAGGTCTTTGTGCGCGAACAGGTGACGGTCGAGATTCATCGTCATGAACCCGGTCAGCTGCAAAAAGCCCGGATAGACGCGTCTGCCATAGCCTAGGTTCGTCCAGGGGACGACCTCGATGGCGTTGCTGGCGAACCAGTCGGTACCTTTTTCTTCGGCCAGTTCGTTGACCACAGTCGGGCTGACGCGTGTGTCGATGGGACCGCCGGCATAGATCATCGAAGATGGAATGCACGGGTCTCCCTCGGCTTCCATCAGCGAGATGGCCGCCATGACCGGCACCGCAGGCTGGCAAACAGCGAAGACATGCACGTCGCCGCCGAAGTGCTGCAGCATCTGGATGACGTAATCGATGTAGGTATCAAGATCGAAGCGGCCAGCGCCCAGCGGGATTGTGCGGGCGTCCTGCCAGTCCGTGATGTAGACGTCGTGATCTGGTAGAAAACGCTCAACGGTCCCGCGCAGCAAAGTCGCGTAATGTCCCGACATCGGCGCAACGATAAGGATCTTCGGATCCAATTCGGCGCGTTCTTCTGGAATATCCCTTGTGAAGTGCAGCAGCCGACAGAAGGGCCGCTGCCAAATCACCTGTTCACCGACCGCGACAGTCTCACCATCAACTTGCGTCGAGTGGATGCCGAATTCCGGTTTGTCGTAACGGCGTGTGGTGCGTTCAAACACCTCGCAGGCAGCTGCGGCGTGACGCCCAAGTGAAGTATGCGTCAATGGATTCAGCGGGTTCTTGAAAAATGCCCCGTAATTTCCTGCTGCAGCCCGCGCTGGCCGAACGGCCGCGTGGCTAAATTCATACCAATGATAGAGCACGGCGTGCTTCCCCCTTGCACGTTAGCCCGGATAGGACGATCCCCGTACTCACGAAAGACAATCAACTTGTGACGCCGTGACGCAGCCCCAACCTTTTGTGCGTTGACGTCTTTCCGCCCTTATCGACACCTTGCCCTGATTCGGGTTGTCGAGGGAACCTTCTTGAGTTGGGCGCCTCGCTTTCGCAGAAACGCGTATGTGCTTTTGGGTCTGGGCTGTTGCGCGCGCTCTTTTGCGAGCCGGTTGAACTGCTTTCGATTTGCCCCCGCTTTTACTGGCAAGTTTTCCGCTGGGAGCAATGTTGGTTTTGTGAAGACTTGGCGTCGTCTTTGGCGTAAGAGGCTTAGTCTCCAAATCTCGCAATTCTGTTTCATGCAGTTCAATGCGATCCGTGGCGGCTTCGATCAATCCGAATAGTTAGTTCAGCTGAGAAGGACCGTGCGAAAAGTCGCTTCAATTGATCTTCCAGCGCTCAGCGGCAACAGCGCTCAGAACGTCAGATTGGCAACCATCGTTCGATTGCGCTGGATCGCGGTCGCGGGGCAGCTACTGACAATTGGCTTCGTTAAGTTGTGGCTGGGGTTCGAGGTTCCGTTGGCCTACTGCTTGGCGTTGATCGCGCTGTCGGCTTGGTTGAACGTCTTTCTGGTGATCCAGTTTCCGCCCCGCCATCGGCTGACGGATCACGTTGCCGCGTCGCTGCTGACCTATGACATGTTGCAGCTCGCCGCTCTCCTCTACTTCACCGGTGGCATCGGCAATCCATTTGTCATGTTGATCATCGCCCCGTGTATCGTCTCGGCGGCGACGCTTCCGGTCGGCTACACCATCGGCATCAGTGCTCTGACTTTATTGTGCGCCTATCTCCTGACGTACGACTACTGGCCGTTGCCCTGGTTTCCCGGGATACGCTTCGAACTGCCCCTGGTCTACAAGGTCGCAATCCTGGCTTCGGTTGGCACGGGGCTGCTGTTCGTGGCGTTTTACGTCCGCCGGCTAGCCTTTGAGGGTCGCGAGATGTCGGCGGCACTCGCCGCCACGGAGCTTATTTTGGCCCGCGAGCAGAAGCTCCACGCACTGGACGGACTTGCCGCCGCCGCCGCCCACGAGTTGGGAACGCCATTGTCCACCATCTATCTCGTCGCCAAGGAGCTGGAACGCGATTTGGGACCTTCCCACCCACATGCCGAGGATTTGGCGCTTCTGCGAACCCAGTCGGACAGATGCCGGGAGATCCTTAGGAAGCTGACCCGGCGGCCGGATGCGCAGGACCCAATGCACACCTCCGTGTCAATCCGGGAGATGCTGTCGGATGCAGCCGCTCCCTACCGAGACCTGGGAAAACTAGTGACGATCGCTTCCGCTCCCGCCGAGGGCACCACCGGCAGCGACGCCGCCGAGCCAGTGGGCGTGCGTCAGCCTGGGATGTTTTACGGCCTTGGCAACATCATCGAGAATGCGGTGGACTTCGCCCAGAGCAGCGTCGAGATCGCTGCCCATTGGGATGCTGAAACAATCGTTGTCGACGTCACTGACGATGGTCCCGGATTTCCCCCCGATCTTATGGAGTCCCTCGGTGACCCCTACATCACGACACGTGGCGCCCATTCCGGCAAGTCCGCCAAGGAAGCCTCGGGTCTCGGCCTCGGTTTCTTCATCGCCAAGACGCTACTGGAACGGTCGGGCGCCACCATCGAGCTGGGAAACCGGGCCGTCCCGGAGACCGGTGCGAAGGTCCGCATGACCTGGCCTCGCTCGGCGTTTTCGGCCCCTGAAGGTTGGAGCCCGCATCAAAGCGATGGCCCCCCAGCGGAGGCAGCTGAGTAACCCCCTATCCAGTATGCTGTTTTGTTTATACTGATGAAGGACTTGGCCTAAACCGCCCAAAGACTATGCTGACAGCAGTCAGGAGGATGACGACCGTGGAAAATAACAACGAAGATCTCTCGTTCCGTCAGGATGAGCTGCCCGAGGATGCCTCGTTGCTCATCATTGACGACGATAAGGCGTTTCTGCAGAGACTGGGCCGCGCAATGGAACAGCGCGGCTTCAAGGTGCGCATGGCCGATACGGTAAGCGAAGCGACCGAGCTGATCCGCCAGGAACCGCCGGCCTTCGCCATTGTTGATATGCGCCTGGAGGACGGAAACGGTCTCGAAGTCATCGCCGAATTGTCCAAGCTCAGACCCAACGCCCGGGCAATCATCCTGACAGGCTACGGCAACATCGCGACCGCAGTCACGGCCGTGAAGCTTGGAGCCGTCGATTATCTTGCCAAGCCGGCCGATGCCGATGAGGTCACCGATGCACTTCTCGCGCCGCCGAATTCAAAGGCGGCTCCACCAGAGAACCCAATGTCGGCCGACCGCGTCCGCTGGGAGCACATCCAGCGCGTCTATGAGCTGTGCAACCGTAATGTCTCGGAGACGGCCCGTCGCTTGAACATGCATCGGCGTACGTTGCAGCGCATCCTGGCCAAGCGCGCGCCGAAGTAATCACTCCCGCCGGCACCAAAAGCAGGTCGTCCCGAATTGTAACAGGCGGTCACCCGAAGATAAGCCCAATGGCAATCCACCCGCCTCGATCGGGTGAAGTTTGCCGTTTTGTTTAACCCATTCCGACAAGCTGTGATCGATACTGCCGGCGATCGTGGTTTGGAGGAGTGATGGTACAGCGCCTGTGGGATGGTCGGCTGCTCTGTGCGGTACGCGGGTGCTTAGGACGCTTTTCCGGTCATCAGCAAGGCACCATTGCGATCCTCTATGCACTGTTGGCAATACCGACTCTCGGGATCGTCTTCGGTGGCATCGACTACAGCCGCGCTCTTTCGATTCAAAACCAGTTCCAGACGGCCGCCGATGCTGCCGCTCGCCTCGCGGCGTCGCGCCTATACGAGGGACGGTCGACAGCAAAGTCGGCCTTTCGCGCCGCGTTCCGCTCCAACCTGCCCGATGACCTGAAGGATCATCCTTATGACCTCAACATCGCCAGCGACAGGAGTTCGGTAAGCGTACGGGTCACTGCCAGCGTTCCAACGACCATGATTGCTATCCTCGGTGTGAGTAGGCTGGACGTTGCCGCCAGCGTAACCGCCAAGCCGCCCGTGCCGGGGGTCTTTGCTCGCCGAAAGGCGCCACTCTCATTGCAGGTTCCCGGAGGTCGCCCGTCGGACCCCCGGGTGCGGTCTAAATTGGAAAGAGTAATCCGGAGCAGCGGCTCAACAGACGTGCGCCTGCCGAGCGACAAGAAGATTGAACAGGCCCGCCGCCAAATGCAGCAAGCCCTACGTCAAATGGGACAGGCCGGTCGCCCCAACGCGTCACAGAATTTGCCGAGTGCCGCCGAGCTGGAACGACACCAGCGTCAAATTCAACGCGAGTTACAGCGGCTGCGCTTTTGAGCGCCCCCCCCTAGCGCACAAGAAACAGCGGGCTCTCCAGGGCAGTAGCAAGTGGCCGCAGATCTTCGGCCGGAACCGCTAGCCCGCCATACTGCGCGATGACAAATCCGGCCCGCGTTCGGCGGATGGCCTCAGCGATGCTGGCTGGCTCTCCATAGCTTGCGTGCGCGATTTGTATTTCTACCGAAGTGCCTTGCGACAAAAGCAGCCGAGCTTGGCCTTCCAGCCAATGCAGGTGTTCGGGATTGTCACTAACGAGCAGCGCAATGATGTTGTCTCGTCGCGCGCCGTGACCGGCAAGGCGCTCGGCGGTGCGCATCATGCCCACCATCCGGTCCGGGTCTTCCACCGCGACGACAACGGGACCAGAGGTTCTCCTCGAGCGCGGTCCCACCGTGCAAAGCCCCGTGGCATCACGAACCGAGGCCAGTATCTCTCCCAGAACGCGGCCATCGCGAGGACCAAATGCTTCACCCATCACGATGACATTCCAAGGCCCGGCCTCTGCGCAGACCCGCGCCAGCGCGCTGATCGGGTCGTCGCGAACGCTTCTCGCCCACATTCGCGTCTCGGACCGTTTCGCGATGGCTTCCAATCGCCGTCGCATGGCAAGGAAAGCAGCGCGGAACTCCTGCTCAAGGTCCTGACTCGACAGCGCTCTTGACCCGCGTCCTGTCAACGAGATTTCCTTGGCGAAAGGGTAGGCCGTCAGCTCAACCAACTGGCGGTCCTCGACGAACAACCCCTCGATTTCAGAATCGAATGCCTTTGCTATCCTGACGGCGGCCTCGAATGCCGCGTCAACAGCGCTCGTCCCGCACCCAAGCCGCAATACGACACGCCCGCGGGCTTCTTCGGCCGAGGCAACATGACCGATCATGTCATCGTTCCTCCCTTCCCGGCCTCATTCGCGCCGGCCCCCGCGGCCCTGGCGCGCTCGGCGAAGACCCTTAGCCCAGCTTCCACCTCGGCGAACACGGAGTCTGCCGGAAAGGCCCCGTCCGGCCCCCGTTCGCCGGCTGGGCGTCCGGTGAGGATCTCAATCCCTTGCGCGATTGTCGAGACCGCAAACACGCTGAACTTGTTTTCCCGAATGGCATCAACGACGTCCTCGCGCAGCATCAGATGCTGCACGTTGGCCGCTGGAATGATGACGCCTTGTGTACCTGTCAGGCCGCGCAACTTGCAAATGTCGAAGAAGCCCTCAATTTTCTCGTTCACACCGCCAATCGCCTGCACTTCGCCAAGCTGGTTAACCGAGCCCGTCACGGCGATCCCTTGTCTAATGGGCACATCGGCAAGGGCCGACAATAGCGCATAGAGCTCCGTCGAGGACGCGCTGTCCCCCTCAACCCCACCGTAGGACTGCTCGAAAACAAGCGAGGCCGACAAGGCCAGCGGCCGGTCCTGAGCGAACATCCCGGCCAGGTACCCCCAAAGAATCATGACACCCTTTGAGTGAAGCGGACCGCCGAGTTTCACCTCGCGTTCGATATCCACCATCCGGCCTGGGCCGAATCGGACTCGGGCGGTAATGCGACTTGGCCGACCAAACGAGAACTCGCCAAGCTGCAAGACCGACAACCCATTGATCTGCCCAACCGTCTCACCATCGGTGTCGACCAGAATGATACCCCGCTCGAAGGTTTCCTGATCACGATCGCGCAAACGGTCGGCTCTCTGCACGTGTTCATCGATGGCGCGGCGAACGTCTTCCCGCGTCGTCACGCTCCGTTCCGCCTGGGCGGCCCAGTAGTCGGCCTCCCGCACGATGTCTCCGATCCTCGAAACCTCGATCGACAGCTTGTCGCGGTCGCCGGCCATGCGGCTGCCTTCCTCGATGATCCTGGCCACCGCGCCCTTGTCGAGCGGCTTCAGTTTGTATTCGCCGACGATGGCGGCAACCAGTCGTGCATAGGCCTCTGCGTTGTCCTCGGTTCGCGCAATTGTATCGTCGAAGTCCGCCTGCACTTTGAACAGCTGCTGAAACTCCGGATCACCTTGAGACAGCAGGTAATAGAGTTCCCGGTCTCCAAAAAGCACCACCTTGACATCGAGCGGGATCGGCTGCGGGTCGAGCGTCTGTGTGGTCACGACCCCGAGGTTTTCGGCGGGATGTTCAATGCGGATGGAGCGCGTGCTCAAAGCTCGCTTCAAGGCCTCCCAAGCAAATGGAGACAGCAACAGCTTGCGCGCATCGATCAGAAGGTAACCGCCATTGGCGCGATGCAGCGCACCGGGCTTGATCAGCAGGAAATCCGTGACCAGTGCTCCCATTTGCGCCAGATATTCTGACCTGCCGATCAAATTGCCATGGGTCGGGTTCGTTGCCTCAATGACAGGCGCGCCACTGGCTTTGTCTTCCTGGGCGATAATCGCATTCACCATGTAGCGGCGAAATCGCGGGTCGCGTGATGAGTCGATCGGCTGCGCAACAAAATCGCTCTGCTCGCTTGTTGGCTCGCCAATGAAGAGCTGTGCATTGACAATGAGGTCGCCCTCCACCGCCTTCAGAAAGTCCCGAGCGCCCTCAACCTCGCCAAAGGCGGCGAGCACATCGGCCAATGCTGTTTTTACGGCATTGGCGGCAACTTCTTCATTCAGCGCGCTCAGGCTTTGACGCCGTTCCTTGTCGGCGCGCGGGAAGCTCTGCAGAAGCTCAGTCAGTTCCTTCTGCAGGGCTTCGATGTTCTCGCGGACGGTGTCCTGCATGCTCGGCGGCATCGCCGCGAAGGCTTCGGGCTTCACAACCTTGCCTTCCAGCATGGGAGCGAAAGTGAAGCCCATTGGCGTTCGCAGGAAAGCGATGCCGCGTTGCTCGGCCCTCTCCCCTAGCGCCTGAAGTTGTTCTTCCGGCTGACCGCCATACTCCGCATCGATAGCGCGCGCGCGCGCTTGGTAGTCCTCGCTGTCGAAGGCAGCCGGAAGCGTCGCGCGGAGCTCGTCAATCAGCGCGACCATGGCCTTCTCCAGGCGTTGTGCCTGGCCCGGTGCCAGGCGCAATGCGGTGGGTGCGTTGGCGTGCTCGAAATTGTTGACATAGACCCAGTCATCGGGGCGCGGCGCTTCCGACGCCAGGGCCGTTAACGCGGAGCGCACGGCGGCGCTTTTTCCCGAAGCATCCGGACCGAGTACAAAGATGTTGTAGTCGTGTGACCGCATACCGGCGCCGAACCGCAACGCCTTGAGGGCGCGCTCTTGACCGATCAGCCCATGTACGGGCTCAAGGTCGTCGGTGGTTGCGAATTTCAAGGCGTCGGCATCCACCGTGCGCCGCAGGTCGGTCACCGCGAGTGCCGACCCAGGTGGCTGTGAAGAGATGTCCTCGGATCGGCTTTCGCTGACGTCCTCCGAGGTCTTGTCCCCAGAGGCCGCTTTCCCGTCTTTCTTGCCTTTCCTGCCCAGTCCGAAAATCATACTTCTACCGCCCCATCACCCAACCGCCGCCGAGCTGTGACTTGACGGCCCGCTGGCCGTCAACCACGCTTTCGGCTCATGCACGAACACCTGCCGTAGCCCAAAAACTAACCAGAGCATCGAACTACGGCTATGTCTTTAACTCCGAGCCTCCCAATATAGGGCGCTTCCATGACGCTTCCCTCCAACAATCCTCTCGGCCCGCCAGCCCAGCCGCCTGACGACGGCCGCCAATCGGAGCGCGCAAACGACATCGCTCGCGGTGTGGCTCGTCTCATGCGGGCCCACGGCCTTGTCGGTCTTCCGGAAGTGACATTGCCAAACGGACGGCGCGCGGACGTTATGGGGCTGTCTGAAAAAGGCATCATTTGGATCGTGGAGATCAAGTCTGGGCCCGCTGACTTCCGCGCCGACGCGAAGTGGCCCGACTATCGGGAGTTTTGTGACTACTTTTTCTTTGCGGTCGCATCTGATTTTCCATTGGAGCTGTTGCCGCCGGAGACGGGCCTCTTGCTTGCCGATCGCTTCGGCGGCGAAATCGAACGACCGGCTCCTGAAACGCCTTTGCCGCCCGCCCGCCGCCGCGCTCTCACACTGCGCTTCGCACGGCTGGCCGCGGAGCGGCTTTCGCTGCTGATGGACCCTGATTTGTCCGCCCGTGCCGATGCGTTCAAGAGCAAACTCTAAGCCTTTAGCGGTGTGGTCTCATAGAAGAACTCCGGTCCGGAGCCGATTATTTGCTCATCGGCCTTGCCGATTGCTTCCTCATCCTTGCCATCGTACTCGAACCCACGCAGGACATACCGTATCGCTTCCAGCCGGGACCGCCGTTTGTCATTGGAGCGGATCACGGTCCATGGGCAATCAATGGTGTGGGTGAATCGGAACAGGTCGTGCTTTGCCTCGGTGTACTCGTCCCACTTTCCAATCGCTGCGAGATCCATGCGCGTGAGCTTCCATCGTTTGAGCGGATCGTGCTGACGCGCGTGCAGCCGCTTCAGTTGCATCTCACGGCCGATGGTCAGGAAAATCTTGAACAGATGAATACCATCGCGAGCCAATAGGGCTTCGAACTGGGGCGCCTCACGAAGGAAGTCTGCGAGCTGCTCTTCATCGCAAAAACCCATGACGCGTTCGACGCCGGCGCGGTTGTACCAGGAACGGTCAAATAGGACCATGTTGCCGCTGGTTGGCAGGTGTGTGACATACCGCTGAAAATACCACTGCCCCCGTTCAGCTTCGGTCGGCTTTGACAGGGCGACCGAGCGGGCATGGCGTGGATTCAGGTGTTCCATGAAGCGCTTGATGCATCCGCCCTTGCCGGCACTGTCGCGCCCTTCGAACAGTACGACAATTCGCTGCTGGGTTTCTCGGATATGCGATTGCAGTTTCAGCAGCTCGATCTGCAAGAGCCTCATTTGCTTCTCATATGCGCGGCGCTTCATTCGCTCGCTATAGGGGTAGTCGCCCGATCGAAGCGCGCCCTTAGCGATCTTCTTGGGAAGGGTTAGAGCAGTCACGTCGAAACGAGTGACGTCGAAGGGCTCCGAGGTGGCCTCTTCTCCCTCGCCTTGGTGGGACTTCTTACCACCTGACATTTTTTTGTTGGTCCTTCTTCAATTCAGCGATCAATTGTCATCTTGGCCTGCGACAGTCTCAACTCCGCGCAGGAAGGTTGCAAGTGGTCTGGTGCGCGAACTGGAGTGCTATCAGTTTGTTTTCCGGTAAGGTTTCGATAAGCCACCCGTTGCAACCTCCTGAGATCACGTGCTTGCCGCGTGGTTAAGCCGGAATGAGGCGTACAAAAAGAAAAATTGAGCGAAGAGGCTTCGCTCGGCAACCGCGTCCTGGCCGACCCGCCAGGTGGCGAGCGTCGAAGCTGGGAGGTTGTTGATGAGTCTACGAGCCGGAGCACGCTCGGTCGTTTTTCTCTGCACGGAGATGCGCTCTCCTATAGTGTTGCTGCTATCAGTCATTGCTGTGACTTGGCTGCCGGGTTGGCAGCACGATAACCTGGAGTTGTTTCTTGCCATGGCCTCATTGACGCCAGGCGCACCTTTTCCGCGATCCTTGACGGATACTGCAGAGCAGAACGCGAGTGAGGGGCAATCAGCGATTGGATCAAAAGGGTCTGACGAGAGTTGGCGAGCGATCATCGATGCTCTGCCCGACGCTGCTTTGACGCTCGATGCGGATGGCGTGATTTCTCATCAAAACGAACTTCTCAAAGGTCTTTTCCCTGAAATGACGGTTGGTCAGGCCATGGGGCAGCTGCTGAGAGATCCTGATCTGAAGACCGCTGTGGAGATGGCCCCCCGTTCAACCAAGCCGATGGTTGTACATCTTAATGAACGCGTTCCGGTGCCACGCAGTATCGAAGCCACCGTCACGCGCCTTGAGTTGGGTTCCGATACGGCCAGGCTCTTGGTGACATTCCGTGATTTAACCGAGCGCGAGAAGGTCGAAAAAATGCGTGCCGACTTCGTCGCCAACGCAAGTCATGAATTGCGCACGCCGCTCGCCTCCCTCAAAGGCTACATTGAAACGCTGCAGGGTTCGGCCCGCGAAGACGAGGCAGCCCGCGATCGATTTTTGGCGATCATGTGGACCCAGGCCCTGCGCATGTCGCGCCTCGTCGACGACCTTTTATCGCTGACCCGTGTCGAGATGCGTGCCCACCTTGTGCCGCGTGGCACGGCGGACCTCAATGAAGTGGCCGCCTATGTCGTGCAATCCTTGGAGCCATTGGCGAATTCGCAGAACGCGCGGATTAGCTTGAAAGTTCTGGATGCAGACGCACTTATTCGCGCCGATCGTGAGGAAATCGTGCAGGCGCTCCAGAACCTCGTTCACAATGCTCTGAAGTATGGCCGTGACAATGGCTGCGTCGAAGTCACCGTTTCTCGGCAGGCAAACGATGACGGAACCCAAGATACGTTTAACGTTTCGGTTGCTGACGATGGACCCGGTATTGCCGCCCACCATTTGCCGCGTCTTGTCGAGCGCTTTTACCGCGTTAACCCTGCCTCGAGCCGGGAAAAAGGCGGCACCGGATTGGGGCTCGCGATCGTCAAGCACATCATGCTGCGACACCGCGGAGATCTAAAGGTCACCTCCAAAGTTGGCCAAGGATCGACGTTCACTTTGGCGTTTGAAGAGCTCGCCCCAAACGCGACCTAGAAAAAGCAATAATATTCAAACGCTTAAGTTGTCACAATTTTGTATGCAAACTGTCAAAAACACTTAGAACTAATAGTCTAGGTGTGGATGGCCGGCGCGGGGAGCTCCGGCCAGATGTCGGTATACCGCTGACATCTTGTTTGCACTCCTAGAGCAATCCAGGGAGAAAAAGCGTGAACCACAAGTTCATCGCCATCGCTGTAGCAACTGCTGCTGCGGGCTCATTTGTACTTACTAATGCGGCGTCGGCCCGTGAAATTAAGATCGTCGGTTCATCGACGGTGTTCCCTTACACGCAGGCGGTTGCCGAGGAATTCGCTCGCGCCGGCGGTAAGGCTCCAACGGTCGAATCGACCGGCACCGGCGGCGGCATGAAGATCTTCTGCGCTGGTATCGGCGAGTCGCACCCAGACATCACTGGTGCTTCGCGCGCCATGAAGTCTTCGGAAAAGGCCGACTGTGAGAAGAACGGCGTCAAGGACGTCACCGAAGTTCTGCTTGGCTATGATGGACTGTCTGTCGCCAACTCGCGTAAGGGCAAGAAGTTCTCGGTCACGAAGCCTCAGCTTTATCAGGCCTTGGCTGCGAAGGTTCCTGTTGACGGCAAGCTCGTCGACAACCCTTACAAGAAGTGGTCGGACATCGATAAGGCGCTGCCGAACCAGCCGATCACGGCTTACGGCCCGCCGCCAACCTCCGGTACGCGCGACGCTTTCGTCGAACTCGTTTTCCACTACGTCTGCAAGAAGGGTAAGCTTCCTTTCTGGGCCGACGCGAAGAAAGGCGCTGGCGACAAGAAAGCCTTCAAGAAGATGTACAAGGCCGACTGCACCGCCATGCGGACCGACGGCCCGTTCATCGAAGCCGGCGAAAATGACAACCTGATCGTTCAGCGTCTCGATGCTGACCCGAACGCGGTTGGTATCTTCGGCTACTCGTTCCTGTTCGAGAACCAGGACAAGCTGCAGGCTCTCCAGATTGGTGGCGTCGAGCCGTCAATGGAAACCATTGCGTCCGGCGAATACGGCATTTCCCGTCCGCTGTTCATCTACATCAAAAACGCTCACCGCAAAGTCATCGACGGCATGACTGCCTTCATCGAGGAGTACGTGTCCGACAAGGCTATGGGTGACGGTGGCTATCTGTCCGAGCGCGGCCTCGTTGTACTTCCTGCCGACAAGCTGAAGGAAGTTCAAGAAGGCGCTCGCAAAGCAAAGAAAATGGCAGCGAAGTAAACAATTGCCTCGACGAATGAAATTCGTTCGAAGAGGCTAGAAAAATACGCGGCGGCGGCCTCGTTCTTAGAGGCCGCCACCCAATTTGAAATAAAAGTACCGACGTCGACACCAGTATGCGCGCAAGGTGTTTGCGTTTCTTATCCGCCGATTCATAGGCTGACCCATGCTCTCCTACCTGCTGCTGGCCTTGCTGGCTGTCACCATCGCGGCGTATTTCGCGGGCTACTCAAAAGCACGCGCCTTCGCCACCGGGGCAAGTGACGGTTCACAGCACTCGCTGTCTGGCTACCATGGCGCATACGTTGCTGCCTGGGCCGGAATTCCTTCTTTTCTCTTGGTTCTTCTGTGGTTGCTCTTCCAAGGTCCGGTCGTCGACTCGCTCTTGGTGTCGAGCCTGCCGCCCGATCGGGTTGAGGGCCTGGATGTTGGTCAGCTGAACTTGCTGGTAAGCGAGATCAAATCGGTCGCAAAAGGCAACATATTCAGTGAGCCCGACGCAGTCGTCCTTGCAGCGGCCGAGCGGTACAACGCTTGGAACGCGATCGCCAACTGGGCCATGGTCGCTTGTGCGCTCGCTTTGGCTGTCGGCGCCTTGTTCATTGCGCGCTCAAAGCTGGCGCCGCGGTTCCGGGCACGCAACCAGGTTGAACGCATTACCTCGGCCCTCATGATCGTTTGCTCGCTCATCGCGATCTTCACGACCATCGGCATTGTCGTCTCACTTCTGTATGAGACGCTGCGGTTCTTCTCCATGGTATCGCCCCTTCAGTTCTTCTTCGGCTTGAACTGGGAACCGCAGATCGCCATGCGAGAGGATCAGGTGACATCGGGCGGCGCATTTGGTGCGATCCCGGTTTACGTCGGCACCCTGCTGATCGCCTTTATCGCCATGCTGGTGGCCACCCCGATTGGGCTCTTTTCAGCCGTGTATCTGACCGAGTACGCTTCCGACGGCGTGCGGGCGGTTGTGAAGCCGCTACTGGAGATCCTCGCTGGCATCCCGACCGTCGTTTATGGCTTCTTCGCCGTTTTGACGGTTGCGCCCGCGATGCGCCAGTTCGGCGAATTGCTTGGCTTCTCAATCGCTCCGAACAGCGCGCTCGCCGCCGGTGCGGTGATGGGCATCATGTTGATCCCATTCATCTCTTCACTCTCCGATGACGCTCTTGCCGCGGTGCCTCAGTCACTTCGGGATGGATCTTATGGACTCGGCGCCACCAAGGGCGAAACGATCACGAAGGTCCTCCTTCCTGCGGCGTTGCCGGGCATCATGGGCGGTATCCTGCTCGCCGTCAGCCGCGCCATCGGCGAAACCATGATCGTTGTTATGGCCGCCGGCATCATCGCGGCATTGACGCTCAACCCGTTCGAGCCTGTCACCACAGTGACCGTGCAGATCGTCACCTTGTTGATCGGCGACACTGAATTCGACAATCCCAAGACGCTCGCGGCATTCGCACTTGGTCTGGTGCTGTTCTTGGTCACGCTGTGTCTCAACGTGATCGCTTTGAGCATCGTTCGAAAGTACCGGGAACAATATGACTGATATCTCGCAAGCCCAGCCGTCGATCACGCATGATTGGTCGTCTAGCACAGCCCGTCGTCGTGTCCGACGACGCTATGGCGCCGATCGCCGTCTGCAGCTGTACGGTCTCGCCGCGATCGGCACAGCGATGGCGTTGCTTGGCATCCTTTTCACCTCCCTCATTTACGCGGGCTACGCCGCGTTCACGACAACGAAGGTGGAGCTAGGGGTCTTCCTCGATCCGGAAAAGATCGACAAGGACAACATCCGTGCCGCGAACTTCCGGAAGATCGTCCGGGACGCATTCTTCTCGTACTTCCCAGAAGTTCAGAATCGAACTGAAAAGCGGAATTTGTCGAAGATTCTGAGTTCCGGCGCCGACTACATCGTTCGCGATTACGTGGTCCGCAACCCGGATAAGATCGGGGAGCTCGTCAAGATTTCGGTTCCGGTCTCAGATCCCTTCGACCAGCTCTACAAGGGGATCATCCCGCGCGAAATCGACGCTTTGTCGTATGACCGGATTGCCCTTTATCGGCAGCTGGAGAGTAGAGGTGTGCTCAGCGTCGTCGATGGTGTGGGCGTTGCGAAGACGACATTGTTCGTCGATCCGGCACAGGTTCCAGAGGAAGGTGGCGTCGAGGCCGCGGATTTCCAACGCATGATCGACGAGGGCTTCCGTAGCTTCTTCCTGGCGGAACCAAGCCGGTCCTTCTACGAGATTCTCTCGCGAAACGCGGCGGAGACATTAAGGAACAAGGTCGTTGCCGATCCGAGCCTGGTTGGGAAGACCATCGAGATCAATCTGCCGCTGTCGTCGAACTATGATAATCTGCTCCAGAAGGGCGAAGCTAAGATTCGTAACCCCAGGTTCAGGTCCGACAAGGAATTCGCCTGGTTCGACTCCCTTATCCAGCGCGGGTTGATCAGCACACCGTTTACGTGGGAACTGTTCTTCAACGCGGACAGCCGCTTCCCGGAATTGGCGGGTCTGGCTGGCGCGCTATCGGGCTCGTTCTTGGCGTTGCTCGTGTGCTTCTTGTTGAGTTTCCCGATCGGCATCGCGACAGCGACATATCTCGAGGAATTCGCCCCGAAGAACCGCATTACGGACCTTATCGAGGTTAATATCAATAACCTCGCGGCGGTCCCCTCGGTGGTGTTCGGTCTGCTCGGTCTGGCACTCTTCCTGAACACGTTCGGTATGCCGCGGTCGGCGCCGCTTGTCGGTGGCATGGTGCTCGCCTTGATGACGCTGCCGACAATCATTGTTGCCACACGGGCGGCACTAAAGTCGGTACCGCCCTCGATCCGCGAAGCCGCACTGGGCGTTGGGGCCTCCAAGCACCAGGTGATGTTGCACCATGTGCTCCCGCTGGCGATGCCGGGCATTCTGACCGGTACGATCATCGGTCTTGCACAGGCATTGGGAGAAACGGCACCATTGTTGCTAATTGGTATGAACGCGTTCATACCGAGCGTGGATAATGTTGGTCTCACTCAGCCGGCGATGGCTCTGCCCACGCAGATCTTCTCGTGGGCTGACAGCCCTGAACGTGGCTTCGTGAGCCGGACTTCCGCGGCCATTCTTGTACTGCTTGGCTTCCTCGTCTTGATGAATCTTCTCGCGGTGTACCTGCGCCGTCGGTTCGAGAAAAAATGGTAAAGGGATCGCTCACCATGGATCAACAAGTAGTGTCACCAGAGACGACCACGACGAGATCAGTGGTAGAAGACCCCAAGATCACATCGGGGGACGTTAGCGTTTTTTACGGCGCCAAGCAGGCCCTTTTCGATGTCAATCTCGACATCCCCCGTTATGCGGTAACATCGCTCATCGGTCCTTCGGGCTGTGGCAAGTCAACTTACCTGCGCTGCATCAACCGCATGAACGACACCATCCCCATCGCTCGCGTCACGGGTGAGATCAAGATCGATGATCAGGACATTTACGATCCCGACCTTGACGTCGTCGAGCTTCGCGCACGTGTTGGCATGGTCTTCCAGAAACCGAACCCGTTTCCAAAGTCCATCTTTGAAAACGTCGCCTATGGTCCGCGCATCCACGGATTGGCCAAGGGCAAGACCGACTTGGAAGAACTCGTGACCACCAGCCTCGAGCGCGCCGGTCTATGGGACGAGGTCAAGGATCGTATCAATGAGCCCGGCACCGGCCTGTCAGGTGGTCAGCAGCAGCGTTTGTGTATTGCACGGGCCATCGCCACCAAGCCTGACATTATCTTGATGGACGAACCCTGCTCCGCCCTCGATCCGATCGCGACAGCGAAGGTCGAAGAACTGATGATGGAGCTGCGCGAAAAGTATACCATTGTGATCGTCACACACTCCATGGCTCAGGCCCAGCGCGTCTCGCAGAAGACCGCCTTCTTCCATATCGGCTACATGGTGGAGTACGGTGATACGAAGCAGATCTTCGAGGACCCGCAGGACAAACGTACGCAGGACTATATCTTCGGCCGCTTCGGCTAATGGTCCTCGGACTCCCGCGAGGGGAAAACAAGAAACGAATGCAAAACCGGACCTACAGCGAGGAGCTCGCGCTTCTCGACAATAAGATCGCCCAGATGGGCGGCATGTCTGAACATGTCCTGGGGCTGGCTTTTGATGCGTTGGAGCAGCGTGACCCCCTGCTGGCGGAAAGGGTCGTAGAGCTTGACTGGCGCATCGATGCCCTCGAACGCGACATCGAAGCGCAAGTCGTTGCCATGATTTCCCGGCGCCAGCCAAAGGAAGAGGCGCTTCGCCGCGTCATTGGCGCAATGCGCATTGCCGCCGATTTGGAACGCATTGGCGATCTGGGCAAGAACATCGCCAAGCGGGCCTTGGCGATCGCCCACGAGCCACACCCGAAGCCACTCATGACAGGCCTGCGCCACATCGTGGAACTGGCGCTGCGCCAGTTGAAGGATGTTCTCGACGCTTACGCCGCGCGCGACGCCACCCGCGCCATATCCGTGTGGCACGCTGACCGTCAACTCGACGACCTCTACAACTCCCTGTTTCGCGAGTTGCTGACCTACATGATGGAAGACCCGCGCAACATCGGGCTTTCCACGCATCTTCTTTTCGGTGCCAAGAATATCGAGCGAGTCGGCGACCACACCACCAATATCGCTGAAACGATTCATTATCTCGTGACAGGCGTTAATTTGACGGATGACCGGCCCAAAGGCGACCAGACGAGCACGACGCTGATCAAGAATGGTGTAGATCGTGAAGAGGATAGCTGAGCTAGGCGGAACCGATGGGACAACTTCAGATGACGGCGAAACTCCTCATTGTCGAGGATGAGCAGGCGCTAAGCGAGTTGTTGCGTTACAACTTCGAGGCGGAGGGTTTCCACGTTACCCATTGCGAGTCGGGTGAAGAGGCGGAGATTATCGTCGCCGAAGAGACGCCTGACATCGTCGTGCTCGACTGGATGCTGCCCTCGGTCTCCGGCATTGAGTTGTGCCGGCGCATGCGTTCCAAACCGGAAACGCGCAATATCCCGATCATCATGTTGACGGCGCGCGGCGAGGAGACCGATCGAATCCGCGGCTTGGATACCGGTGCCGACGACTATGTCGTCAAGCCGTTCTCCGTTCCCGAGCTGATGGCCCGTGTGAAGGCAATCCTACGCCGTTCCGCCCCCGACCGCATGGCGGAAGTCTTGAGCGTGTCCGATATCGAACTTGATCGGGCTGCTCATAAGGTGACCCGCGGGCCGCGCGAAGTTCACCTTGGCCCGACGGAGTTCCGTCTCTTGGAATATCTCATGGAGAGCCCCGGCAGGGTTCTGTCGCGCTCACAGCTCCTCGATGGCGTCTGGGGACGCGACGCCTTCGTTGACGAGCGGACCGTGGACGTCCACATCGGCCGCCTGCGCAAGGCCCTGATCCGTGGAAAAGAACGCGACCCGATTCGCACCGTGCGCGGTGCCGGGTACGTCTTTGGCGAACGTTCGGGCAAGTAACCTGTTGTAAATGTTGAAAATACGACGCGTTCCATGGCCGGAACCGTCGCATTGAAGTCGTGCCCACGCCACATTGGCCGGTTAACCGACCTGTTTACCCAAAGTGTGGCTGCGAAGAACGGGGCATGATCGCAATAGCAAAAGGCTTGATGCGTCTGGTCGAGATGGTGGTGTCCATCCCGGTCTGGATTGCACGGTTCTTTACCGAGTGGATCGCGTTCAACCCGCGCCTCGGGGCCCTACGCTATGTCGTTCTCGCGCTCTTTGCGTACCTGGCGTTTGCGGTTGTGCTCGTCTATGTCGTCGCGCCGATTCGCGGTTACACCGGTCAGCTCTATCTTTCCGACAAGCTCAAATACGATGCCGAACGCTGGCTGGCGACGGCGATCTACGACAAGCGCGGCAACTTTGTTGGCACCTTCGATCCCCGCCTCGACAGCCAGCAGGACGTCAACTGGACAGGCGAGGCCATCGACCTTGGCGACTACATCTCCAATCCGGATCATAAGTCGATCCCCGTCCGCCAGGTTCCAGAGCACTATTGGAAGTGTCTGACGTTCCATGAGGACCGCCATATTGGTACCATCTACAATCCGTTCGGTATCGATCTGCTGGGCGTTCTGAAGATCCCCTATTCCACGATCCGCCGCTCCGTTGCACTTGGTCGCCCGGCGCTTGGCGTCGGAGGATCGACACTTCCCATGCAGATCGCCCGGGTGATCTACAAGACGCCACCGCAAACCAGTGAGGGTCCGTTCGCCAAGCTCAAGCGCAAGGTCGGCGAATGGTGGCTGGCGCCCGTGATCTATTTCGAACTGACCCAGGGTGGTGACCGAACCCGCCTGAAGCAATGGGCGGCCAACCACCTGTGGCTTGCGCAGCGTACAGGCGGCACGTCTCTCCACGGCGTTGAGCTGGCCAGCCGCATCGTATTTGGCAAGGAGGCCAAGGATCTGACGGTTGCCGAGCAGTTCGTCCTGGCCTCCGCCGTCAACAAACCCGTCATCCTGCTGCGCGGCAGTGAGAGGCTTAATCAGGTGCGTCTCGATCGCTGGCGCTACATCACCGAAGTGCGCGCAAGAAAGTGCGCCGAACGCCTCTTAGAGGACGATGAACAACAAAAGGCGGTGGTTTTCGACTTGATTGGACTGGCCGGCGGTCCCCCGGACCCCCGCGTTCAGCCGGGTCTCGACAAGACGCTTGAAAAGCTCTCGCCGCGCCTTGCAGCCCGGGCCCGCGCCAATCCCGTCGTTCGCGCCAACACGCTGATGGGCGCCTCTCGCTACGGCCTGCGAGAAGAGATGAAGCAGACCTATGGCTTCGATTGGCGCAACCACGTTCGTGGCGTTTCGACCAGCCTCGACGCGGGCGAGAACCTGGCCTTTACGCTGCGTATGACGGACGCCCTGAAGGCTCTGGGCGACAAGCTCGCTGATCGCATGGACCCGGCCTTCACGTTGGATCGAACGAACGCCGGGCCGGGTGTCGACCTACCTCATGTCGCCGTTGTCGCCGCCGACGCTGAAGGTCGCATAGTCCGCTATTTTGAGAATAGGGAAACGGCGAGCTATTTCGGCTCGCCGGTCGCGCGCAACTCCGAGACGGGTTTTTACGAACGTGCGCGCGAACCCCGCATGATCGCCTCGACCGGCAAGATGATCGCCGCTATCGCCATCGCCAACGAAGGCCGGGACAGCGCGTCCACGCTGTATGTAGATACCACTGCGCCGGCGCGAGGGCTGGAAACCTGCCGCAGAAACGGCAATCTCCGCCGCGGCCGCAAAGCGGTTGTCGCCTTCGCTTGCTCCCTCAACGTTCCAATCGCCAATCGCACCGCGAAGATCGGGCAGCCGCGGATCAAGGCGCTAATCGACCAGTTTGGTTTCAACATGCCGCCAACCAACGCAAACGGTGAAGGGACACCACCGTCGACCGCCGCCGTTTTGGGGTTGATTTCCGGTTCGCCGCGCCGCGTCCATCAAATGTCCTCGGTCGTTCTTAATGCCCTGATCAATCGCTCACGGACCACGGTGCGCCCGCCGACGCTGATTAAGTCCTATGACTACACGCACCTTCAAGACTCCAAGGGACAGTCTGTCGATGAACTCTCAAGCGCCATCGTTCCCGCCAAGGTGATCCGCGAGAGGGCGAAACCACTTGTAAAGGCCTTGTTGCAGGCGCCCTTGTGTTACCGGTCCAACAAGACATCGCATGGCACATTGAAAAGTCTGTCGAAGTGGTGTGCCGCACGGCGCTCTGACGTGCGTTTGCATTTCGCCAAGACCGGGACGCAGGTGACGCTTGATCCAGACGCCACCGTCGATGTCTGGGCTTCCGGAGGCATCCAGTTCCGCAACGGAGCGGCCTATTCCTACGTGGTTGTTGTTGGGACCGGGTCGGCGTCAAAGCCCTGGGCCCGCCGCGTTCACGCCGCCCAGGCGGCCGCTCCCCTACTGGCCGAACTGCTGCCGGAACTCGCGGCCCACGCCAAAGCCAATCCACGTTCCGACCTGCTGCCCAGACCAAAGCGAAAGCGGAGGACAACCGGCACGCCACAGCGCGGCAAGCCGTCTGGCTGGCGCCCCCTGTCCCAACAGGAGCGCGACAGCGTTTTGGGGTTGAACTAACACGCGCCTGCGTAGTGTTGGCTTGCAGGTGCCCAACACGCGCCTGCGCAGTGTTGGCTTGCATGTGCTCCAAGACTCGCTTGCGAGGTTTCGACCAGCTCACTTGGCCACCGCGCGTTCATCTCCCGTTAAACCGCCCGGCGCCATTGCGTCACAATCGCGCCGTTCTCAAGCCAAAAACACGCTCTACTCAGATAGTTGGAGTAGGGGGCTCGTGGCGGCAGTTTGTATTAAGGCGGGCGCCGGGCTCTGACTGAAGACGAGGCAACAGCATCATGCACCGGGGCGGACCAAATGGTCTGGCCGAACTGGGGAGCTTCAACACGCCGTGTTGATGTGAGAACGCGCGGGTCCCTCCGCACTGTACCCATATGACGCTCGCCGGCCGCGTGATGAAAATGGATGGTCGAGCCGATGGCTGTGAATAGTGATAGGTCAATGCGCGAACCGAGTCTGACGCTTGGCGGCACGGGGTCTGCGCATTTGGGCGGCGGCGATTGGATCGAGCCGGAAGAACCTCCTCGCGATTGGAAAAAGCTTTTCCTGGTTTTGGGTCTGGGTGCGCTGTCGTGGGTCGCGACCTACGTCGGCATGCTCGAACTCATCGAATCGAACATGGGCGAGCTTCCCATTGTCCAGAAGGTCATCATCGGCTTCGCGGTGGCGATGCTGATGACCATGATCATCTGGCTGCTCGATCAGATCTTCAGTCCCATCCATTTCACAACGAAAGTCATTTACGTCTTTGGTTACCTGTTTCTGACCGTCATCTCGGTTGGCTTCGGCTTTGGCTTCTATTGGAAGGTCCTGGAGAGCCGCGGTGAAGCGACAAGATCCGCTGAGGCAGCAATTTCGCAGGTTCAAACCGCTTTGCATGCGGGTTCGACACGCCTCGAGCAACTCTCCGACACGCTTGAGCAGCTCACCACTGTATCGACGGCCAAGGCCATCGAGGAGCGTGAAAGAGGAACAAGCTGCCCCAACTCGAGTCCCGGTGACGGTCCACGCCGAAAGCTGCGCGATGCCGACGCGCAGAAGTTCTCGTTTTCAGGTGACTTCGTCAAAGGGCGTGTCGGCAGCATCCGCAACGAAATGACGGCCCTTGATGCCGAACTGAAGAAGATCTCCGACGCCAGCCAGTCGACAATCGACCCCAAGACCGGTACGCGCAACGAGTTCATGCGCGGCCTGAACCGCCGGCTGGATCTGACCGTAGCCGGCTTCAACGCATTCCGCACCGACCCCCAGCTCGTTCAGATCCGCAGCGATCTGGCCGTCCGCGCCGAAAAGGCGGTATTCCCGAATGGCCGCGGAGGCACCTTTGCATGTCCGGATCCGCAACTGCAGACGGCGCTGCGCGGCGTTGTTCGCGCCATTGATCAACTGCCGGTTATGCAGCGCCCGCACGTCGCGGCCGTCGAAGGCGCCGAAGCCACCATCGAAGCCTTTCGCCGCCTCGCGGCGACACTTCAAGGTGCCGTCATCCTCGAGTTGCCCCCGTCGGCTGACGAACTGCGCGCGTTACAGAAGAAAGCCGTTCAGTCGGTTTCCGGCGGCGCCTCGGGTCAAGCGGCTCCTGTACTGGCGCAGCCCGTCGGCCTGTCCAAGCGCGACTACATTCCGCTGGCCATCGCGGTCTTCGTCGACTTCTGCCTGCTGCTTGTGTCCATCGGACGGCCAATCAACCGTCTCAATGGATTGGTGCCGGTCATGCGCGAAGCCGAGCGCGGCCCCATGATCGGAATTCTATCGCGCTTCAATGAAATCCATCGCGATCCAGAGATTCGCCAGAACTTCGAGGTATTCCGCCACGTGGTTTTCGATATGCACGGCGCCTATTACGTCGCCGTACCACTGGACGCGCCCTACCGCCCACACGCACGAAATGCGCAAGCTGGCTTCGGTTACGGTTCCCACGATGCTCAGGAGCTGCAGCACGAAGCGCACCTGCTCGCCAACCTGTTTTCCGGATTCGAGCAGCAGAAAATTTTCACGCGCGTCTACAACCCATTCCTGTCGACGAAGGCCATACAAAAGAAGCTGTGGCGCCAGGGCAGCAAATTCGCCGGATGCCAGGCCTTCCGGGTCTATCGATTCCGCGACGGTGCCTGGTCCAACATGATCCTGCAGGCTGTTATGGGAGCGGCAAAGAGGGCGGAGGATGTGCGCCGCGTGCGCATCAAGGCGGAGGCCGAGGCGAGAGCCGCCGCGCTGGCAGCCGCTCCGGTATCCCGGCATCAGCACGCAGGAAGCAGCAGTACAGAAAACGACCCGTTGCGCGGTTTCGACACCGGCCTCCGGCATGCCCCGGGTTCCGACAACCCCCGCAATGCTAATGGGGCAAGTCGCATCCATCCGGGTGCGCTGCGGGCCGCTCGTGATGATCATGACGCCCACCTGAGTGTGGACGCCGGCGGCGTCTATGGTCACGGCGGAACCAACGGCCGCGCACGCACCGCAAAATCCGGAAACGGCTACAAGGTCAATGCTGGTGATAAGCGCTCCAGGCGCCGTCGCTCGCCGGGCTCTGCGACCGCAGCTGAGGAGACGCCGGATTCCTA
>JARFQY010000300.1 GCA_029287535.1 Filomicrobium sp.
ATCCAATGCCGTCAGCACGATCACGACAATCACCTTGCGCGAGGGGCGTCCATAGATTCGCTCCATAATGGCTACGATGATCTCAAAACCCTCTCTTTCCGATTCGCCTCAAGATGTCTCGTGAATGATGACGGGGAACAGCGACGGTGCTTCAAGACGGTTTGCTCAATCCAACATCTGACAATGGAGTCGTCTCCTTCACGACCTCGTAGCAAATCAAAGACAGCTTCCTCGTCGCGGTGATGGACTGGCAATTCATCACGTAGGAATTGCAGCAGCGTTGAACACAAGCGCTGATCAGCATGATCGGCCAATTGATCAGCGAGCAATTCCAAACCTTCGCACATCTCGCGTTGATGCTTACGCCCACTTAGCACTGTAGAGATGGGGTCGCCTCGATCTATGAGAGATGTATCATCCCTTGAAACCATGAGCCGGCAAACAACTGATTTCCAGGTTGTTCCTCAGAGTTGAGAAGGCTGCGAATTGAAAAAGAACAGCCTGCAAATGATACTATAGGATCAACGTATGCCCGACCCAAAGCATTGACATCCATCAAGCACGCGGGGGCAGCATTCACCAGTGGGGTTACGACTTTCTAGTATCCACTAATTGATCAAATCTATGGACGGACTTCAGGATGCAAGTGAGTTTCAAGCAGGGAGATCGGAAGTCGATGATATCTACCCGGCCTTGTTTGACCGGTGAACGGAGCGTAGCCTTAAAGGGATACGCACGCGAGATTTGCGGGCAAACGCTGCAATAGAACCCTGCAGCATGAAGTCCTCAATACCGAATGGTTTGCATGTCCGAGACAGGTCCAGACGGTTATCAATTATTGGCTCCGCCTATACATTTACGTGCGAACGCATGAGGCTCTCAGCATGCGAGTATTGGCCCTAGAAACCATCCTGAAAACCACCAATCAAGTGGCTTAGATGAAGGGGGTGTTACAGACTTGTGGGGCTGAAACACCTCTACGAGATCATAGTCGATAGAATAGAGCGCTATCGAGTAGCTTGATCGCCAATTGTCTTCTGAGTGCAAAGCGCAAGTTGGGCCCAACGTGTGGACATGACCACCGACAGAAATCACCAGTTGTTCCATACGTTGCCAGTAGACGCTGCACTTGAGGCCATGGATGCTTCAGTTCAAGGGCTCAGTGCAGAGGAGGCCACCCGCCGGCTTCAAAAGCACGGCCCTAACAGATTGCCGTCGCCGCCAACACGCAGCCCGTTATTGCGTTTTCTAGCCCAGTTCCACAACGTTCTGATATATGTGCTCCTGGCATCTGCCGCAGTAACAGCTGTTTTAGGGCATGTCATCGACACCGCGGTAATTCTCGCAGTTGTGATCGTCAACGCACTGATCGGGTTCATCCAGGAAGGGCGTGCGGAGCAGGCGATGGAGGCGATCCGAGGCATGCTCGCGCCACGTTCCTCGGTACTACGCAATGGACAAAGGCAGAGCGTGGATGCAGCCAATCTCGTGCCCGGCGACATAGTGCTAATCGAGGCCGGTGATCGAGTGCCAGCGGACCTGCGCCTCATTGAGGCACGCGGGCTAAGGGCTGACGAGGCCATACTCACCGGCGAATCCGTTCCAGTGGACAAGTCGCCGGAACCTACTGAGGCTAACACAGCGCTCGGCGACAGGTCTTCGATGCTGTTCAGCGGCACGCTCGTCGCCGCGGGCACCGGGCGCGGGCTGGTGGTTGCCACAGCCGCGAGCACCCAGATCGGTGCGATCAGCGGTATGCTCTCGCGGATCGAGGCACTGACGACGCCGTTGGTGCATCAGATGGATGTGTTCGCGCGCTGGCTCACCGTCTTCATCTTGCTTGTGGCCGGGTCCCTGCTCGTCTATGGCCATTTTGTTGGCCACATTCCATTTGCCGAACTCTTCATGGTTGTGGTGGGCTTGTCGGTGGCGGCGATTCCAGAGGGGCTTCCCGCCGTCCTGACCATCACTCTGGCCGTAGGCGTTCAGGCAATGGCCAAGCGAAACGCTATTGTGCGTCGACTACCGGCGATCGAGACCCTGGGGTCGGTCTCTGTGATCTGTTCCGACAAGACCGGCACACTGACGCGCAACGAGATGATGGTCGCATCATTGGCGGCATCTGAATACATCTACTCCGTGGCCGGCAATGGATATGCGCCAGAAGGGACCGTTCGGTGGCAAGATGCCGATGCGCACCCAGATGAGCACGCGGTCCTAATTGAATTCGCGCAAGTGGCCGGGCTCTGCAATGACGCCGTGCTCCATGCCCATGAAGCTTCTTGGCGTGTGGAGGGCGATCCGATGGAGGGCGCACTTAAGGCACTCGCCGGTAAGATAATGCGCCTTGGTCCGGAACCATTCAAAGATTGGGCGCGCACCGATGCCATCCCGTTCGATGCAGCTCATCGCTACATGGCCGTTCTTCATCACGATCAGCAGGGACATGCCTGGATCCACGTGAAAGGCGCGCCGGAAGAGGTTCTGGCAATGTGCGCAGACCAGCGGACCGCGGACGGGGCCAGCGAAGCGCTTGACACTGCTTATTGGAATGGGAGGGTCGATTCGCTTGCCGCTGCAGGTCAACGTGTCATCGCGGTGGCAGCACGCAGCGTACCGCAGGAACAAACCATTCTGAACACGACAGACTTTGACGGTCATCTGACCCTGATCGGCCTGATTGGCCTAATCGATCCCCCCCGTCCAGAGACAATCGCATCGGTATCCGAGTGTCACGCGGCAGGCATCCGGGTAAAAATGATTACGGGCGATCATGGCGCGACCGCCCGTGCGATTGCTGCGAGAATTGGATTGAAGAACGCCGAGCGCGTAGTGACTGGATCGGATATCGAGGCCATGAACGATGCCGAACTGGCGGAAGCGGCAATCAATACTGATGTCTTTGCCCGCACATCGCCAGTTCACAAGCTTCGGCTCGTCAAGGCACTCCAGTCGCGCGGCTTAACCGTGGCAATGACCGGCGACGGCGTCAACGATGCGCCCGCGTTGAAGCGGGCCGATGCCGGCGTCGCCATGGGCCTGAAAGGTAGCGAGGCCGCAAAAGAGGCCGCCGAACTTGTACTCGCGGACGATAATTTCGCGTCGATCGCCGCAGCCGTTCGCGAAGGACGCACTGTCTACGACAACATCAAGAAGGTGATTGGCTGGACATTGCCCACTAGTGCGGGAGAAGCCGCAACGATTGTCTTGGCCATACTTGCCGGCATGGCCCTTCCGATCACGGCGGTTCAAATCCTTTGGATCAACCTAATCACGGCCTCCACACTTGGGCTTGCACTTGCATTCGAGCCATCCGAGCCTGGAACGATGCGCCGGCCGCCAAGGCCGCGAGATGAACCACTTTTAACGGGAGGACTTATCTGGCACATCGGCCTCGTTTCAGCGCTGTTTTGCGCCGCCGTCTTTGGGGTCTATTCCTACGCCATCGATCGTGGCTACAGCATTGAGGTCGCCCAAACAATGTCAGTGAATACGCTGGTCGTACTGGAGATCTTCCACCTTTTTTTCGTACGCAACATTCACGGACCGTCTCTAACATGGGTAGCGGCCAAGGGGACACCCGTCATTTGGGGCTGTGTGGCCATAGTCACCGTGGCGCAATTCGCTGTCACGTATTTGCCGCCGCTGCAATTTGTACTTGGAACGGCGGCAATGCCGCTAGGCGATGGACTCCTCATCATTCTTGTAGGCGTCTTGTTCTTTGTAATCATCGAGGCGGAGAAACAGATGCGTCTCGCCCTTCGGGATCCTGGCTTAACGGAGCCGCGACAGCGACCAAATTGAGCAATACCAAGAGTAGCTCAGCTGTTCGAACACAGTCGGCTGGAAACTAACGAGAAAGTAGTCATGGCAAATCCGAATACTCAAGCGGATGCAACGGGAGCAGCAGCCACATTCGACGGCGCATTACACTGGATAGCCCAATGCTTTGAAGCTGGAGGCGTTGTGGTGATGGTATTGGGTTTGCTCCTTGCGACAGTACAGACCTTCAGGCAGTTACTTCGGGGGGATGGCCTGGGTGAAGCTTATCATCCATTCCGCACAACCCTGGCGCGGAGCATCCTACTGGGTTTGGAATTCCTAGTGGCCGCCGACATTATTGGAACAGTTGCGGTCGAGCCAACGATCGAAAACCTGCTAGTGCTTGGTTTGATCGTTCTTATCCGGACTGCTCTTAGCTTCGCGCTGCAAATTGAAATCTCCGGTCGACTGCCTTGGAGGTCCGCACCTGTGGCGGATACCAAACCTACTATCGAACCCCTTTCAAACACCGGACAACGGACGGCTAACCCGACTCGGTTCTAGCGCTCGACGTCAGATTTAGATCTAACACCGATACTGCCTTGCGACTAATCGATGTGCTCTCATTGGTCAAAGCGGACATTGCAGTCATCTAACAGGCGCAGTGTAGGCGTGTTCGGTTTTGCCTTCAAAAGCAGACATCAGCGGCGGCAGAGTCACGCGTAGACAGCCCAACGGTCCCGCGGTTAGAGATTGGCCTCCGCTTGGAAAGTGTGGAGAGGGGGGCCTAGGCGATTAGCCGACCACCTTCCACTTTTCGCCAGACTGCCTCTCGACGAACCAGTTTCTACCGCACACGTTCAACTTGCCAGTTCCCCCTTCGACGTCCCACGATATAATCTTGCCACCGTGTGTATCTCCGTCAGCCAAGCTAATCGTGACTTTGCTGTCCGCCATTGCGTGTTTGTACCAGACTGCATTACCAGGGTCTGGCTCTGTAACTCTTATAGGTGTCGCCTCGAATATGGTTCCGACATTCCAATCGCCGTAATCTGCGTGCCATTCGAAAATCTCATAAGGGTTCCGGTCCTCGGTCATCAGCACATCCTCCAAAGAGCGCAGGGCATCCAACGGCACCCACTCGGTTGTTTTCAAACAAAAGCCAAATCTTGCACTGAAAAAGCCACGCCTATTTCGTATGCCGTCGAAGTCGGATCATTAGGAGAGAACAACGTTGGCTGGCCAACCAAGTGACATCCGGGAACTTCCTACGATGCAAGTAAAGGCAGAGCGCATTTTAACGGCCATCATTGGAGCGACGGAATAGCTCTCATGCACGGAGATGACAGATGAAAACACTGTTTATTCTGGTCGCCATCGCTGCCTTGATCGCGATAGTGAATTCGCCTCACGAGGTCTTGGATCTGACCGGTGCCGCGCATTCACAAAGTGCGCACTTAGTAATTAAGGCTTGATCGGCGCGTTTTGACGACCCGCTTGCTAGGTCAGTTCGTTAGTGGAACCGCGGTCTGGTCAAGTCGAGAGGAGCAGTGGCTACGCCTGTGCATTTCTCGACTTCTTATGATGTCCTTCCAGCAAGTTGCTCTGTCATTTCGGCAGCATGTGAGATGGCCGAATGCGACCCCGTGAGTGGAAAAGAACCGATAGATTGACCATCAATTATCAGCTCGAAAGCATGCGCACTCATGAAGCCACCTGGGAGTGCGCCCTCGCTATCGGGTAAGCCTGAATACCGTAGAAAGATTGTCTGGCCGTCTTCAACAGTATCCATAGGCAAGCCCCAACTAATCGCACCATCGAAGACGATGCTGACGTCGTGCACTTCGCCCTTGCGATAGCGCCAGCCTGGTGCCTTGAATCTGACCTCGAAGTGGCCAGTATGCTCATTCATCAAGATCCCAAGGACCATATGATCTGATGCCATCCGCAGCCGCTCATTAAGGTCATGAGCATTGTAGACCCTTTGGGCCTCGCAGCCCTGAAAACCATATTCCTCGACTTGACAACTAACGGACCAGTCGCCCATTCGGCGCTCATATACCTGCTCTGCTTCGGCTCCGGTCACCACAGCAACGGCGGTGATTGCAACTAGGCAACGAATGACCCAAGTCACTGGTTGGCTGGGAGCATTAACTCGTCTCACGTGACACGCAGTGGATTGTGCCGCTTCAGAATTTCAACGACCTCGGGCTTTGCGGTCGAAGGAATTAGCACCTTAAGCTCATTCGCATCTTCGTCCACGAAGATCTTTTCTTGCGGGATTCCAGTTCCAATAAGGTCTTCCTGCGCATTTCGAATTTTTAGTAAAGAGTCAAATCTACCCGTTACTGTTTCTGTCATTTTGAAGCCTCCACGCATTATCATTGTCAGTCGGAATGGGTTTAGCTTGCTACGTCCCGACCCTGTGGCTTCTCACCGCGTTCCGAGACGTTTTGGTCCTGCCGGCACTTGGCTACGAGAGTCCGACCATATGAAAAACACCAAGACAATGGTCGTGACGAGCGCGGCTTGGACAATTGTGACGAGAACACCAAACCAGAGTGTGCTTTTCCAAACGTTCACGAGTGCTGCAGCCGCGATGGATGCAAAAGCCGCAACCTCAGCGGCCACGATTTGATCTTCGGCCTCAACGACACCGCTGATGATAAGGCTAGTGAAGGACAGGAGGACCAAGGAGAAAGACCATGAAGGTATGAGGGCCAACCCATATTCCTGCCTGGCGATATCACTGACCAAAAAACACAACATAACGGCTCCCCCCACCCCCGCAATGCCGAGCAAAACCAACATCGCGTCCATTGTGAAGCGCTCTATTGCAAACTGAACCCAATCGCGTTTGCTTTATGTAACTTTTTCGCAAAATAGCGCACTGACAGCACTCTGACCTTGATTAATCTCAATACGTCGATGCAACGCCGGCGATGTCCAAAAAGTCTTCACTCAAGATACGAACTTGAATTGCGGCTATTCCAAAGGTAGCCGTTACGCGATACTGGCAGGCGGGAATAAGATTGTGGCGTACCCAGCTGAAACAGCTAGAGAATGCTGTTGTTTGGAGACGGACAGACTCAGACAAGTGTTTTTGGATTGCACGCATGCTGGTGACTCGGTCACCGCCGATGAGATTGCATGGTCGACTCCCCGCAATTCTCCCGTTTTGCAACGGTTCACAGTACTAGGCCGATGATCAATGCCTCTATTGGCGCAATTTGTAGATTTGCTCGATCTGGCTCGTGTATTTGGCTAATACGAAACTTCGGCGCACCTTCAACGTGGGTGTTATAAGGCGACCTTCAACGGTCCACTCATCTAACTCAATATGTACAGCACGCACCTGCTGAAACGTTGGTCGTCCCTTGAGCCTTTTGGCGATCCGCTTGAGCACAAGCGATTTTGATAAGTCAGTATTTGGCTTGGAGGGGTCCAATTGTTCCGCATGAGCCCAATCCAGCCAGAGCTTCATGTCGACGACAACAATTGCTGAAAGGAATGGCCTTCGGTCGCCCACAAGGCAAATCTGTTTAATGAGTGGGTCAACAGCAATAACTGCTTCAAGCGCTTCCGGGTTGACGTTTTCCCCATTAGAAAGAACGAGAGTATCCTTGCAGCGTCCAACTATGTACACCCGCCCTTCACGAAGCTCCGCCAAATCACCCGTTCTCAGCCACCTGTCGTCGAGGAAAGCCTTGGAGCTTGCTTCGCTATTGCGCCAGTAGCCTGTCATCTTGGAAGTTGTACACACCAGCAACTCACCGTGGTCAGAAACCTTTAGATCGACACCCGATATTGGAAATCCAACGGAACCGGGTACGTAATCCTCAAGGGTTGATGCTGTCACGACCGGCCCCGTTTCGGTAAGGCCATACCCCTCAACCAAGGGCAACCCCAGGCCAATAAGAAACTCGGCGATGTCTGTCGGAAGATTGGCCCCGCCAGAAACGGCAACGCGAAGCCGGCCTCCGAGCGCATCGGTAACGGGTGTTACTACGATTGCAGCTAAGAGCGGCCATAGTAGTCTTTCGTGAGGAGGCGGGCACTTTCCTTGGCCGCGCAACCATTGAGAACGGCGCCAGCCCAGTTTGGCAGTCGTATCCAGCAACCATAGTTTCAGGCGATTTCCCTTCGCGCTGCGCCGAATTATGGAGTGCATTTGTTCGAAGAGACGCGGCACACCCATCACGACGGTTGGCTTGATGTTACGAAGGTCAGATCGCAACCGTTGGAGCGATGGCGCGTAAGCAGTGCTCGAGCCGGCCATCATGGGTAGATAATAACCTAGCGTACGTTCGAAGGCGTGCGCGAGTGGCAGGATCGATAGGAAGACGTCGTCAGGAGTAGGGGGAATTACTTTTGCAACCCCCTCGGCATTCTTCAAGATAGCGTAATGAGTGAGCACGACGCCCTTTGGAACTCCGGTCGTTCCAGAGGTGTAGATTATCGTAGCATGGCTATCAGAACCTGTAGTTCTATCAACGTTGTAAAGGTCCGCTTTGGACAAGACTCCATCCAACGATCTGATGCGCAATGAGTCGTATACGTGGTTGATGGCCGTGTCTTGCCTTTGAAGCCAAATGTGATCAAGAACTGGGAAATGCTCACTACAGGCTTGCAGCTCATTCCATCTCGACGCCGTGTCCACAAATAGAAGCCGCAGCTCGGCATCGCGAATAATGTGAGCGGCGTTTTCCGGGCAATCTTGGGGATACAAAGGCACGACGACATGCCCAAGCTGATGGGCAGCCATATCAAAGCAGACCCACTCAATACAGTTCTTGAGAAGTATCCCAACGTTCTGCCTTGGCGGCAAATCCAGTTCGTTTAGAGCGCCAGCAAACTTCTGCGTCCGGCGCAAGACTTGTTGCCAGGTGAGTGCAGTCCAATTCTTGGCGTGGCTATCATACTGGCGATACGCAGTAGCATCAGGCGTCCTCCTGACACGTTCGCGGAGAAGGCCAAACAAAGTACTCGCCTGGTCTGCAGAGACAATGTCTATCGACGTTCCTCCTTCTCATCTCAGAGCTGCGCATCGTAGCCCAATAAAGTACAGTCTGGTTTGTTAAGTTCGCACCGGAGTTGTCTAGCATGGCTTCGTGGACTCAGTTTTTGTCCCTAGTGGCTCCAGTACCTTTACCAATCCAGCCAGCTCTGCGGTAAGGAGCCTTCCATTGTGCTTGGCCTCAAGCTCTGAAAACGGCACGACATCTCCCACGGTGACACGGACTCGCGATCTTCGAAACCGGCGCATGAACTCGGAGACGAGCAAAGAAATTCTCAGCGTCATACTCAATCGACTGACGAGGTGGAAAAGTGGACTATTTTGGCCGTCAAAGTAGACCGGCAACACAGACGCCTCTGCACCTTGAATCAAGCGAGCCGCAAAGTTCTTCCATGGAAGTTCGCGAGCTCGACCAAATGGCCAGCGGGCTGTCGCTACGGCCCCAGCCGGAAAGATGATCACCGTATGATTTTGACTTAAGAATTCTCTCGCCAGTTGGCGAGAGCGAAGGTTCATTCGGACAGCTTGGCGGGTATTAGCGTGGTCGATGGGCAGTGCATACGGCCGTACTTCAGGTATTTTCAGCAGGCGCCGGTCCACGAACACGCGATAAGGCCGTCCGATTTCCTCTGCCATAGCGAGCATAATGATTCCGTCACCGATACCAAATGGATGATTCGCAATCATGACAAGAGGTGTACTTGGCTTCACAGCGGGCGGCCATGGCCTGCCGCCTATGGCGACGTCTAATTCAATAATCTTCAGAAGTTCACGCATCATGTGGTCTGGCTTTTTTGCGGCCAAGTCCCGCCAAACCTTATAGAGTGGAAGTAGCTTCGGGCGACCAGATAGGTGCTCGACGGCGTGGATCAGCCAGCGCTTCAAGACTGGGTCATCTGGTGACGCATAACTGAGCTCTTCGAATTCCAAATAGCTTACTCCCTGTCCGCTGGCTCTCCGGCAATGGTCGGAGTGCAATGAGTCGCCTCGCTTGCTGGACAACTGAATTGCGATAAACCAGCAAAGTGAGGTGTCGCGTTAGAGCATTGTTCAGCACCCGCAGAGTGGCCCGCCAAAATGTTAGTTTGAAGGGCGCGTTGAGTTGAGCTACACGCTCGTCGGCGAAGCGGCTTTGGATTCTGCACGACAAGCGATGAAGAGTGCTCTGCGCTTTCATTTTCCATATCGCACCACCGGCACGACCTATTCTTGGTCCTAGTGGTCCTGCTATGGACCCAGCAGGCTCTCGGTAGAATCAACTAATCGAGTCGCGCACACTATTCCTTCACATGCGTACTTAATGCGGATGCCGTTTGCATGGCAACCGGCCCTGAGATCCACAATGAGCCACTCTAAATGCGTAGCGAGTGCCTGCTCCACTTCAAGAAATCAATCCGGAAGGAACAAGCTGCACGAGCGTAGATAATGTCCGCCTCGTCCACGCAACGGC
>JARFQY010000304.1 GCA_029287535.1 Filomicrobium sp.
CCCGACCCCCACACGCGACTCGATTCGTCGGCAGCGTCAGATGTGTATAAGAGACAGCCTCGGCGATCAGCCGCGCAACGGTGGTCTTCCCGCACCCGGGCGGGCCCCACAGGATCATGCTGGACAACCGTCCCGATCGGAGCATCCGGCTGAGCGTGCCTTCCGGTCCAAGGATCTGCTCCTGCCCGACGACGTCAGCAAGTTGCTGCGGCCGAAGCCGGTCCGCAAGCGGGCGCGGAGCCCCTTTTTCCAGTCCAGCCGCTTGAAACAGATCGCTCATTTTGCTGCCTTTGAGCCAGCCGCGGCGCTAGCCCGGCACGCGTAATTCCAAAATGCGGCCATCGCGGTTGACGTCCATCGTCCAAACCCTGCGGCGCTTTCGCAGTTTCGCGACAAGGTCGGTGAGATTGCGGACCGGACGGTTCCCAAGCTTTGTAATAACGTCACCCTTGCGAAATCCCAATCGTGACGCCGTCGAACGCCGCCGCACCGAGATCACCACAACGCCTTCGATCAAATCGAGTTCCAATTGCTCGGCAACGGGCGGCAGAAGATTGGCCACCCGCGCGCCATCAAGAGGATGTTTGCCGGCAAGGTCGCGGACATCGCTCTTCTTTATCTTTGGGGCGGCAGCAAGCAAAACACGGAACTCAGTCTCACGCCCGTCGCGAACGACCTTCAATCTTGTCCGCTTGCCGACGCCGCGCGTGGTCAGTCGATAGTTGACGCCACGGGCATCAGCCACGTCGAACCCGTCGACCTTGATCACGATATCACCGGTTTCCAAGCCGGCCCGCTCCGCCGGGCCACCATCGTACACACGCATCACAACGGCGCCCGAAATGCGCGAGACACCAAGCGCCTCGGCGAGATCCCGGTCCATTGACTGCAGCCGTGCTCCAAGCCAGGGCCGCTCCACCTTGCGGCCATCGAGTGCGCTATCGACATGCAGCTTGACCAGGTTCGAAGGGATCGCGAAGCCAATGCCGTTCGAACCTCCCGACCGCGAAAAAATCGCCGTGTTGATACCGACCAGCCGACCCTTCACATCGACCAGCGCACCACCCGAGTTGCCTGGATTGATGGCGGCATCCGTCTGGATGAAGACGGCATTTGAAGCGATCTTTGAGCGCGCCAGCGCCGACACGATTCCGCTTGTCACTGTCTGGCCGACACCAAAGGGGTTGCCGATCGCCAGCACCAGATCGCCAACCTGCATGGTATCGGAGTTGGCAAACCGCATGAACGGAAATCTCCTGCCATCACCCTCGATCTTCAGCACTGCGATATCGGTCTTTTTGTCCTTTGCAATGACCTTTGCATCGAATTCCTGCTGATCGGCGAGTGCGACTCGGATTTCGGTCTTACCGCGCCCTTTGATGACGTGCGCGTTCGTGACGATCACGCCGTCGGGGCTGACGATAACGCCCGATCCGAGCGAAGATTGAACGCGCTCTCGCGGCATACCGAGGTCAAAATCGTCGCCAAAAAAACGCTCGAAAAAGTCGTCTGCCAACCGCGATCGCCGATTGCGGACCCGGGACGAAACATAGACATTGACCACGGCCGGCGCCGCCAGCCGGACAATCGGCGCAAATGAATACTGGATCGACTCCCGGGACGGTGGGGGCACCCGCTGCTGCGCGTCGACAGGCTGTGTTCCACCCCAAAGGCCAAGAACAACCAATCCGACCAGCCCAAGCACACCAACCCCGGTGCCAATCCCAGCTCGAAAGTTCATTCCACGCATCCTTCCACCACAGCCCGATCGAGCAAACCCGTTGCATTAGTGGAATGGGTCACTGTGGCAAACCCGTGCCCGACCTCATGACAGCGTTCCCTCGTTTCACGTGTTCCCCAGAACAAAAACGGCCCGGGAGCGCTTGCACCAGGGCCGTCGAAGAGCACCAAGGCCCCGCTGCATAAAGTTCGTATCGGCTATACACCCATCGGCGGTGCGGACTGCTCGGCTTCCGCCTCAAGTTCCGCCTCGTGCCGCTCCCGGTCTTCCTTGCCCTTCACGCTTTCATCGCGGTCAACGAGCTCGATGACGGCGCGCGGCGCGTTGTCGCCATAGCGGAAGCCGGCCTTCAGCACCCTGGTATAACCGCCATTGCGGTCCTTGTAGCGGTCGGCCAGCACATCGAAGAGCTTTTTCACCATGTCTTCGTCGCGAAGCCTTGAGGCCGCGATCCGGCGCGAGTTGAGATCGCCGCGCTTAGCCAATGTGATGTATTTGTCGACGACCCGCTTCAGGTCCTTCGCTTTCGGTAGCGTCGTCACAATCTGTTCGTGGCGAATAAGCGAGGCCGCCATATTCGAGAACATCGCCTGACGGTGACCTGAATCGCGCGAAAAGCGCCGACCCAATTTCTTATGTCTCATTGTCTTCTGCCTTCTCTATGGTTGTTTGACGGGGAGGTTCTTCGGCCTCGCCTCGTTTATTGGCGGCGCGGACTGACAAGCATCAGCCCGCTGAGCGCAATTAGTATTGATCCTCGAACCGTTTGGCGAGTTCCTCGATGTTTTCGGGCGGCCAGTTCGGGACTTCCATACCCAGATGCAGCCCCATGGCCGCAAGAACTTCCTTGATCTCGTTGAGCGATTTGCGCCCGAAGTTGGGCGTACGCAGCATCTCGGCTTCCGATTTCTGAATCAGATCGCCAATGTAAACGATGTTGTCGTTCTTCAAGCAGTTGGCCGAACGGACCGAAAGTTCCAGCTCGTCGACTTTCTTAAGCAGCGCGGCGTTGAATGAGAGTTCCGGATGGCGCGGCTCTTCTTCCTGCTTCTTGGGTTCCTCGAAGTTGATGAACACCGAAAGCTGGTCCTGAAGAATGCGCGCCGCGAAGGCCACGGCATCCTCCGGTGTAATGGAACCGTCCGTTTCGATCTGCATCGTAAGCTTGTCTTTGTCGAGGTCCTGGCCTTCACGGGTGTGCTCGACCTTGTAGGACACCTTCTTGACCGGGCTGTAGAGACTATCGATCGGGATCAGGCCGATGGGTGCATCATCCGGCCGATTGCGGTCAGCCAAGACGTAGCCTTTCCCGAGATCCGCCGTCAGCTCCATTCGGATGCTGGCTCCCTGGTCGAGGTGACAAATGACGTGCTCGGGATTCAGGATATCAACGTCCGACCCCGTCTCGATATCACCGGCAAGCACGGGACCAGGCCCCTCCTTGCGCAGCACCATTCTCTTCGGCCCCTCCGAGTGCAGTCTCAGCGCGACTTCCTTCAGGTTCAAAACAACGTGCGTAACGTCTTCGCGGACGCCGGCGACCGAATAGAATTCGTGCTGCACGCCATCGATTTGTACCGTCTTGATCGCAGCCCCCTGCAATGAGGACAGCAACACCCGGCGCAATGCGTTGCCGAGCGTCATGCCGAAACCCCGCTCCAGCGGCTCGGCCACCATGGTGGCGGTTTTAGCGCTATCACGGCCGGGTTCGATTTCCAGCTTGGCGGGCTTGATGAGATCTTGCCAGTTCTTTTGCATGATCGTTGACATGGACACGGGTAATGACCTCGTTCTTGGCTCGTGGGCGACGCCGCAACTGGCGCGCAAACCACTTTTCGGTATGAAGTGTCGGGTTCTTCCCGATTGAGACAGCGCTCGGCGCGGCGCTGCCGGAATGGTAATCTCGGGCACGCGGCGGCACCCGGCTGGAGTTAAACGCGACGGCGCTTGCGTGGCCGGCAGCCGTTGTGCGGTATCGGCGTCACGTCTCGGATGGATGTAATTTGCAGCCCAAGCGACTGCAGTGCGCGCAGTGCCGATTCACGGCCCGATCCAGGACCGGTCACTTCGACCTCGAGCACCTTCATGCCGTGGTCCTGCGCTTTGCGGCCGGCATCCTCAGCGGCCATCTGAGCGGCGAAGGGGGTGGATTTTCGCGATCCCTTGAACCCCATCATGCCCGCCGATGACCAGGAGATCGTGTTGCCCTGGGCATCGGTGATCGTAATCATCGTATTGTTGAAGCTGGCGTTCACATGCGCCACGCCGGAGGAGATGTTCTTCTTCTCGCGTCGGCGAACCTTGCCCCGCTGCTGTTCCTTGGCCATCTATTCGTCACTCTCTCATCTGTACTATACCGCTGCTGCTTGCCTGCAGCGGTGACGTGCTCCGCGGACCCGGAGCCGCCGCAGCTTGCGGCTACTTATTTCTTCTTGCCGGCGATCGGTTTCGCCTTGCCCTTACGTGTTCGTGCGTTGGTATGCGTGCGTTGCCCATTCACCGGCAGACCGCGGCGATGGCGCAGCCCTCGATAGCAACCCAGATCCATCAGCCTCTTGATGTTCATCGCCGTCTCACGGCGCAGGTCGCCTTCGACGAGATAATCGCGGTCGATCGCTTCGCGGATCTGCAAAACTTCCGCATCGGTCAGCTGATTGACACGCCGCTCAGCGGGAATGCCCACTTTTGTGCAGATGTCGTGTGCGAACTTGGCTCCGATGCCGTGGATGTATTGCAGCGCGATCGGAACGCGTTTCTGTGTCGGGATATTCACGCCAGCGATGCGGGCCACGTGTGCTTCTCCTGGTACCTAGTTCAAATACGAATGCACAGCGGCCCAACCGGTCTGGCTGCGGCGCTGTGCACGCTTGTTTGCTGTCACAAAAGTCGCACCGTCCGCAGCGGTCATACCCGCGGACCTGCACGTACTTTCTGGATCCGAAAATCCCAGTCTTTTATACGCGGCACCACCTGTCGTCAATGACGGAAGTCCCCGCGTGCATTAGAGGCGATATCAACCAAGGATTGCATGTATCTGCCGTGTCACCTCGTCGATATCCGCCATTCCGTCAACGCTCTTCAGTCGATCCCTGGCGAAATAGTAGCCAATCAGCGGCGCTGTCTCGCGGTAATAGGCCATCAGCCGGTTCCGCACCGTTTCCTCATTGTCGTCTGCACGCCGCGAAAATTCAGTGCTGCCACATTTGTCGCACACGCCCTCTTTGGCCGGTGTTTTGTACTTGTCGTGGTAGCCCGCGCCGCAACTCGCGCACGAAAACCGTCCCGTTATGCGTTCAACAAGCGCTTCATCGTCGACCTTGATCTCAATGACGGCATCAAGGGTCTTGCCCTTGCTGGCGAGCAAACTCTCCAGCGCGGCCGCCTGCGGCAGCGTCCTTGGAAACCCGTCAAGAATGAACCCCCTGGCACAATCTGGCTGATCAATCCGCTCAGAGATGATCCCGACAACGATGTCGTCAGAGACCAGACCGCCAGATTCCATGATCGCCTTGGCTTTAAGGCCGACCTCGCTCCCTGCCTTGACCGCTGCGCGCAGCATTTCGCCTGTAGAGAGCTGGACAATGCCATGCTTGGCTGCGATTTGTTCAGCCTGCGTTCCTTTGCCCGCGCCGGGCGGCCCTAGCAGGATTAAGTTCATCGGCGACGTCCCCTCCGCGAAGTTGGCGTAGCTCCTTTGAGTTGAGCTTTTTTGATCAGCCCTTCGTATTGATGCGCCAACAGATGACTTTGCACCTGCGCGACCGTATCCATGGTGACGCTAACGGCAATCAGCAGCGAGGTCCCACCAAGAATGACCGCGAAGGTCTGCGGCACCGGGGTGTTGGCAATCATCAGTTCCGGTAAGAGACAGACCGCTGTCAGGTATAACGCGCCGACAACAGTAATGCGCGTCAGCACATAGTCGATGTATTCGGCGGTTTTCGTGCCCGGGCGGATGCCGGGTATGTAGCCACCGTACTTACGCAGATTGTCCGCGGTCTCCTGCGGGTTGAAGACGACCGCCGTGTAGAAGAAAGCAAAGAAGATGATGAGGACTGCATAGATCAACATATGCAGCGGTTGGCCGTAACCAAGCAGCGCGACCATGTAGTTGAGCCATTCCGTCCCCCCGCCCTGCGCGTCTGGCGAAGCCGTGAATTGGGCCGCGGTAGTGGGAAGCAACAGCAGCGATGAGGCAAAGATCGGCGGAATGACGCCGGCCGAGTTGAGCTTGAGTGGCAGGTGCGAGGCATTCCCCTGCATCATCTGATTGCCGACCTGGCGCTTAGGATACTGTATGAGAAGGCGCCGCTGGGCGCGCTCCATGAAGACGATGAACAAAACCACCACAGCCATCAGGGCGATAACGCCAAATGCGACGATGGTTGGGACGGAGCCTTCGTAGGACAACTGGAACAGACCGGCGATCGCCGACGGCATTGCCGCCACGATACCCGCGAAGATGATCAGCGAAATCCCGTTCCCGATCCCGCGCTGCGTGACTTGTTCACCCAGCCACATCAAGAACACCGTACCGCCGACCAGTGTGATCACCGTCGACGCCCGGAAGAACCAGCCGGGGTCCATCACGACCGCACCCGACTGGGTTTGCATGCTCTCAAGCCCGATCGAAATCCCGTAGGCTTGGAACGTTGCCAGCAGCACGGTCAGGTAGCGCGTGTACTGGTTAATCGTCTTTCGGCCCTGTTCGCCCTCCTTCTTCAGCTGTTCGAGCTGTTTGTTCACGCTCGTCATCAGCTGCATGATGATCGATGCAGAGATGTAGGGCATGATATTGAGCGCGAAGATCGCCATGCGCTCCACAGCGCCCCCGGCGAACATATTGAACATCCCCAGAATGCCCTGCGATGAGCGTTCGAAGGTCTCCGCGAAGGCCTGCGGGTTTATGCCTGGGATCGGAATAAACGTCCCCAGACGATAAACAACCAGCGCACCCAGCGTGAACCAGATGCGCCGTTGCAGATCCTCAGCCTTACTGAATGCGGAAAAGTTGATGTTCTGGGCGAGCTGCTCGGCAGCGGATACCATGACGTTCTATCTCCCGACCCTCAAGAAGCGCTGGTCTACGACCGGAAATCCCCCGGTTCAATCAGCGCAGCGTTGGCCAACGTGCCATCGGCGCCAGGGATGCAGTGTTCCCAGGCGCCGTCAAATTAGGTGGCCATCATAACGTACTAAGACAACTCTCGAGCCTCCCAGGCTTCGAAAGTGCGCTCTACTTCGCTTTTTCAGCCTTCTTGGCTGCCGATTTGGCGCGCTTTGCCTCGTCGGCTTCAAGTACTTTCTTTTCGATGATCGACACGGAACCGCCGGCTTTCTCGATCGCAGCCTTCGCTGAGGCGGTCGCATGATCGATTTTCAGTTTCAATGCCACCTTTAGTTCACCGACGCCCAGGACCCGAACACCATCAAGCGGCCGCCGCGCAATACCCGCGTCGACCAGCTTACTGACGTCGATTTCCTGACCCGCATCAAGTTTGCCGGCGTCGACGGCTTCCTGCAACCGCGCCAGGCTCACTTCGTTGAAGGATTTGCGGCGCCACTTACTGAAGCCACGCTTCGGCAGACGCCGGTAAAGCGGCATCTGACCGCCTTCAAAGCCGCCCATGGACACGCCATTGCGGGACTTCTGTCCTTTGACGCCGCGTCCACCGGTTTTACCGCAGCCCGATCCGATGCCGCGGCCGATGCGCACGCGCTTTTTGGCGGCGCCTGGGTTGTCTTTGATCTCATTGAGCCGCATGCGACTTCGAGCTCCTCAACTGTGCGGGACCCTGCATATAACGGAATACATTTGCGTCCGTTCCAGGGCTCCGTTTGAAACCTTGTTTTTCGTCGCGACCGCCCACCGGGCTCACTCCACGACACGCACCAGGTGCGCGACACGCGCGATCATTCCGCGTACGGCTGGCGTATCCTCCAGCGTCCGCGTACGATTGAGCTTATTCAGTCCCAATCCTTTAAGCGTTTGCGTCTGCACTTCCGGCCTGCGGATCGCACTGCGGATCTGCTGGACCGTGATCGTCTTCTTTGTTGTATCGGCCATTATCTCACCACCGTCTCAACTTCACCAGATCCGACAAGAGCGCACTTCGGCGCAAGCCCGCCGGGGCACATTGCGACCTTAGGCTTCTGCCGGCGCTTCAGCTGCCGTTGAAGCGTCACGCCGCCGCGCAACAATGTCCGAAACCTTGAGCCCGCGACGTGCCGCGATCGTGCGCGGATTTTCCTGTTCCTTCAGTGCTTCGATAGTTGCCCGCACGACGTTATAGGGATTGGTCGAACCAAGCGACTTGGCCACCACATCGTGCACACCGAGCATCTCGAACACGGCACGCATCGCGCCCCCGGCGATGATACCCGTGCCCGGAGGCGCGGAGCGCAGCACAACGCGTCCCGAACCGTGCCGCCCGACACTGTCATGATGCAGCGTACGGCCGTCACGCAGCGGCACGCGTACGAGGTCGCGCTTGGCCGATTCAGTTGCCTTGCGGATTGCCTCGGGCACTTCGCGCGCCTTGCCGTGACCGAAGCCGACACGGCCCTTCAAATCGCCGACGACGACGAGCGCGGCAAAACCGAACCGTTTGCCGCCTTTGACCACTTTTGCCACGCGGTTGATGTGCACCAGCTTGTCGGAAAACTCGCTATCGCGCTCTTCGCGATCTCGGCCCCGACGGCCGCCTTCTTGAGAACGTGCCACGAACTAATCCTCTCGAGCTTTAGAATTCCAAGCCGCCTTCGCGGGCAGCATCGGCGAGCGCTTTGACGCGCCCATGAAACAGAAACCCACCGCGGTCGAACATAACATTCGTCACCCCCGCGGCCTTCGCGCGTTCGGCAACAAGCTTACCCACGGCCGCCGCTGCTTCTTTGTCGGCCCCCGTCTTCAGCTCGCCGCGCAATTGCTTGTCCAGTGACGAGGCTGCAGCCAGCGTCCGCCCGCCATCGTCATCGATCACTTGCGCGTAGATATGCTTCGAGGACCTGTGCACCGACAAACGCGGACGCCCATGCGACTTCTTCCTCAAAGTCCGGCGCACGCGATCGCGCCGTTTCATAAAGTTCTTCGAAACCGAGGCCATCTCGTTCGTCCTTACTTCTTCTTGCCTTCCTTGCGGAAGATGTACTCGCCTTGATATCGCACACCCTTGCCCTGATAGGGCTCGGGGGGACGGTAACTGCGGATCTCCGCCGCGACCTGCCCGACGAGTTGCTTGTCGATCCCGCTGATCGTGATCACTTCCTGCTTTGCACCCGACACGGCGATCTGCACGCCCTGTGGGATCTTGTGAACCACGTCATGGCTAAAGCCGAGGTTCAACTGCAAGTCCTTGCCCTTCATGGCCGCACGATAACCGACGCCCTGAATCTCGAGGGTCTTGGAAAAGCCGTTCGTCACGCCTTCAACGAGGTTTGCCACCTGGGTGCGCGACATGCCCCACATGGCCTGTGCCTGCTTGGTCTCATCAACCGGCTTGATGACAATACCATCCGACGATTGCTCAACAGAACAGACGTCAGGCACCGTAAACGACAACTCGCCCTTGGAACCCTTCATCTTGACTGTCTGGCCTTCCAGCTTGACCGTGACGCCGGATGGCACCTCGACAGGCCTTTTACCGATACGTGACATAACCGTTCCATCGCCCCGGCACTGCTGCACCGGGTCCCAACATTAGAATACGTTGCACAGGATCTCGCCGCCGACGTTCTCCTCACGTGCCCGCGCATCCGACATCACGCCTCGCGGAGTCGACAGGATCGAGACACCCAGGCCATTCGCGACCGTTGGCAACTCCTTGACAGGCGAATAGACCCGGCGGCCCGGCTTGGACACGCGCTTGATCTGCTTGATTGCCGGCTGACCGTTGAAGTACTTCAGCTCGATCTCGAATTCCGGGTGCTCACCTTTTTGTTCGACGCGCGCATACCCGCGGATGAATCCTTCGGTCTCCAGCACGTCAAGCACGCGACCACGGAGCTTCGAAGCCGGCGTCGACACCTTGGGGCGGCGGCGAAGCTGCGCGTTGCGGATCCGGGTGAGCATATCGCCAAGCGAATCGTTGACTGACATCTAACGTTACCCTTTCTCACCAGCTCGACTTCACAACACCAGGAATACGGCCCTGGCTCGCCAACTCTCGCAGCATGTTCCGGCACATCCGGAGCTTGCGGTAATAGCCACGCGGTCGCCCTGTGACCTCACACCGGTTGCGCACACGCACCTGCGCCGAGTTGCGCGGAAGTTCGGCAAGCTTCAGCCGCGCCGCGAAACGCTCCTCAGGCGGACTCGACAAGTCTTTTGCCTCTGCCTTCAAGCGCTTGCGCTTTTCCGCATACTGCTGCGCAAGTTTGCGCCGCTTTTCGTTGCTCTGTTTCTTTCCGACTTTCGCCATTCTCTACTTTCTCCAAAGGCCTTTCGGGGAGAAGCCCCGAGGTCCTCTAGAGCCCGCACCGCGATTCATTCACGCTGCGGTCTCTAAATTCGAATTCACCGTCCTGCCCATTTGCTTCCCGGTCATCGCTCCGACTAATTCTTTCGAAACGGGAAGTTCATGGCACTCAATAATTCTCTCGCTTCGTCGTCGTTGTGCGCGCTGGTGCAAACGACAACATCCATGCCCCAGACTTCATCGACCTTGTCATAGTCGATTTCCGGGAACACGATGTGTTCCTTGATCCCGACCGCGAAGTTGCCGCGGCCATCGAAACTCTTCGGATTGAGGCCACGGAAGTCCTTGATCCGCGGCATCGCGATCGTCACCAGGCGATCAAGAAACTCGTACATCCGGTCACCGCGCAGCGTCACCTTCGTACCAAGCGACATGCCCTCGCGGACCTTGAACCCGGCGATCGATTTGCGCGCCGTGGTGATGACCGCCCGCTGGCCGGCAATCTTCGCAAGATCACCACTCGCGTTCTCGACTTTCTTGCGGTCGGCGACGGCTTCGCCAACGCCCATGTTGATGACAATCTTCTGCACCTTCGGGATCTGCATCGGGTTGTTGTAGGAGAACTTCTCCTTCAGTTGCTCCCGAACGACATCCAGATAGAGCTTCTTCATGCGCGGCTGATAGTCAGCCGGACGCGGTGAGGGCGGCGCCATTGCACCGGCGTCCGCCTTCTTGTCCTTCTTCTTCTTCTTGGCCCCGTCCTGGGCCTGCTTTTTCTCGGCCATCGATTAGCTACTCTTCTCTGCAATCACTTCGCCAGATCGCTTGGCAACGCGCACCCGGGTGCCGTCCTCGAGGGTCTTCACGCCGATGCGCGTGGGTTTGCCATCGCGCGGGTCTTCATGCGCCAGGTTCGACACGTGAATGGGAGCTTCCTTAGAGATGATGCCGCCTTCATCCTTGGCCGTCTGTCGCTGATGCCGCCGAACCATATTAACGCCACGCACCAGGGCCCGGGCCTCTTTGGGCCGAACCTGGATCACTTCACCGCTTTTGCCTTTGTCGCGGCCGGCAAGCACGACGACGCGATCGCCCTTTTTGATTTTTGCCAACGCCATAATCAAAGTACCTCCGGCGCCAGAGAAATGATCTTCATATGCTTCTTGGCGCGCAATTCGCGAGTCACCGGCCCGAAGATACGGGTTCCGATTGGCTCACCTTGGGCATTCACCAGAACAGCAGCGTTGCGGTCGAAGCGGATCAGCGAGCCATCCGGCCGGCGCACACCCTTGGCCGTGCGCACGACGACGGCTTTCATGACCTGCCCCTTCTTCACGCGGCCGCGTGGGATTGCTTCCTTCACCGACACGACGATGATGTCGCCAACGGTTGCATACTTGCGCTTGGAGCCGCCCAGCACCTTGATGCACTGCACGCGGCGGGCCCCCGAATTGTCGGCGACGTCGAGATTCGTCTCCATCTGGATCATCGCTCTCGCTCCTTATTCAGCCGCCATGAAGACGGCCCGTTATTTCTAGTCCCACCGCGCTGTGGCAAGCGCGCTCGATTACATTTGCTGAGCAAGGCCTCAGGCGTTCTGCTGCTCCAGCACCGCCCACCGCTTGTTCTTTGAGATGGGCGCCGTTTCCACGATTTGGACACGGTCCCCGATCTTGCAGCGGTTGCTCTCATCGTGCGCCTGATACTTCTTCGAACGGCGAACGACCTTCTTGAACAGCGGGTGCGTATAGCGGCGCTCGACTTCGACAACGACTGTCTTATCGTTCTTGTCTGAGACAACGACGCCTTGCAGGATGCGCTTTGGCATAACTCAAAATCCTCTGGGGCCGGCCAGACCGCCGGCTCATCATCAGCCTTGTTTCTGCTTTTCCTTGCGGATCGTCAGGACGCGCGCAATTGTCCGGCGCACTTCCCGCATCCGCGATGTATTCTCAAGTTGCCCCGAAGCCTGCTGAAAGCGCAGATTGAATTGCTCTTTCTTCAGCTTCAAAAGCTCATCGTCGAGCTGGTCGACCGACTTGTCTCTAATCTCGGCGGCGTTCATCTCTTGACCGTCCTCAAATTCTCAAACGTCTCGCGCATTCATCTCAGCTAATGCGCGTCACAATCCGGGTCTTGATGGGCAGCTTCTGCGCACCAAGCTCAAGCGCTTCGCGGGCCACACCGTCAGGCACACCGTCAAGCTCGAACATGACACGTCCAGGCTTGACCCGCGCCGTCCAGCGATCGATCGATCCCTTGCCCGAACCCATGCGCACTTCCGCCGGCTTCGCCGTCACCGGCAAGTCCGGGAAGATACGGATCCAGACTCGGCCGGCACGCTTCATGTGTCGCGTGATGGCGCGACGAGCCGCTTCGATCTGGCGTGCCGTGATGCGCTCGGGCTCAACGGCCTTCAAACCGTGCGACCCAAAGTTGAGCGATGTTCCGCCCTTGGCCACACCCTTGATGCGGCCTTTGAACTGTTTGCGATACTTGGTTCGCTTTGGCTGCTTCATTCTTCAGATCCTCACGATCCTCGCATTCCGGTTTCGCCGGCTGTGGCGCCACCGGAAACTTCATTATCTCTCGCGCGGTGTGTCGCTCTGCCCACCACGATCGCGACGCGGACGGCCGCTGTCACCACCTTCGAAGGCCCGCTTTTCGGAGGCCATCGGGTCATGCTCGATGATCTCGCCCCTGTAGACCCACACCTTGATGCCGATGATGCCGTAAGCCGTTTTCGCTTCCGCGCGGCCGAAGTCGATATCGGCCCTCAGCGTATGCAGCGGCACCCGGCCTTCTCGATACCACTCGGTCCGCGCGATTTCCGCGCCTCCAAGCCGTCCGGCAACGTTGATCCGGATGCCCTGGGCACCCGCTCGCAGTGCCGACTGCACGGACCGTTTCATTGCGCGCCGGAATGCGACGCGGCGCTCCAGCTGCTGCGCGATGTTCTCGGCGATCAGTGTCGCGTCGATGTCCGGCTTGCGGATCTCGAGAACGTTGAGGTGAACCTCGCTGTCGGTCAGCCTCGACAATTCGCCGCGCAGCTTGTCGATGTCTGCGCCCTTCTTGCCGATCAGCACGCCGGGACGGCCCGTGTGCACGGTCACTCGGCACTTCTTGTGCGGGCGCTCGATCACGACCTTTGAGATGCTCGCCGGACGCTGCATCTTCATGATGTGCTTGCGGATCGCCAGGTCTTCATGAAGCAGCTGGCCGTATTCACCGGCCCGTGCAAACCATCGGCTATCCCAGGTACGGTTGATGCCGACACGCAGGCCGACTGGATTAACTTTGTGACCCATCACTCGGCCTCCTTCGCTTCGGCGGCAGGTTCCTCCGCCGCGGCGGGTTTGGCCATTTCAGGTCTGGCCTTCTTCACTTTGCCGCCATTGGCACGTTTGCGTACGTTCTCAAGCTCGTCTTCCTCGACCTCGCGGACCACCACCGTGATCTGCGAAAACGGCTTCATCACCATCGATGAACGGCCGCGGCCACGCGCGTGGAAGCGCTTCATCACCAGGTTCTTGCCGACGGAGGCTTCCGCGACCACCAGCTGGTCGATGCTGAGCTGATGGTTGTTTTCAGCGTTGGCCACCGCGCTCATCAGACACTTGCGAACGTCGTCAGAAATCCTCTTGCGCGAAAACTCAAGATCGGCGAGCGCCTGTTCAACGGGTTTGCCTCGGATGAGACCCGCCACCAGGTTCAGCTTTTGCGGCGAAATACGCAGGTTGCGTGCGACCGCCTTCGCCTCGTTGTCTGGGAGGACGCGCTCCCGGCTTGCCTTGCCCATCAGCGTCTCGCTTTCTTATCGCCGCCGTGGCCGGTGTAGTTGCGCGTTGGCGAGAACTCACCGAACTTGTGCCCGATCATGTCTTCGGTCACGCTCACCGGGATGTGCTTTTGGCCGTTGTAAACACCAAACGTCAGACCCACGAACTGGGGCAGGATCGTCGAGCGCCGGCTCCAGATCTTGATGATCTCGTTGCGTCCCGAAGCGCGCACTTTCTCGGCCTTCTTGAGAAGGTAACCGTCCACAAACGGACCCTTCCAGACTGAACGTGCCACGACTGTATCTCCTTAACGGTCGCGCGGTTGCCCGCACTTACTTCTTCTTCAAATGACGGCTGCGGACAATGAACTTGTCCGTTGTCTTGTTCTTGCGGGTTCTGGCACCCTTCGTCGGTTTGCCCCACGGTGTCGCCCAGTGCTTGCCGCCGTTGGTGCGCCCGCCGTTCGGGTGATCGATCGGATTCATGGTGATTCCGCGGACGGTCGGGCGGGTCCCTTTCCAGCGCGTGCGGCCGGCTTTGGAATCCACCGTGTTGCCGTGGTCCGGATTGGAAACGGCGCCGACGCTGGCCATGCAGTCCGCCCGTACGCGCCGCGTTTCACCGGAGTTGAGCTTCAAGATGGCCCAACCGGCGTCACGTCCGACAAGCTGCACGAAGGCTCCTGCCGATCGCGCGATCTGTCCGCCTTTGCCGGGCTTCATCTCGACATTGTAGATAATCGTTCCAATCGGCATGCTCGACAGCGGCATGGCGTTGCCCGGCTTCACGTCAACCTTGTCACCCGCAATCACGGTATCGCCGGCGCTCAACCGCTGCGGCGCCAGAATGTAGCTCAGCTCGCCGTCTTCGTACTTGATGAGCGCGATGAACGCCGTGCGGTTGGGATCGTACTCAATCCGCTCCACGTTCCCGGGCACGTCGAACTTGCGCCGCTTGAAGTCGATCCGGCGATAGGTCTGCTTGTGACCGCCACCGATGTGCCGCGTCGTAATGCGGCCCTGACCGTTGCGCCCGCCAGTCTTTGCCTTGCCCTCGGTCAGCATTTTGACCGGAGCGCCCTTCCACAGTCCCTTGCGATCAACAATCACCAGCTGCCGCAGGCCTGGCGATGTCGGTCGATAAGTCTTGAGTGCCATTTGACCTCGCCTCCTTACAGTCCGGTCGTTACGTCGATCGCCTGCCCGTCTTCGAGCGTGACGACGGCTTTCTTAACGCTGCTTTGAACGCCGCTGCGGCCTCGGAACATCTTCTTCTTGCCCTTGCGCACGAACGTGTTCACCGCCTTCACCTTGACGTCGAAAAGCGCCTCGACGGCACTCTTGATTTCAGGCTTCGTTGCTGTACCGGCAACGTTGAAGACGACCTGATTGGATTCCGAGAGCAGCGTCGCTTTCTCGGTAATCACCGGCGAACGAATGATGTCGTAGGCTTTGAGCTTCTGCATGCCTTAGGCCCTTTCACCGGATTTCTCTGCGGCCGCAAAACGCTGGTCGAGGGCCTCCACGGCCGCCTTCGTCAACACCAGTTTCTTACGGCGCAAAATGTCGTAGACGTTGATGCCCTGCACGGGCAGCACATCGATGTTTGGAATGTTGCGAGCCGCGCGAACAAAGTCAGCATCGAGCGTCGCACCATCGATGATCAATGCGTTTTCGAGAGACAGCTTGCCGAAGCTCTGGCGCAAGGCCGCCGTCTTGCCATCGCCAGAAGCAGCCTTCTCAATGACGACAATATCACCAGCCTTGGCCTTCGCCGACAGCGCATGGCGCAAGGCCAGCGCCCGCACCTTCTTGGGCATGCCGATTGCGTGACTGCGCGGCTTCGGCCCCAGGGCTTTGCCGCCGCCACGCCACTGCGGCACGGATTTGTCACCATGGCGAGCACCGCCGGTGCCTTTTTGCTTATAGACCTTCGCACCCGTAACCGTCACTTCGGAGCGATCCTGGGTATGGTGTGTCCCCGCCCTCCGCTTCAACGTCTGATAGCGCACCATCCGGTGGATCAGATCCTTGCGCGGCTCTAGTCCGAACACATGATCAGCAAGTTCGACACTCCCGGCCGTGCCGGCATCGAGCGTTGTGACGTCGACTTTCATCACTGTTGCTCCTCTTGACCGGCGGCCTCAGCGGTTTCCGCACCGCCCTCACGTGTCTTGAATGCACCGGGCTTGGGGGCGGCTTCGGGAAGCTTCCGCTTAACGGCATCGCGAACCAGCACCCAGCCACCTTTGTGACCAGGAACCGCGCCCCGCACCATGACAAGTCCACGTTCTGTATCGGTTCTCACGACGACGAGATTCTGCGTCGTCACCCGCTCCGATCCCATATGACCGGCCATCTTCTTACCCTTGAAAACCTTGCCCGGGTCTTGCCGCTGTCCGGTTGAACCGTGGCTGCGGTGGGAGACCGAAACACCGTGCGAAGCTCTGAGGCCGCCGAAGTTCCAACGCTTCATTGCGCCTTGAAACCCCTTGCCGATCGATGTGCCGGTGATGTCCACGAACTGCCCGGGCACGAAATGGTCAGCGGTGATCTCCGCGCCGACTTCGATAAGGTTGTCCGGGCTGACCCGGAACTCGGCGAGCTTGCGCTTGGCTTCGACTTTGGCAATGGCGAAGTTGCCGCGCTCAGGTGCAGTAACGCGCGAGGGACGGCGCGAGCCTGCACCGAGCTGCAGCGCGGTATAGCCATTCTTCTCTTCGGTGCGCTGTGCGAGCACCTGACAGTTTTCCAGCCGCAGAACCGTCACAGGCACATGGTCGCCTGCGTCGGTAAAAATGCGGGTCATGCCCACCTTCTGGGCGATCACTCCGGAACGCATTTGAGCATTCCTTCCTTTTCCTTAGTCCCGGTCCGCCGCTTCAAAGCGAAGCTTCTGTGCGTATCGGGGTCTTCAACATACCGCCGGGTCTCAAACAGACGACGGCTTAAAGCTTGATCTCAACGTCGACGCCGGCCGCCAGGTCCAGCTTCATAAGCGCATCGACCGTCTGCGGTGTCGGATCAACGATATCGAGCATGCGCTTGTGGGTTCGCATCTCAAACTGCTCGCGGCTCTTCTTGTCGATGTGCGGCGAGCGATTGACGGTAAACCGCTCGATACGCGTCGGCAGCGGGATTGGCCCCCGCACCTCAGCGCCCGTGCGCTTCGCCGTGTTCACGATCTCCCGCGTCGACGCATCGAGTATTCGATGATCGAAGGCCTTGAGCCTGATGCGTATGTTCTGACCGTTCATCATCTTGCCTTACTCTCCAAAGCAAGCTGCCTCCTTGGAAGCCCAAGCAGCTCACGAATGACTCCGACAACCGGCCTAGGTGCTCTTCGCGCCTAGCGCATGCTGTCCCAAAATCCTGCTCTCACCTGCTCCTCTCGACGAACCGTGCCGGCGTCTCCAGCAACCCGCGCAGCAGCTCGTCCGAAAAAGAGCAACGCCGGCATCTGAGCACCGGCGTTGGAGGCCTTTGTGTTACTCCACGATGGCCGAGACGACGCCCGCACCCACCGTGCGGCCGCCTTCGCGGATCGCGAAGCGTAGTTTCTCTTCCATCGCGATTGGCGTGATCAGCT
>JARFQY010000317.1 GCA_029287535.1 Filomicrobium sp.
GGGACAGGGTACCCGACAGACTCGTCCCGGATCTTTCGGGTTGGGCACACGTTTATGCCTGCATCATTCGTCTGCTGGGAGCTCAGGCCATCATGGGACTGATAAGCCGGCATCGCTAAAGTCGTTTTCTACCTTGCAACCCCGCTTGGCGGCACGGCAGTTAGTGCGACCGACTCCATGCTCAGCTCGAAGAGGTTACAATGGGCAACTTGCGTAATGTGCTCTGCGCCACCGTACTGGTCACGCTCGCCTGCTTTGCGCCGGCATTAAATTCGATGGCAAAGGCACTCGACATCACCAAGGCCAAGATCATCGACCTCACTCATAACATCGACAACAACACAATCTATTGGCCGACCGAGAAGAAGACCTTTGAGCTGACCGAGCAATTCAAGGGAATAACCGAGCGCGGCTTTTTCTACGCCTCATACAGGTTCTGTTCGCCCGAACATGGCGGTACGCACGTCGACGCACCCTTCCACTTTGCCCGAAAGGGTCAGACAACAGCAGCCATACCAATTCAGCGTCTAAGCGGTCCCGCCGTCGTCATTGATATCTCTGCGCAGGCTGCAGCCGACCCGGACTACACGCTGACCGTAAAGGATGTCGAAGATTGGGAGCAGGCGCACGGAACGATACCATCGGGCGCCCTCGTGCTGCTGCGTACCGGCTGGAGCAGCCGCTGGCCGAACAGGCTGGCCTATCTGGGGGACGATACGCCCGGGGATGCCAGCAATCTGCACTTCCCCTCATACGGCCCCGAGGCCGCCAAGGTCCTTGTCGAACGTGGCGTCGCCGTCTTGGGGGTCGACACTGCCAGCATCGACAACGGCCAATCGAAGGATTTCCTCGTCCACCGTATCGCAGGCGCGGCCAATGTCGTGGGTTTGGAAAATGCGAATAATCTCGACAAGCTTCCCGCGGCGGGAGCGTGGGCCGTCGTTCTGCCTATGAAGATCACACAGGGTTCAGGCGCGCCGGCGCGAGCCATCGCGTTCGTGCAAGAGCCATAGGAACCGCGTGCGAGTGACCCGCCAAGCCTATCCGACCAGCCGCCGGGCATCGCAGCTTGTTTGCTGGGCGCTCAACTATCGTCCGCTGTCTTACGGTGAATTGTGATGTCGACGCCTTCATCCAGAAGGTTGAGTTCTTCCATCAGAGCGAGCTTGCTCTGTCTCCGGAAGTTCTCAAAGGCATCCTTCACCTGATCTTCAAAAGAGATACCTTCCTCGATAGCAAGGTCCTGACTGAAAATCTCTTTCCCATCTTTGACCATCGAAAGCTTGTAGAGGATCATTTTCCCTCCTCCTGCAATTTGACAGGTGAAACAGATAACTTCCCTTGATCTGACGTATCCTGACTCAGGTCATGCGGAGCGGTAACGTCGGAGACCTTCGCAGATCCCACCTCACGTCCAGCCGAGAAATGAAGGATCGGAACCGGAATGAGATCGACGTCGACGATAACGGGTCGGTTCAAGATCTCCGAAAGTGATCGTTGAAAATCGTCGACCTTCTGTTGCATCTTGCCGGCTTCGGTCTCTGCCTCAAGCACGTCAATATTCACCTTAACGACATTCCCATTTAAGCGGACGTTGACCGCCTCAACACGAGCGTTCTCATCATAGAGTCTCGGCAACTCACGTCGGGATGACATGACGAGGCTCATCACGGAACTCTTTACATGCAACTTGTAAAGTGACACGCCGAGTGGATGCAGAAGACCGAATGAAGCGACAGCCACCGCCAAAATGCCCAGGACCGCCTTTGTCCTGTGTCCATAACCGTGAGCGGCAAAAACAGCCCCGGCGGTCACGACAATACCGGCGAGGTTTGTCAGAAATAACAAAGCGGCCCCCTTGGCGATCCTCGCTCCGCCCGAGTAGGTACCAATCTCCGAAGCTGCAAATCCCACGTCAGCACTCACGTGCAGCCCTTGAGATAAACCAATCCCGGTCACGGCGAGAGGTGGCACCAGCGCGACGGCAATAGCGACCCCGGCAATAGCATTCATGATGCTGTGACGCGTGTAGGCGAATGCAGCGGCGCCGCCGGCGGCAATCGCTACGCCCAGGTCTAAGAGAGTCGGGTGAGCGCGCCCCAGGATTTCGGAGCCAGCAATGTACAAGCCGAGATACTCCGTCGCGATGAAGCCGAGCCCGATGACAAGTATGATCCCGGTAACCAGCATGAGCAGCGACCGGTTGATCAATTGCCAATCGACAACAACGATCCCGAACGCCAAGCTGATGATAGGTGCCATCAAAGGGGCGATAATCATCGCACCGATGATCGTTGGCGCACTGTTTGACAGGAGGCCGAGGGTCGCGATCACCCCGGCAAAAGAGAGCATCAGGTAGAAGCCAAGAACCGGCAGCGCCGACTTGTGCATCATGACAAGCAGCTCATGCTCCGGAACCGGCTCCTCAATGAGAGGATGCCAGTCACCCGTCAGCTGACGGAGAAAAGATGGACTAGCTGAGCCGTCCAGGGGCAGGTTCCGGGCCATGTCAACGACACTCCGCACTCTAAACGCCACCCAGACTACCCGAATTCAAGTGTAAACCCGGATCAGGACAAATGACAACTTGTAGAGGCGGCCGAATTGTCGGAATTCGCGCGCAAAGAGTGTCTCGAAACGGCACGATTTCTATTGTGCCTAGTGTCGGATGCTGGACATTACTCAAATTCGGTCCCGTAGAGCTCCAACCGACTAGCCTTGCACTGCGTGCGGACCCTCATCAGAACCAACTTGCCCTTGCGGAGCAACTCCGCCCGTGCACCACTTAGCCGGACAAGCAGAATGCACGGAGTGCCACGATGAGCCGTAAGCCGCTTCTTCTCAAACGTGATGACTGGGCATCTGATCCCCAATTGTGGAAAGGCCGCTTCGAAGGCAGGGACATCGGAACCGGCGTCACAGTTCTATTTTACGCCACCGAAGAAATCGGTCAGGGGCCGCGCTGGCATGTCCACCCCTACGATGAGATATTTATTGTCCGCGCCGGACGCGCGCTGTTCACCGTTGGCGATGAAAAGATTGAAGCAGAAGCCGGTGAAATCCTGCTCGGACCAGCGGACGTGCCACATAAGTATCACAGTATAGGTCCCGGGCGTCTTGAGACCACCGACATACATCTCAGCGACCGATGGGTGCAGACCAATCTCATTGACCCAGAACTCAATCCCGAAAACTAGCCCCGTCAATGATGCAAGCTTTCGCGGTGGCGACAAACTGCTGGTTGTCTGACGCGCCAGTGCCCCTTCCCATGGGCTCATCACCTTGGCAACCCTAGCCACACAGCCCAGCGCGAACTAGTCTCTGGGTCGATGAGCCGAAGCTGAGTGGACCTTCAAAACATGGATCAAGAACGCACCGCCCTCCCGATTGACGACTTGCCGTTTTTCATCACCGGGCCGGGCGGAACGGACATACTGTTCATCCTTGTTGCCATTGCCCTTGTCTTGGTCGTCCTTGGCTTTGGAGTCCTCTATTTTACGGTTCAGGCTTGGCCGGATCGCCTGGCCAAGGGAACCAACAAGGTGCAATTGCAAATTGTCGGGATCCTCGGATTGCTCTCATTATTGACATTCAATAACGCGTTCTGGGTCGCCGCTTTGCTTCTTGCCGCGATACGCATACCTGACATTGTGACGCCGCTGTGGGCCATTTCTCGGTCGCTATCCAGGCAGCGAGCGGTGGGAGAATAAAAGATGCTAGAGCTCATATTCAGCGCTCTCATTACGCTCCTGCCCGACTACATCTACCGCACACGATATCAAGGAAAGCAGATCACTCTGTTTACCTTCTGGTATGAACTGCGGTGGGGGATCACCGCATGCGTAGCCCTAACGCTGACGCTGATTACCGTCATATTCTACTTTCATCCCATCGCTTCAAATGTGATCTCGGCTTTCCGAACGGTCTCGATAATCTCCGATCGCCCCGGCCGCGTCGAAGAGGTCTATGTGAGCAACGACCAGAAGGTGAAAGCAGGCGAGCCGATTTTCCGGCTCGAGACCAGTCGACAACGTGCAGCGGCCGAAACAGCACGGCGTCGTATCGTGGAGATCGACGCGGGGTTGTTACTGGCAAAGTCGGAACTGGACGCAGCGGAAGGCAACATTCAAAACGCACAAGGTGCGCTTCTGAAGGCGAGGGACGAACTGCAGCGCCGTGAGGAGTTGGCCCAACGAAATTCGACTGTCGTCACGCCACAGGAACTGGAGGCTTTACGCGCAACCGAAAAGAGTCGCGAAGGTTTGCTTGATGCCGCCAGAGCTCAACGAGATGTCGTACAAGCACGCATAACAAGCCTTCTCCCGGCCCAGCGTGATAGAGCGGAAGCGGAGCTGGCGCAAGCAGAAGCCGAAATCAAAAAAGCAACCGTACTGGCGGGTACGGATGGAACCGTAAGGCAATTCCTGCTCAAGCCCGGAGACATTGTGAATCCCATCCTGAGGCCCGCGGGGATTCTGGTGCCCGAGGAATCCGGACGCGGACGGTTCGTTGCTAGCTTCCAGCAGATCAACGCCCAGGTGATTCAAGTTGGAATGATCGCGGAGATAACTTGCGCCTCACTGCCTCTCACGGTCATCCCAATGAAGGTCACCCAGGTGCAAGATGTCATTACGACGGGTCAGTTCCGGCCAACCGACCAGCTTATCGAGTTGCAGGATAGACTTCGCCCGGGAACCGTACTCGCCATCCTAGAGGTTCTTTATGAGGACCAGGCCAACGAGATCCCAAGAGGAAGCAGTTGTGTCGGCGTTGCTTACACGAGTCATGCGGCGCGCATAGAGTCCGGGGAGATTTCCGGGATCAGCGCGCTATTGATGAGGTTGGTCGACAGCATGGGTATCGCCAATGCAATCGTCATTCGCGCGCAAGCCCTCGTTCTGCCGATCCGCGCGATTGTCTTCCCGGGTTAGGTCATGGCAACTGAACCGGCGTGTTGTTCGTCAATCTGCCTGATTAGAAGCTGCCGAATACCGTCGCCAGGGCAATAATGCACGCTAGGGCGATCATCGGACCGGCAATCGCAACCATGAACATGTCCCGGTACGCTTCCTTGTGGGTCAGCCCGCAAATGCTGAGCACTGTGATAACCGCGCCGTTGTGAGGCAGCGTGTCGAGTGCGCCCGATGAAATCGAGGTCACCCGGTGCATCGCCTCCAGAGAGATGTTTTGAGCTTCCGCCAGTTGAACGTAGGTCGGACCCAGCGCTTCGAGCGCAATGCTCATGCCCCCGGACGCGGAGCCCGTCACGGCGCTCAGGATATTGACCGCAATCGCGAGTGACAAAAGCGGATTTGCTTCGCCAAGCGACAACAAGGCATCGCTGATTGTTTGAAAGGCTGGCAACGCCGCGATCACGGCCCCAAATCCGACCAGGCTTGCCGTGTTCGCAATCGGAATGACCGACGCGTTCGCCCCCTGGTCGAGACTCGATTGAAAACTCTCGAACCGCGGCCAGTTCAGTGCGACAAGCAACACAATCGCGCTGAGTAATGCCACGATGATGGCCCACACGCCGCGCACGGCATCAATATCGGTAGCTCCGAATTTAGGCTGGCTCAGATACGACGTGTCCATCACCGGAACGACGAACTGAACGAAAAGGAAGTTGATCAACACCACTGCAACGACGGGAGCAACGGCCAACGCAAAACTGGGAAGGCCAGCCGTTTTCTCCTCCGCAACATCCAGGTCACGGATGTCATAACCCTCCCTGTTGGCCCCCTCTGTCATTCCTATGCTGCTGTCGGGCACGGCATCATCATGCGCACCATAGCCCTCGCTTGCACGACGCGCGGCAGCAAGCTGGCGGTTGAGCCACCACATGCCAAACAACAGCATGATGACCGCTGCCGTAATGCCAAGCCCCGGAGCAGCGAAAGCGGTGGTTCCAAAAAACGGCATCGGTATCGCATTCTGGATGGCAGGACTGCCTGGCAGCGCCGACATCGTGAAGGTGAACGCGCCGAGCGCCATGGTCGCAGGAATGAGCCGTTTTGGGATGTTCCCGTCGCGAAACAAGGATGCCGCGACCGGATAGATCGCGAACGCAACGACAAACAGCGAGACCCCGCCATAGGTGAGAACGGCGCAACACAAGACGACAGCCAGAATAGCCTGTTCGGCACCAAGCCAGCGTATGATTCCGTCGGCAATGGCTTTCGCTGAGCCACTGTCGTCCATCAGCTTGCCGAAGACCGCACCCAGCAGGAACAGCGGAAAAAACGCGATGATGAACTCACCCATGTTCACCATGAAGATCTGCGTATAGGCGGCAAGCAGGGGCAATCCCCCACTCAGCGCAGCCGCGAATACGGCCATCAAGGGCGCGAGGATAAGGAGCGTGATACCCCGGTAGGCCAGATACATCAGCACGACGAGGGCAATGAGAATCGTTATGACGCCCATCGCGCTTACCGCTCCGCCGCGGCACGCTTGCGCCTGCCGCCTACGAGGTGTGCAGGCTTCAAACTCTCCTCAAGCACGAATTCCGGGTTGAATGTCGTCTTCACCCCGAGGTGCGGCCCGTTTTCAGCAAGCCAAGCCTCCGCCGTCTTCCAACCGAGATCATGAAGAAACTCGAAGAATTCCCACTCCGCGTTGAGTTTGCTCGAGGCGCCGAGCTTGCGCATTTCATCGTCCGCCGCGATGCAATGCAGCCGGGTGTCTCGATAGGCCTCCCTTTCCAAGCCTTCTTCGTCGATGATCTCCGCCAGAAAGTAGAGGGACCGAAGCTCTTTGAGCAGGCTCGCGTTGAACGTGATCTCATTCAATCGATCGTCGATCTCATAAGCCGTCTTCGGAATCTCGTCGCGCTCAAAGGGGTTGATGCGAATGATGATCAAGTCCCTCGCGTCGGTTTCATCCACCAACGGAAACAGCGGCGGGTTACCTATGTATCCGCCATCCCAATAGGCTTCACCGTCGATCTCGACGGTATGCGAAAGGAACGGGAGGCAAGCCGAGGCGAGTACCGCATCAGCACTAATCTCAGGCTGACGGAATACCTTTGGTCGGCCCGTCCGGACATTTGTCGCGGCGATAAACAGCCGAGCCGACTGGCAGGCATTTATCGCCTCGAAATCAAAACTCTTCTCGACCACGTCACGCAGGGGGTTCACGCCAAAGGGATTGACCGTGTAGGGCGAAAAGTTCCTCAGAAAATTCTTGGACATCATGAACGCCGGCGAGTTCGCCAGCGACCAACGGCCCATCATTCTGTCGAAGTAAGACCTCCGGATCGGGCTGAACCGCGATGCATTGCTGACCGCCCTCCAATACGTCTCGAGTTTCTTTCGGGCTGCGTCAGGCCCGCCTTTCGCCAGACCTTCAACGACCGCACAAGCGTTCATCGCTCCGGCACTGGTCCCGCTGACCGCGTCGATCTTGATGCGATCGTCCGCCAATAGCCGGTCCAATACGCCCCAGGTAAACGCCCCGTGCGAACCGCCGCCTTGAAGCGCTATATCAACTGGTATGCTCTTGGTGGAACTCATTAAGGCCTGCTGACGATTATCAAACCGAACTGAAAACGAAAGAACTGACGGACGCTGAAATTTCCCCGGAAAATGACGCTCGAACCTATGCCCGTCAACCCAACAAACAACCAAGCACTTGAGGATGATCCAGCCGAAAGGTCGCAGGAGCTTCAATCAGCACGCCAAGTTCGGCTCGTCGAAAGACCGTTCTTGAGGCTCTGCCTATCCATCGACTAGGCTTGGAGCATTCAGATGCACGCCATTATCGCACCTGTCCCATTACAGAGGCCGGAGTCGGCCAAGCAAGCTCGTTCAAGAGGAAATCCATGTATTTGATCGCTGCACACCCGTTCCGCCGGGTCTTCTGCTTAGTCTGCGCACTTGCCGTTCTTATCATCGCCAACGGCACAATAGCGCATGCCGAAAATGCAGACGATATGAAGATCTCCGCATCAAAGATCGAGCAGCTCGTGTCGGGACGAGACAAAGTACCCGCGCAGGAACTGCTGGGGCTGGTCGACGAGGTCTTGCAGTCTCAACCGGACAAATACAAACCCGAGAAAACGTGCCGCGCAGGGGAATGCAGCAGGGTCTGCCCTGGAAACCGCCTTTGCAGCTGTGTCTCATTTGGCTCTCGTTGCCACTGCTCGCCCTGTCGTTAGCGATCCATGGCGGGCATCGCCGCTTCTCCTATTGAATTCTTGAAGATTGCAATAAGGTAATAGACGTGAACCGCGGCGATGCTTCCAGCGTTCGCGGTTCCCGGGCAAGTGAATCCGTCGCGCCTGCCAACTGAGATTACAATTTTGGAACTTTTCAGAGCTGCACGTTTGCCCCATATATCCTTTGGTTTGGGTACCTGCCCGCAACCTTGCCCACCTCGGAGACACGCATGTATCGCTTCCCGCTGTTGATCGCCCTCATCGGGCTCATTTCGGCACAAGCGCAGGCCTCGCCAATATCCAATGCACGACAACTGACGTTCGAAGGTGCACGCGCGGGTGAGGGGTACTTCTCCGCCGATGGACGCAGGATGATCTTCCAAAGCGAGCGGATCGCGACCAACCCGTTTTATCAAATGTATGTCATGGATCTGGAGACAGGCGACATCGATCAGCTTTCACCAGGTGTGGGCAAGACAACGTGCGGATGGCTGCACCCGAATGGCTCTCTAGCTATGTACGCTTCAACGCAGTTCGACCCCGATGCGGAAGCCAAGATGAAGGCGGAGCTGGAGTTTAGAAAGTCTGGAAAACAGCGCCGCTATTCCTGGGATTACGATGCCAACTACGAAATCGTCCAAACGGACCTCCAGACGGGAACCTACAAGCGACTGACCAACGCGCTGGGCTATGACGCCGAGGGTGCCTACTCTCCGGACGGAAAGCGTATCGTCTTTGCTTCCAATCGACATGCGTATGCCGCCGACCTCCCAAAGGAGGAACAAGAGCGGCTGCAGCGTGACCCGGCCTACTTCATGGAACTCTATGTCATGGACGCTGACGGCTCCAACGTCAGGCGCATGACGAATTCGGACGGCTACGACGGCGGACCATTCTGGAGTGCCGATGGCAACAAGATCACCTGGCGCAGGTTTTCCGAGGATGGGGCCCGCGCCGAGGTCTTCACAATGAACGCCGATGGCACCGGTGAAAAGCAGATTACTCACCTTGGTGCGCTGTCCTGGGCGCCCTTCTTCCACCCCTCCGGCGAATACCTCATCTTCGCCACCAATATGCAGGGTTTCTCGAACTTCGAGCTTTACCTCGTTGATGTCGAGGGTGATCGCCAACCAGTTCGCATCACCGATCGCGACGGCTTTGACGGTCTGGCGACATTCACGCCCGACGGACGCAAGATCAGTTGGACGTCGAATGCCACTCCCAACAAAAAGAGCCAGATCTTTATCGCCAACTGGGATCATGAGGCTGCTAGGCAGCTCCTTGCCCAGGCCCCGCGTCGCGAGTCTGCCTCCGAGCCGACGATGGGGAGCACCAGCGCGAAAATTTCCATCGAAGACCTCAAGCAACACGTTACGGCACTGTCCTCCGAGGAAATGGCCGGGCGTTTGACTGGAACCGAGGGCGAGCAACTCGCCACCGCGTATGTTGCCCAAGCCTTCACCGAACTTGGACTGAAGCCGGCTGGCGATAATGGCAGTATGTTCCAGTCTTTTGAATTCACGGCTGGTGTGGCACTCGCCGACGGCAATGCCTTGACGATCTCCGTGGATGGCAAGAAACAAGCACTCAAAATCGACACAGATTGGCGACCGTTGGCCTTTTCACGCGACGGCGCAGCAAAGGAGGCAAGTGTCGTTTTCGCGGGATACGGCATTGTCGCGCCCGCCGCCGGAAAGGACCCGGAAGTCAACAGTTATGGCGACCTCGACGTCACCGACAAGTGGGTTTTGCTATGGCGCGGAATGCCGGGCGACCTCGCCGCCGAGCGCCGGGTGCAGCTCTCTCGCTATGCCGACCTGCGTTACAAGGCATCGGTGGCGAAGGCGCGCGGTGCCGCTGGGGTCATATTCGCGCCACCCCGGCGCGACGAGTTCGACGACCTCCTGCCCCGGCTGACTTATGAAGCCACGTCCGGCTTCACAGGAATCTCAGTCGTGGCCGTTAATCGCGCCCAGGCCGAGCGGATGTTGAGCATTTTGGGCGATGACCTGGAGCCCATGACCAAGAGTCTGGATGCAGGCAAGAGCGCCGGCCGCGATCTTATCGGCGTAACAGCCAGCAGCAATATTGCGCTCGACTTCCAGAAACGCAAAGGCCGCAATGTCCTGGCTCGCCTGGAAATCGATGGTGAGAATGATGGCGGGCTCCCGCCGCTCATGATCGGCGCCCATGTTGATCACCTCGGCCGAGGTGAAACATCAGGCTCGCTGGCGCGCGCCGACGAGAAGGGGCAAATCCACTACGGCGCCGACGACAATGCCTCTGGCGTCGCCGCCGTTATCGAAGTGGCCCAGAAACTCGCCGCTGATCATGCCGCCGGCAAGCTCGCCGGTGCCCGCGACATCATCTTTGCGGCCTGGTCGGGTGAGGAGCTGGGTCTCCTGGGTGCCTCCCATTTCGTTGACGAGCGGATCAAGGCCGCCGGTGCGGAGGACCTCTCGGGAGTGATCTCCTCATACCTCAATCTCGACATGGTCGGACGGCTCGACGATCGCGTGATCATTGCGGGCCTGGCCTCATCCAAAGTCTGGCCGCGGGAGATCGAGCGGCGCAACGCCGTTGTTGGACTGCCGGTCGTCACGTCTGACGACACGTATCTGCCAACCGACGCAACGCCTTTCTATCTGAAGGGCGTCCCGATCCTTGCGTTCTTCACGGGCGCTCACACCGACTATCACACGCCGCGAGATACGCCGGACAAGCTCAACTACGAAGGACTCCGCGACATCGCTAGGATTGTCGGCCTCATCGCGCGCTCACGGACACTCGATAAGGCGGAACCCGAGTACGTTAAAGTTGCACGCTCCGAGGGCCGCAAGGGCCGGCGCATGAGTAATGTCTTCCTCGGCACGATCCCGGACTACGCCACCGACGGCGTACGCGGAGTGCCAATATCAGGCGTGGTGAAGGACGGACCCGCGGAACAAGCGGGATTGGCAAGTGGCGACGTTGTTGTTGGCCTCGCCGGCCAGCAGCTTGAGAACATCTACGATTACGTACGCACGCTAAATGGTTTGAAGCCAGGCCAGCAGATTGAAGTTGCCGTAGAGCGCGACGGAAAGCGCCTAACGCTTCAGATCACTCCCGGTGTCCGCCAGTAACACTCTCAAGAACAAGTGGTGCGAACGTCAATAGGCGCTGAGCCACACGAGCAGACCCGCCGTGCAGCCGAGCAGCAGTCCGGCCAGGATGCGATAGTCCGTCCACATAGAGCCGCCCGGGGCAGACCTGGTGGGCGCCAAATCGCGAACGGAAAACACCGTGCTGTTGTCGACAGCCGGCCCGACAGTTTGCTGAACAAGGCTGATCGTGAAGATCAAGACCAATGTCAG
>JARFQY010000027.1 GCA_029287535.1 Filomicrobium sp.
CGAGGACTACCTTGCATTTGCCAGAGGACACGGCGGCGAAGAAGCAAAACCCGTCGTACTTAGCAAACTACTTAACGAGATCCTTGAAGAAGCCAGCGTACTCGGTGTCGATATTCAATTGAAAATGCGCCGGCGCCGGAAAGAGATTGCTCTTCCGTTGAAGCGGCACGCCTTCAAGCGGGCCATTTGGAACCTCGTCTCCAATGCCGCACGCTTCGGCGAAACGGTGATCATTCGCGCCGCCGTGGAGCGGCGCTGGCTGCGCATTGAAGTCGACGATGACGGGCCCGGGATCCCACCAGAAGAGCGCGATAACGTGTTTCAGCCCTTCTATCGCCTCGACGTGGCGCGCAACCAGGACACGGGCAACACCGGTCTTGGGCTGGCCATCGCCCGCGACATCGCCCGAAGTCACGGTGGCGAAATCACATTGGGCGAAAGCTCCATGGGCGGTCTCCGCGCGATTATCAGCGTGCCGCTCTAGTCTTCGACACAAGATAACTTTCGATCACAACGAACAGGGCAACTCAATTATGCGGCACCGCCCTGCGGACCTGTCGCGGTGCCATTTGCGTCCCCGCCGAACTCATCCTCCGGCGGCGCAGCTGTCGTTGAGGAGGACGAGCCCCAACCTGAACGCAGCATGTCATTGACCCGCCGCGCAGCACCGAGCGTGTCATCGAGAACCGACATCATCGACTCCCCGCGGCGCAACTTCCGGTCTAACGCCGCCATCGTTCGCGCCAGTCCAGGATCATCGTCTTCAAGCCAAGTCCGAAGTACTGAGGCATAAACCGACGCCAGGCCGGCCGTCCGCAGGCCTCCAGCCGGTCCGTCGGAATCAATGCCGGCCGCCTGTAGCATCCACGCCTGGGACGATAGAAGGGTGCGTAGCATGGGCAGTTCCGTCTCGCCCGACTTAACGATCGAATTGAGAGCCGACTTGTATGGGGCGAGTACATCAAAGCGCGCCATGATGACCTCGAACAGTGCATCGCGCTGCGATTCACCTGGCTGCGGCGCCGGCGCGTTGGCCAGCATTTCACGGTCCACTTGTTTGACAAAGCCGGCCAGGACCTCCGACTTCGAATGATAAGTGTCACTGAGACCCGCGAGGTTCATGCCCGCCGCCTCGGCAATGTCTCGCAGGCTGATCTCATTCCAGGGACGTTCGGCGGCTAGTCTCAGCGCCGCTGAGATGATGCGTCCTTCGTTCGTTCCCAAATCCAACATGGCGGACCTCCTGTTTGCCCATGTCTTAGACGTAGGTTCACAAGGATTGGATTGCCATAACAAACATCACTCGCGGTGCGGATTCATTGGCGCACCGCGGCAAACCCCATCACAATCACGGATGAATACGCACAGCGCGCGCCAGCCACCGCCGCCACGAAACTGTCAGGCAACTTCCGCACCCTGGTAACGGCCGGGATCATAGTTAAGAACCGGCGCAAGCCAGCGTTCTGCTTCCTCAACCGACCAGCCCTTCCGGTCGGCATAGTCCTCGACCTGGTCACGCTCAATCTTGCCGACACCAAAGTAATGGCTGTCAGGATGCGAGAAGTAGAGACCTGATACCGAAGACCCCGGCCACATCGCGTAGCTTTCCGTCAACGCGATACCGGCCTTCCGCTTCACGTCGAGCAACCGCCAAAGCGTCCCCTTTTCCGTATGATCCGGCTGAGCGGGATATCCCGGAGCCGGGCGGATCCCCTGGTACTTCTCCGAGATCAGCTCCTCATTGGAGAGTTTTTCGCCACTGGCATAGCCCCAAAACTCCTTGCGCACCCGCTGATGCATGCGTTCGGCGAACGCTTCCGCGAGCCGGTCGGCAAGCGCCTTGAACATGATCCGACCGTAGTCATCCGTTTCCTTGAAATGGCGCGCCAGCGCGTCTTCCTCACCATGACCTGTCGTCACGGCAAACCCACCCATGTAATCGAGCAGACCACTATCCTTCGGCGCGACGAAATCTGCCAGTGCTGTATGGGCGCGCCCACGGGAGTGGTCCCGCGCGATTTGCTGGCGCAGAGTATGCAGCACGGCAAGTTGCGAATGGCGCGGCTCACCGGTGTAGAGCTCGATATCGTCGCCGACCGCGTTCGCCGGCCAGAAGCCGATGACAGCTTTGGCCGTCAGCCACTTCTCACTCACCATGCGCTCCAGCATGTCTTGCGCATCCTTGAACACCTTACGTGCCTCAGGGCCAACAACATTGTCATCAAGGATGGATGGATATCGGCCCCTTAACTCCCAGGTGGAAAAGAACGGCGACCAGTCGATACATGGCACCAGTTCCTCCAGGTCATAGGCCTCAAATTCTCGCGGGCCGAAGAAAGTGGGCTTCGGTGGCGTATAGCTCTCCCAATCGATATCGAACTTATTGTCCCGCGCAGCTTGCAATGAAATGCGCTTCTTCTTAGCGTCACCGGCCAGATGAGCGGTGCGGACCTTTTCGTAATCCGACCTGATGTCCGATATGTAACCGTCCCGATCGCGTTCCGATAACAGCTTCGAAACCACCCCAACCGCCCGGCTGGCGTCCAGAACGTAGATCGCTTGGTTGTTGGAGTAGTTGGGAGCAATCTTCACGGCGGTATGCACACGACTTGTCGTGGCCCCGCCAATCAGCAACGGAACTTCGAAGCCCTCGCGGTCCATTTCCGCTGCCACGAAACACATCTCATCCAGCGACGGCGTAATGAGACCCGACAGGCCGACAATGTCGACGTTCTCTTTGCGCGCAGTCTCGAGGATCTTCGCAGCTGGCACCATCACGCCGAGGTCGATGACCTCATAGTTGTTACACTGAAGCACGACCCCGACGATGTTCTTGCCAATATCATGCACATCACCCTTGACCGTCGCCATCAACACCTTGCCGGCGGCTGGTCGGTCGACGATCCCAAGCTCTTCTTTTTCCTTCTCGAGGAATGGCTGCAGATAGGCCACCGCTTGTTTCATCACGCGGGCAGATTTCACGACCTGCGGCAGGAACATCTTACCGGCGCCGAACAGGTCCCCAACCACGTTCATCCCGGCCATCAACGGCCCTTCAATCACATGCAGCGGCCGCTCTGCCTGTTGGCGCGCCTCTTCGGTGTCCTCTTCAATAAAATCAGTGATGCCATGAACCAGTGAGTAGGTCAGACGCTCCCCGACCGGGTTTTCGCGCCACGACAAGTCCTTCTCCCGACCCTTCGCGCCACCTTCCCCCTTAAAGCGTGGGGCGGCATCGAGCAGCCGATCCGTCGCGTCATCGCGCCGGTTCAAGATCACATCCTCGACCAGTTCGCGCAGCTCTTCAGGGATATCGTCATAAACCGTCAGCTGGCCGGCATTGACGATACCCATATCCATGCCCGCCTGAATCGCATGGTAAAGGAAGACCGAGTGCATCGCTTCGCGCACCGAGTCGTTGCCGCGGAACGAGAACGACAAGTTCGAGACGCCGCCGGAAACATGCGTCAGCGGCATCTCCTCCTTGATGCGGCGGGTTGCCTCGATGAACGCCACGCCATAGTCATTGTGCTCCTCGATACCCGTAGCAACTGCAAAAATGTTGGGATCGAAGATGATGTCCTCGGGCGGAAAACCTACCGTCTCCGTTAGAATCTTGTAAGCCCGCTTGCAAATCTCGAACTTCTGATCCGCCGTCTCCGCCTGGCCTTCTTCATTGAACGCCATCACCACGACTGCCGCACCATAGCGGCGGACCTTTCGCGCCTGCTCAAGGAAGGGGCCCTCGCCCTCCTTCAAGGAGATTGAGTTGACGATCGCCTTGCCCTGCACGCACTTCAGGCCTTCCTCGATCACCGACCACTTTGATGAATCGATCATCACTGGCACGCGCGCGATATCGGGTTCGGCGGCCACCAGATTGAGGAAGAGGCTCATCGCCTTCTCGGAATCGAGCAAACCCTCGTCCATATTGACGTCGATGATCTGCGCCCCGTTCTCAACTTGCTGGCGCGCCACCTCCAAAGCGGTGTCGTAGTCGTCCGCTTCGATCAACTTGCGGAATCGCGCAGATCCGGTGACGTTCGTGCGCTCACCCACGTTGATGAAATTTGTTGCCGCCGAGTTGCTCATTACAGTCCTTGCTACCTTAAACGTTCTTTAGGCGTCGCCACTTTCGACACGTTGCGTTTCAGCCTGCAACGAATGGTTCCAAGCCAGACAACCGCATCTTCGGTTCAATCTCCGGCAGCACCCGCGGCTTGTGCTTTGCCACATGCTGACGGATATGGGCGATATGATCCGGCGTCGAGCCACAACATCCACCGACCAGATTGACAAGCCCGTCTTCCGCCCAAGGCTCGATCTGGCACGCCATATCATGGGGCGTTTCATCGTACTCGCCCATTTCATTCGGCAAGCCCGCATTGGGATAAGCCGAGACATAGACGTCCGCGACATGCGCCAGGTCCGCGATGTAGGGCCGCATGAGCTCAGCACCGAGCGCGCAATTCAGCCCAATCGAGAACGGTCTCAGGTGCCGCATCGAGTACCAGAAGGCCTCCGCGGTCTGCCCCGATAAAGTGCGCCCGGACCTGTCCGTGATCGTCCCGGAAATCATGATCGGAACTTCGAGGTCCAACTCCTCGAACACTTCCAACGTCGCGAACCCGGCAGCCTTGGCGTTCAAGGTGTCAAACACCGTCTCAATCATGACGATGTCGATCCCACCTTCCATAAGGCCACGAACTTGTTCGGAATAGGCTTCACGCAGCTCATCGAAATTGGTGTTACGAAAACCCGGGTTGTTGACGTCTGGCGATATCGAAGCGGTTCTGTTGGTCGGCCCGACGGCCCCACAGACAAAGCGCGGCTGGTCAGGGGTCAACGCATTGAATTTATCGGCCGCCGCACGCGCGAGCTTCGCCGCCGCGACATTGATCTCATAAGAGAACTCTTCCATGTGGTAGTCGGCCATGGAAATGCGCTGGGCGTTAAACGTATTGGTTTCAATCAGGTCCGCGCCCGCCGCCAAGTACTCCTCATGGATTTCCTGGATCATCTCCGGTTGGGTTATCGACAAGAGGTCGTTGTTGCCCTTGACGTCGGAAGCCCAATCCTTGAAGCGCACACCGCGATAATCCTCCTCTGACGGCTTGCGTCTCTGGATCATCGTACCCATTGCGCCATCGATGGTGAGGATGCGCTCCTTGACGGCTCGGTGCAGCTGCTCCCAGCTTTGTTTTCTTCTCATTGATTCACCCGACTACTCGGCACGCTTGGAAGCCCGCCATTTCGAATTTCAGGCCGCGTCGGCCGAACGCTGCGAAGCATCGGCGCAAGGTCGCAGTCCCAGCATGTGACAGATCGCATAAACCAGGTCAGCGCGATTCAAGGTGTAGAAATGGAACTGCGTCACACCGTGGTCGGCCAGATGCATGACCTGTTCGGTCGCCATTGCCGCGGCCACCAGATGTGTCGATCCCGGATCCTTCTCCAACCCTTCGAAGCGCCGCGACAGCCACGCCGGAATTGACGCCCCTGTCTTGCGAGCAAAATTGGAAACCTGCGGGTAATTGTGAATCGGGATAATGCCTGGGATTACCGGCACCCAGATGCCCGCCGCACGCACTTTCTCCAGGAAGCGCAGATAGAGTTCCTGTTCGAAGACGAACTGCGTGATGATCCGATCCGCGCCGGAATCCACCTTCGCCTTCAGATTATCCAGGTCCGCCGCCTCGCTGTCGCTCTCAGGGTGCATTTCCGGATAGCCCGCCACCGAAATCTCGAATGGCGCGATACTTTTCAGACCGGCCGTCAAGTCAGCGGCGTTCGAATACCCGCCCGGGCTCGGCTCGTAACGGGTCCCGACTCCAGCTGCTGGGTCTCCCCGCAGCGCAACGATATGACGAACACCGGCATCCCAGTAAGCTTTGGCGACTTCATTGACCTCAGCCTTCGTGGCATCAACGCAAGTTAGGTGCGCCGCTGGCTTCAGCCGCGTCTCCTGGACAATGCGAGAAACGGTATTGTGGGTTCGTTCGCGAGTGGAGCCTCCAGCACCATAAGTGACGGACACAAACTCCGGCAGCATCGGTTCAAGCCTGCGAATGGATTGCCACAGAGTCTCCTCCATCGCCGACGTCTTTGGCGGAAAGAACTCGAACGAAACCTCGATCTCGCCCTTTCCCAGCAACCTGCTTTTACGCTCCATCCCCTAAATCTCCTCAAGCAAGACTTTGCTTTCCGCTATAGGCTTCCTATCCGACTGTAGATGCGGTGGCACCTCTGGCTTCTTGGCCAGCCACAGCATCACGGTCAGGCGGTCCGAACTCGCATCCGTTGGTGCCAGCTCTTGCGTCTCAATCAGTTCAAGTCCACTCGCTCGAACCCAGTCGGCAACTTGTTCGGTCGAGAAACCAAGCCGCTCATGCGCATGATTGTCGCGCAGAAACTCCATTTGGTGGGGAGCGAAATCCACGATCAGCAACCGCCCGCCCGGCTTCAAAACACGACCGGCTTCCGCAAGCGCACCACTGGTGTCCGACAAGTAGTGCATCACCTGATGCATCACCACGGCATCGGCTTCCTCAGTCGGTAGGCTCAAGTTGTAGATGTCTCCATACCTCACCTGCGCCCTGTCGTGACCGGCCTGTGATAGTTTCGTCCTGGCGTAGGCCAGCATTGATTGATTGACATCGAAGCCGATGGCCCGGTCATACCGGTCGGAGAAGAGCTCCAGCGTGCGTCCTGTACCTGTACCAAGATCAACAAGCACATTCAGCGGATGGTCCGACAGAGCCGCACGCATCGCTGCTTCGACATTTCCTTCCGCCACGTGCAGTGCCCTGATTCGATCCCACTCGCTGGCATGCGCCTCGAAATATGCCTGCGCAGTCTGCTCACGCTCCCGTTTCAGTGCCTCCAACCGCTCTCGGTCCCTCGCGATCAGCGGATCCTCTGGGTCCGCCGCTTGCGTCAGGCTGTTGGCCAACTCCCCAAAACGCGGCTCCTCGGCGAGCCGGAAATAGACCCAGCTTCCCTCGCGGAAACGCTCCAACAGGCCAGCCTCGTGCAGGAGTTTCAAGTGCCGGCTCAGGCGCGGCTGGCTCTGCCTCAGGATCTGCATGAGGTCTTTCACATTGAGCTCCCCGCTCCGCAACAGCATGACGATGCGTAATCGGGTCGGCTCGGCCGCAGCTTTGAGGACAGCGACCAGTTCACTGCTCGATAGCAACTGCTTGGGATGATCCGAAATGCTCATGCGACCAATAGATATAAAGATATCTTTATGCGTCAAGAGAATTCTAACGTATTCCCCCCCGAATTGCCTCAGCTCGGATCATTCCCCGGGCAAACACATCATCTCTTGGTCCGCCTGGCCTCGCGGCAGCCTTAGGCCAATTTTTACCAAAGCAGCGCACTCTGCTTCGAACTTTCCCGATATTTCCCGAACATTGATGAGTCGATTGAGCACCTCTCCCAAACAACGCCCCGTGGATCAAGACTGCCCCCGGATCCTCTCAATCCACCAACGCTCCTGTGGATTGAGTACGGCCGCCCAGGCAGCGGTTCTTCTTCCAATATTGATCGGTGTCATCGCACCGTTCGCTTTACTGGCGGCCGAAGCCATAGCTCAGCCGGCGCTGCGCGAACGCCTGAGCGGTTCGCCCGTTCCGCTTGCCGGAGCATTGATTGGTATGGGGATCTGGCTGGTCATGTTTGGCACCCCGGCCTGGAAGGGCCTCAAACGCTTGGGTTGGAGAAGATCGATCACAATCGGCGAGCACAACGTCGAAGTGGTCGACAAGACGCTCCTCGGACGCACGACGTGGGCTCTGCCTTTGTCCTCATTCGAGGGTGTTTCCCACCACATTCGCAGCAGCCTGGCGGGAACGCGTCATGAGCTGATCTTGGTTCACAAGGAAACTGACCGCTGCATTCTCGTCCACCTCGCAGACGAGATCAGTCAGGATGAGACCGAACGTTTCGCCCGAAAATTCCGACTTCCGGTCCTGCTGCCAGGCATCCTCTTTCGCCGCCGCCGCAGCTTCGCACTCATTCCGGTAAGCCGTCCCCTGACATTGGAAACCCAGCAGGTCTGAACATCATCGCTCACACGGAAAAAGTCACACACAACTTCTTATTCTCCGCCCATAACTTGCCATCGAAGCAAGCTACAAACTGTGCTTAACAGGAAATGCTCCGCCGACGCCCAAAATGAATGCTTTCACTTTGACGAACCGGGCTCGGCATGGTGTTACTAAACGACGAGGGACAACCTGACACCATGGTGCATTCAATCCACCTTTGGAGTTGATGATGATTTCAGCCGGCTTCCACCGAACGCTGCTATCGGCGTTCATGCTTGCCCTTCCCGCACTGACCTTCTCCGCAGCGGCGGTAGAAGCGCGCGAAAAGCCCGTGCAGTTCATGCAGCGGGCCGCGAATGAACTCGTTCGCGCGTCGCGCTCGGGCAGCGCGCGTGACTTTGCCGATGTCCTCGCAAAATATGCTGACAAACCCTCGATCGGCCTCTATTCGCTTGGCAGTTATGCCAAGTCGCTCCGCCGCAAGGATCGCAAGCCATACTATTCAGGCATGATTGGCTTTCTTGCCCGCTACGCGGCCTCACAGGCACCCAAATACAGGGTGCGAAGCGCTCGCATGGTCTCCCAGACGAGAGAAACGCGCTCAGGGGTTTATGTTGACAGCGTCGTAACGCTGACCGACGGCACCTCGTACGATGTGCGCTGGTGGCTGATTCGCCGCGGCGGCACCTACAAAGTGGGTGATGTTTCCGTACTCGGCTTCTGGGGGCGCGAGCAGTTGAAACGGCTTTTCGAAGGCTACATCAACGACAATGGCGGCAATCCCAAAGCCTTGATCGTTGCTCTCAACCGCTAAAACCGACAAATTCCGGTACCATCGACCCAAGACCAAAAACCATGAAGCCAATCGGCTCCACGGCTCAGGCGGCTTGGCTCAATCACTCGCCTTTATCGTCCGTCGCGCTTTCAGCCTTTTGTGCCGCTTCAGCCGACCAGGCGACACTCTTCAGACTATGCGTCCCGCCCTGTCGCACGCGCGATTCTGAGAAGTAGGGCAGCCTGACAACCAACTCGATTGGTTCCAACTGCTTGGCCAGCAGCGTATCAATCGCCCCAAGACTTTGATCAAGGCGCGTGTTCAGTTTGAGTTCCAGCCGGTAATCGCCCTTGCCGCTCACCACCTTCGGAAAAGCCTCACCCTTGCGATAAAACAAGAGAGTTCCCGAGTAGCTGTCCCGCCCCGGTACCGCGACGGGTGCGAACGGCTGTTTCGGCCTGTCCACGCGTTCAAAACGACGCGCTTGGGGATCAAATCGACCGGGCGGCACGAAGTACTCTCCATCCACCATATAGGCGGAATAGAAGACTTTGCTCTCCCCGCCTTCCGCCGCCGTCACCTTCAACTCCAGATCGAGCACGGTGCCATCGCGGGCGCCATGGTTTGCGATCGTCAGCGGAATCGCGAAGACCTCGTTGGCACCCCCCGAGTCCCTCGTGTAGTGCACGACTTGAGACATGTGTGCTTGAAGTTCGGGCTGTTTCAGCACGCTGTGATAAAGGCTGATTGCTGAAAACACCAACGCGACGGAAGAGGCCAGGCCCGTCATGACACTCCCAAACGAGGACCCGCGCGTTTGCAGGGGTGCCGCCGCCGCGGCTGCGTTCTGAGCAATCTCCGCGGTCTCTTCCGTAACCACGTTGGTCGTGCGCTTCGGCAAAGCCATATCCGACATCCTTTGTGCACCCGACAAGTCGTCGGCAAAGGGCCGTTAAAATACGGCTGACGTGAGGCAAACTGCAAAACCGACGAGCCGGCCAATGCTAACCGGCTAGACGGTCTTCAATGGCGCTCAGGGCCGCCGCAGCCTTGGCGCCGTCGGGCCCACCTGCCTGTGCCATATCCGGCCGGCCGCCCCCGCCCTTGCCGCCGAGCGCCACGGCACCCGCCCGCACCAGATCCACGGCACTCCATGTTTCTGTGAGATCATCAGTGACCCCGACGGCAAGCCCGGCCTTGCCGTCCTCCGTCACGCCGATGATCGCGACGATGCCGGACCCAACCTGCTTCTT
>JARFQY010000135.1 GCA_029287535.1 Filomicrobium sp.
TGCTGACTGGGTCGGCAACCAAGTGGCTAGTGACGTGGCAACCTTGTCAGAGATTTTGCCCATTAGCGCCGGATTGACCGAGGCCCAAGGGTCCTTGCTGGTGCTGGCCGCCGCTATTTCCTCACCACTTATGCGATTGACCTTCTTGCCGGTCGTATCCGTGACGTCCCAAATATAGGACACCCTCGTTCCCGATTTCTCGCGGGCCGAGACCACGTAGCCGCGCAAGGTATAGCTAGCGCCAGCACCAGATGCGATCGCGATATTGCGACTTTGCATCGAGCCCGTAAGCTTCGCTTGAAGTTGCGTGGCAATCTTTTCAGGCGCGCCGATAATCGGCGCTATGGCAATTTTTGTTGAACTTGTCGACGCAGCCGGCGCACCCTGTTGTTGAGCCGTTTCCCCAACCGGAAAAAGCGACGGCCCAGTGGTACTGCACCCTGCGAGCGCAAATCCAAGGAAAACTGCGAGGCTCGTAACAGCGAATGAAAAATTCGCACGCCACGCCGCAGCAGTATTATTGGTCGTCACGACGACGTCCCCCTGTGAATGACCCGCTGATCATCCGGCGGCCGGCGTACTAACCTTGCGGCCTCTACAAGTCCTACGACCGGAACTCGCTAACTCGACCTTTAGCGTGGCGCCCTCTCGGACGTCCAGCTCGTTTTGACTGTAATGACCCTCAAGCTCAGTCAATACGCCCCCTGGCAGCCGGCCAGTTGTGGATATTGCATTTATGCAACGAGAATTGCGGAGATTTGACGACCGTAATCACCCTCTGAACGGTGTGTAGTTCGCCGAAAGCTAAAAAAGTTTGATTCGTCTGTGTAGGTGCAGCGGGCCTCCGAGACGACGCTCGCCAATCCCCGCGTGCGAAGGTCGGAGGTAATGAATGCCGGCAGGTCGAAGTGTGGCCGAGTTGCACCCGCAGGTATTTGGAAGAACCGCGCGGCGGCAGCGTCCGCAGCGATAAATTGATCCAGGAACTCCTGACCGACCTCGTAGCTGGGCTGATTGATGCAAGGCCCCAGCGCGGCGTGAATCCGGCGTCGTTCTGCTCCAAGACTCTCCATCGCCCGGAGTGTGGCTTCTAAAATACCGCTCATGGCGCCACGCCAGCCAGCGTGGGCGGCAGCGACGACCCGGGCCTGGGGATCGGCTAGAAGCACTGGCCCGCAATCTGCGGTTAGGATGCCGATCGGGAGGCCAGGGGTCTTGGTCACAACGGCATCCGCGCGCGGTCGCTCCCCGGGTGGAAAGGCTTCAGCAATGATGATCGCTTGTGCGCTGTGGACTTGGTAGGGCGTCACGACCTCGGGTTCATGAGCTCCCAAGTAAAGGGCGACACGGGCGCGGTTTTGTTTCACCGCCTCAGGATCATCGCGTGACCCGGGGCCACAGTTTAGAGACGCATAAATCCCCTGCGATACGCCCCCAGCGCGCGTGAAGAACCCATGCTTGATGCCCGCAAGTTCGGAAAGGTTTTCAGCCAATACGGGGCTTGGCATCATCAGCTCCATTGTTGTGGTTCAGGCGAAGCCGGGCAAAACGGGCAAGCCGGCCGATCGTATTCCGATCGCCTTGAAGCGCGTCCCCATCCCCTGTGGGGACATAAGCCGGGCGATGCCGGTTTCAATTTCGGCGGCCTTTGCAGTATTGGCCGCCATGAGCCGCGAGGCCCGCTCCATAATCCCCAGGCGTCCAAGAAACTCGGCCTGAGGGACCGGACCATCTACAGCAAGCCGGCCTTCTGAAACCATTTCGGTGATGCGGTCGAGTTCGAGAAAATCAACCATTGCGCTCAGGTCCGCCTCCCCAGGCGATGTGAGCGGGTGCTCGTAGGCCTGATTCCGGAGTGCTTGCAGTGTATCCCCGCCAATGGCGGTGGTTTCGCCATAATCGATGAACAGTGCCGCAACCGTGTGCCAATCGAGCACGACACCTGGAATGGCGCCGAAAGCCGTGCGCGAGACGACCTCCCCGTCGCGGGCATCGGGGAACATGGATTCGAGCTGTTGGTGCAAATCAGCCGAGCCGCTATCAGTCCGCTCGGTGGACTCGCAGAATTGGAGGTTGTCGTCTTGGTCCAGCCCGACATAGCGCCAGTGCCAACTCGGGGCCTGGCGCACAAACTGGGTTGGCGGGTACGTATCCAGGAATTCATTGGCTATGATGATTGCGGGTTTATCGGCCGCATCGTGCTGCTGCAGCTCCTCGATGCGCTCAAACCATCTCGGCTTGTTACGCTGCGTCGCGTCGCCTCTCAGCGCGGCCAGCTGCTGGGCGCGCAGGGCAGGATTGATCTCGATGAGGCATATGTCGGCTGCGGCAAGAAAGTCAGGGGCGAGGGCTGCTGCGCGCAGAGCATCCTTCATCATCGTCGCGCGGCCTGGTCCCAACTCGATGAGATTGAAGGAGGCTGGTGCGCCCATCTGCTTCCAGACAACAACCGACCAGAGACCTAGAAGTTCCCCAAACACCTGGCTGATTTCAGGCGCAGTGATGAAGTCTCCGTGCGCACCGATCGCACTTTTTCCAGTGTAATAACCGTGGTCGGGGTCGGTGAGGCAAGCCGCCATATAGTCTGCAACGCTGATCGGACCACGCCGCCTTATGGCGTCCTTCAGTTTCAGGGCCAAAGGCGTGTCGCGGCGGGCGGTCGGGTCGTAGCCGCTCACGCCGTCTTCTCCTCCGCTGCGTCATTGGCTCGGCTGCGGGCCCGGTAGATAAACCAAAGGCCCAAGATGAACATTGGTACGGAGTAGACCATGCCCTTTGTAATAGGGTAGTCGGCGTAGATGAGGCGATAGTCGACGATCTTGAAGAGCTCACAAAATATGCGAAACACCGCATAGCCGGTCAGGAATATTCCCGTGGTCAGGCCTGGCATTTTCAGGGCCAGCCGCGCATGTGTGAAATATCGCAGGATGAAAAACAGCGCGATGCCCTCCAGGGCGGCTTCATACAGCATGGCCGGATGGAGCGCTTCGGGACCGGAACCCGGGAAGACCATGCCCCAAGGCATGTCCGTTGGCGAACCCACGACCTCCGCGTTGATGAAGTTCGCCACGCGGCCGAAGAACAACCCAATCGGGACGGCGGCGGAGACAAGATCCATCACAGGCCAAACCGAAATGCCGGTCCGGCGCGCATAAAGATACATTGCGAGACCTGTACCGAGCAGCCCGCCATGGAAGGACATGCCGCCTTTCCAGATGGCGAAGATCTCCAATGGGTTCGAGAAGTAGTAGTCCGAATGATAGAACAACACATGCCCGAGACGCCCGCCAAGAATGACACCAGCAGCCACCCACAGCAGCAGTTCATCAGCATCATCCGGGCTCATGGGGGAGCTGTCATTCTTCCAGAGCTGCGAACTTTGGAGCAGCCGCCGAATGTAAAGCCAGCCAAGGATAAGGCCGGCGGCATAAGCCAATCCATACCAGCGCACGGCGATCGGACCGATCTGAAGCGCGATCGGGTTTATCTCTGGAAAGGGTATTTCAAGTGGGCTCATGCGGACTTTCCGGCCGATGACAGGGGGTGACGAAGTTGCGGGAGGTTTGGTTAACCGAGAGCAGCTGTCAAGCTTACACGCTTGCCGGAGGCGGGAGGGAACACCATAGTCACAGTATTGTTGCCGCTGGGGTCCAGATTGGCCCGACACCGCAACTTCCGGAGCTTAGGAGCGATCATGACCCAGACTTCAAATCGGCTATTCGATGAACTCGGAAAGATGATGACGGATGCGGCCGGTGCGGCACAAGGGCTGCAGCGAGAGATGCAGACCATGATGCGCGCGCAAGGTGAGAAGTTCCTGCAAGAGATGGACGTCGTAAGCCGCGAGGAATTCGAAGCGGTGCGCGCAATGGCCGAAAAGGCGCGCGAGGAAAACGAGCGTCTGGAAGCACGTATCGCAGCCCTCGAAGCTCGCTTGGGCTAGTCGTTTCCGCAGCGTTCTGGTGGCTCTTGAGTCGCGCTTTTAGAGGCCGCAAAACGTGTCGAGTGCACGCTTGCATCGCCTCCGGAAAATATCACTCTTTTCAACAGATAACGCCCTGTTGACCCGGGTTTGCCCGCACTCGGCCACGTTGCCGGTGGACACTTCGGGGGGCCCGGTTGCGACTCAGGGGCCAGGGATGTTTTGTGCCTTCTGCGGGTGGCCGGAACATCTACTGTTCAGGTTGCTCGGACTGAACATAAGAGCGCGACACTCCAAGGGTCGGTCTTCAATGACCCAGGAAGAACGAGGATCACGAATGGCATCAGCGGCTGCGGATTACGAGCGCCTCAGCAATCCCGTCGATCTCATTGAGCACCTGGCTCACCGCCATGGCTGGCAGTGTGATCGCAATGGTGATGATGAGCTGACGATCATCGTTGCGGGAACATGGACGGACTATCATGTGTCGCTCAATTGGCGTCATGACCTGCAGGCGTTGCACGTCGCCAGTGCCTTCGATTTCCGCGTGCCAGAACAACGGCTCAACGAAATGTATCGGCTGGTGGCCCAGATCAATGAGCAACTTTGGCTTGGCCATTTTGATCTTTGGACCCAAGAAGGATTGGTGATGTACCGGCACGCCTTGCTTCTTGGCGGAACGGTGGCCACCGTAGAGCAGTGTGAAGGGATGCTTCAGGCCGCTCTTGAATCCTGTGAACGCTACTATCAGGCGTTCCAATTCGTCGTCTGGGCCGGTAAGCCAAGCCGTGAGGCATTAGTCTCGACGATGTTTGAAACCGAAGGACAGGCATAAGAACACAGCTTCTGCGCGCCTGTCGTTTGCCGGCGCGATGGAGAAGCCATTATGCCAATCGAGCTATCTGGTCCCCTTCTTATTCTCGGTGCAGGTAAGATGGGGGGCGCTCTCGCAGCAGGTTTATTGGCGCGGGGTCTTAAGCCGGAGTTCGTGCTGATCCAAGACCCCGATCCGCCGCCTGAGTCCGCGGAACTGATCCGCGCTCACAATCTATCCTGCGCAGCTTCGTTCAGTGACCTCAAAACAGCGCCGTCGGTTATCCTTGCGGCGGTCAAGCCGCAGGTCATGGATGCCGTGTTCCCCGCCGCGGCGAAGCTTGCGGGTCCTGAGACACTCACGCTCTCGATTGCCGCGGGACGAACGATCGCGAGCTTCGAGCAGTATTTGGCCGAGGGTTCCGCCGTCGTGCGGGCGATGCCGAATACACCTGCGGCGATTGGTCATGGCATCACGGTGTGCTGCGCAAATGCCGCGACACGGCCTGAGCAGAGAGAATTGACGACAGCATTAATGTCGGCAGTCGGCGATGTCGCCTGGGTGGAGGATGAAGCCCTGATGAATGCGGTCACCGCCGTTTCCGGTTCCGGGCCGGCCTACGTGTTCCATCTTGCCGAGTGCCTGGCCGATGCTGGGATCGCAGCAGGGCTTGAACAGGACCTTGCAATGCAACTGGCCCGTTCAACCGTGGCCGGCGCTGGAGCGCTGCTTGCTCAATCCGAGTTGTCGGCGGAGCAATTGCGCCAGAACGTCACGTCGCCGGGGGGCACGACCGCTGCCGCCCTGGATGAATTGATGGAGGATTTTGCAATGAAGCGTCTTTTTGAGCGCGCCGTGGCGGCCGCCAAGGCGCGCGGAGAGGCGTTAGCCGGCAAATCATGACTGGAGGACCATGTCGCAATTCGCCGGCACCTTCGTCGTCGGCGGAGCCTAAGTATCCGGGAACTGGATCAAAATTTTCATCTTGATCAGCCATGGGAAGAATTGCTGGAGGATCTCTCCGGAGAGCCATATGAGCGCGCCGAGTACGATGAGAGCTGGTATCGCGGCGATGACGGCTTTCAGGAAGAAGATCATCAGATGAACGAAAGGAATGTCGAGTTGCCGTACCACCGCAGGGTAGGGCTCCTCTTCGACGTAGGTTTCGGGCCCATATTGCGGTTCGATGTGGTCGCCCAGGTCTGGGTGCTCCGATCTCCGCCGGTCGTTAATGGTTTCTCCGCGCTCTCGCGCGCGCTTTTCCTGCGCGGCGCGTTCCCGCCGCAAGGTGCGCGGCAGGTCGTCCAAATCCTCGTCACCCGTTAACGGGAGGTCATGGTCGGCCATCAATTTTCCTCTCCTCCGCCCGCTCCAATAGAGTCTGGAGCGGCCTGGCGGCCCGCGCCGCCTCCGGAAGCCAAATTTCCGGGAGTTCTATCTTCCCTTTCCAGATGTTGCTATGTAACCCCGCGATTTTGTCGTGGAGGTGATCTTGTCTGATCTAAAGTATCTCGTCCGTACAATCCCTGATTATCCGAAGCCTGGCATCATGTTCAGGGATGTCACGACGCTATTTGCCGATCCTCAGGGGTTCAAGGCGGCGATCGCGCAAATTGCCGAGCCTTATCGTACTGAACCGGTCGATGCTGTTGCAGGCATCGAGGCGCGGGGCTTCATCCTGGGCGGCGCCGTCGCCGATCGGCTGGGCTGCGGCTTCATTCCGATCCGGAAGAAGGGCAAATTGCCTTGGAAGACCGTAGGGCAGGACTATGAGCTGGAATACGGCACGGACACGGTCGAAATCCACGAAGATGCCGTGAAAGAGGGCGAGCGCATTCTCATCGTCGATGATCTGGTCGCCACCGGCGGGACCGCGGAAGCCGCCGCGAGGCTAATTAGGCGGATCGGCGGTGAAGTGTTGGGCGCCGTGTTTGTGATTGACCTTCCTGAATTGGGAGGGCGCAAGAAACTGGAGGACTTCGGGGTCAAGTGTCATGCTCTCATGGCGTTCGAGGGGCACTGATGGGTGCGGCTCCCAAACGCATTAACACTCCCGAGATGGCAACGGCGGCCATGTTGTCCATTCGTGCCTGGCAGAGCGGAGTGCGTAACGGGCTTGTCTGTCCGTCCTGCCAAGATGACAGGTTGCAGATCGTCGATAAATCCGCCCGGCCGCACACGGCATGGTTCATCTTGATCTGTGGATCATGTGGGCTTGATGAAGCGCTGGCGATTACCAGCAGCGCGCATAGTTCGGATCATGACTAATCCAGAGCCAGGCCCGTTGGCCAGAGGATTGCGATGAAGATCAATGGAACGGCCTACCGGACAATCTGGCTCAATGAGGATGGGTGGTCGGTTGAGATCATCGATCAGACGAGATTACCTCATGAGTTCGTCACCGCCCGCCTCACGCGCATGGAAGATGCCGCCGTCGCCATCCGCACCATGCAAGTGCGCGGCGCGCCGCTGATCGGCGCGACAGCGGCCTATGGCGTATGCCTGGCACTTCGCGAAGATGCCTCTGACGAGGCAATGGACGCGGCAATTGATCACTTGGCCGATCAGCGGCCGACGGCCTTCAACCTGCGTTGGGCGCTGGACGAAATGCGCAAAGCGGTGCGCAACCTGCCACGCGAAGAACGTGTCAAAGCCGCTTACGAACGGGCGGCCCGGCTATGCGATGAGGATGTCGAGACGTGTCGCATGATTGGTGTGCACGGCCTCCAGCTTATCGAAGAGATCGCCGCCAAAAAGGGAGCTGGCGAGGCTGTCAACGTCCTCACACACTGCAACGCGGGGTGGCTTGCCTGCGTCGATTGGGGCACCGCCACGTCTCCGATCTATCAGGCGCACAACAAGGGAATTGACGTTCATGTCTGGGTCGATGAGACTCGGCCGCGCAACCAAGGGGCTTCACTGACAGCCTATGAGCTGGGAGCGCACGGCGTCCCACATACGATCATCGTTGACAATGCGGGTGGGCACCTGATGCAGCAAGGTGCGGTGGATATGGTCATTGTCGGCACCGACCGGGTCACGGCCGCAGGCGATGTGGCCAATAAAATCGGGACGTATCTCAAAGCGTTGGCGGCTAAGGACAATGACGTTCCGTTTTTTGTCGCCTTGCCGCACTCAACGATCGACTGGTCTCTCGAAGACGGTTTCGACATTCCCATAGAGGAACGCTCGAGCGACGAAGTACTGACGATGCCGGGCCGACTGCCCGATGGTTCCGTGGTTCGCGTCGAAATCGCTGCGCCTGGCTCGGAAGCTGACAACCCGGCCTTCGACGTGACACCCGCGCGGCTGGTCAGCGGTCTCATCACCGAACGGGGAATCTGTGAGGCGTCCGCCGAGGGCCTCAGCAAGCTCTACCCGGATCGCGACTGAGGGCATCAGTTATTGGGCAGCAGGCTACCCAGGTAGGTCAGGAACGAGTCGATCTCGTCCTCCTTGAACACCAGGACGGGCATATCGGGATGGCCTGTCAGAATACCTTCAGCAAGGGACTCGGCGAGGTCCTCCAGCCTGTAGCGCTTGGCGACAACCCGAAAGGGCGGTGCGTCCGTATGGGGAGACGCGTCGTCCAAGCCAAGGGCGTGGCAGCGTCCGCAGCGTTCTTCAGCAAGCGACTCGCCAATGGCAACGATGGCCGCCATTGAAGGGCCGTTCAAATCAGAGTCCTGCGCCCAAGCAGGGACGCTCGCCATCCAAATTACTGTTATCGCGATTATGATTTTCCGCAGCACGGCAGCCTCTGGAGTCTCAATGTTGCAAGGGGCAGCAAATCTGCGCGGGGCCTCGACCAAAATCAAGACACCGCCCATGATCGAAATCTATCTGAACCGAAAGCCCTTCATAGCAGATCGAACAATCTGCGATATGACACGGCGCATGATCGAACGGCTAGCGTAGCGTGCGGCCTGCTCTCCGATCGAGGCACCGCCACGTGGACCACGGCCGAAGACAACGCGGCCGGCTTCGGACAGCCAATCGCCGGATTGAGCCTCGGCCTGTAATTCCGCTTCCTTTTTCGCCAACTCTTCGGTGCGTTTGGCGAGCAGCTCATAGGCACTCTGGCGGTCGACCGGTGTTTCGTACTTCCCAGCAACGGGGCTGCGCTGCAGCAACGTCGCCCGTTCCTGCTGCGTTATTGGCCCGATTTGGCCTTCCGGTGGGCGGATCAGCGTTCGCTGCACGACCGACGGCTCGCCCTTGTTCTGGAGGGTCGAGACCAGGGCTTCACCTATGCCCAGGTCCAGAATGACGCGCTCGGTGTCGAGATCGGGATTGGGACGAAAGGTCTCGGCAGCGGCTTTAACGGCGCGGCGCTCCTTGGGCGTGAACGCACGCAGCTGGTGTTGCACGCGATTGCCGAGCTGCGAAGACACCGTATCGGGGACATCGAGTGGGTTTTGCGTAATGAAGTAGACGCCAACGCCTTTCGAGCGGATGAGTCGGGCAACCTGCTCAATACGCTGTAAGAGCGCCTTCGGGGCCTCGTCGAACAACAAGTGGGCTTCGTCAAAGAAAAAGACCAGCTTTGGTTTGGGCAGATCACCAACCTCGGGAAGACGCTGCCAGAGGCTGGTCAGCAGCCATAGCAGAAAGGTTGAATAGAGCCTCGGGCTCTGCATCAGCTTGTCGGCCGCCAACAGATTCACGATGCCGCGGCCATCCATTGCAACGCGCAAGAGGTCGTCGATATCAAGCGCCGGCTCGCCAAAAAACTGGTCGGCCCCCTGCTCCTCAAGAACGAGAAGGCGCCTTTGGATGGCACCTACAGATGACGTGGCGACGTTGCCGTATTGACTAGACAGTTCCTTGGAGCGCTTGCCGACATTGTTGAGCGCGGAGCGCAGGTCCTTCAAATCCAGGAGGAGGAACTCTTTGTGACCGGCCTCGACTTCGTCGGCGGCAACGCGAAAGACGATGTTTAGGACGCCCTCCTGGACCTCGTTCAACTCCATCAAGCGGGACAGCAGCAGCGGCCCCATATCGGCAACCGTGGCACGGACGGGGTGACCTTGCTCGGCGAACACATCCCAAAACACCGTCGGATAGGCGGTGTTTTGATAGGCGTCGAGGCCGATCTTCTCAACGCGCTTGTCGATGAAGTCCTTGCGGGTGCCGGCTTTGGCGATCCCCGATAGATCACCCTTGATGTCCGCGGCGAAAACGGGAACGCCGTTCTTGGAGAAGCCCTCGGCAAGAACTTGCAAAGAGACGGTTTTGCCGGTTCCGGTGGCGCCGGTTATAAGGCCGTGACGGTTGGCGAGCTTGAGATCGAGGTATTCAGGTTTGACGCTCGTTCCAAGATAAATCTTGCCGTCCTGCAGGACAGTTTGGCTCATCGTGTGATCATCCCTTTCGTGTGTCGGTCCTCAGCGCGACGCCTGAGCTGTCCGAAACATACGCGAATCTCGTTGCTCCGCTGCCTAATTGCACAGGAGGACTTGGAAAGTGAACAGCAGTTGCATAAACGACCAACAGTTTTTCAGTGCAAACAGTTGTGCGGATTAGTCGGAATTGGCGCGGCGTCTTGGCTTATTCGGTTGGCCAATTAGCCTAAGGCGGGAATATCCTTGTTGGCCGCGTGGCAGTAGGCTGAAGAAGACTTTTGCTTGCTCTTAGACTGCACTTGATCCGGCATCGGACCCTTGCACGGGCAGCCCCGCATTTGAGAGGCCAGACAATAATGAGCGCTGAGAAAGTAGATCTAGCCACCGGGTTCGAAATCCCAACCGAGGAGGATTGGCGCAAGCTTGTGACTAAGGCGTTGAAGGGCGCTGACTTTCAGAAACGCCTGGTCTCAAAAACCGCGGATGGATTAGAGGTTGACCCGCTTTATGCAAGACGGGCTCAGGCGTCCCCTGTCGCCGGGCCAATGGCGGGGCAGCCGTGGCGGATTTCGGTGCGGGTCGATCATCCTGACGCAGCTGCGGCCAGCGAGCAGGTCCTTGATGAGTTGCGGAATGGGGCGGATTCGGTGACCCTCGTGTTCCCTGCTGGTCTGTCTGCCAGGGGTTATGGACTTGCCTGTGAGACGGTCTCCGAGCTGGATGCGGCCCTTGATGGCGTCGCCCTCGATATGGTGGCGGTTCGGATCGACCCCGCGCCTGCTGGCCGGATTAACGCGGCATTAGTTGCTGCACTCGTCGAACGACGCGGGCTCAATGCGCAAGACTGCGCGATTGATTTCGGAATCGACCCCATCGGCAATTTGGCGCACCGGGGGAGGTTGGCGGCGGATTGGGCTTCAGTCTCCAAGCGGATTGCCGACGCAGCCGGCGTGCTCAAGTCCAAAGGATTTGAAGGCCCCTTCATCACCAGCGATCTTCGCATTTATCATGAGGCCGGAGCCTCGGAAGCCCAGGAACTCGCCTTGGCGCTGGCTACGGGCGTGACTTATCTGCGGGCGCTGGTTGATCACGGTTGGACCAGCCAGGATGCCAGCAAGGCCCTGTCATGGACGTTTGCCATCGATGCGGATCAGTTCATGGGGATTTCCAAACTCCGTGCCATGCGGCGTTTGTGGGGACGGATCGAGGAAGCCTGCGGGAATGAACCCCGTCCCATCCGTATCAATGCGGAGTCCGCCTGGCGTATGATGACCAAGCGGGATCCCTGGGTGAACATGCTGCGTGGAACGATGGCGACGTTCGCGTCAGGCATCGGTGGCGCTGATAGTATGACAGTCCTGCCCCATACGCAGGTGCTCGGTCTGCCTGACGGGTTTGCCCGGCGCATCGCGCGCAATACGCAGAATGTCCTTCTGGAAGAATCCAACCTTTGGCGGGTTGCGGACCCGAGCGCGGGTGCGGGTAGCTACGAGGCCCTGACGGATGAGCTGGTGCAAAAGGCGTGGTCCTTGTTCCAGGACATAGAACGCGAAGGTGGTGTGGTCGAGAGTCTGAAGACCGGTGCCATACAGGCGCGGATCGACGCCGTGGCCAAGGCTCGCGCAAAGGATGTTGCCTTAAGGAAGGCCGGGATTACCGGGACGAGCGAGTTTCCTTTGCTGGCCGAAGGCACACTGGAGGTGCTGGACGTCGCGCCGGATCCGGAAAGAGGCGTGCCGCAGCCAGCCGACGGCAATCCAGAGCTTGGTTTTGCCGAGGTCATTGCCGCCTTGGCGGTGGGCAAATCGCGGTCCGACGTGACGCCCGGGCCAACCGCTAGCGTACAAGCGCCCGCTCTCGGAGCGATACGATTGGCGGAGCCCTTCGAAGCCTTGCGGGACAAGGCCGACCAGTATCGTGAAGACAGCGGTTCCGCCCCGCGGGTCTTCTTAGCGAGCCTTGGACCGATCGCCGCGCATACGTTGCGTTCCACCTGGATGAAGAACCTTCTTGCCGCCGGTGGCATCGAGGCCATCGCCAGCGAGGGGTTCGCGAGCGCCGAGGAGGCCCGCGATGCTTTTAAGGCCTCCGGCGCGCGCATCGCTTGTATCTGCTCGTCAGACGACGTCTATGCGGATATGGCCGAGGATGCGGCGCAGGAGCTGAAGCAAGCCGGTGCACTGCGCGTGCTGCTGGCCGGGCGTCCAGGCGAACAAGAACCGCGCCTGAAATCCGCAGGTGTGGATGGCTTTGTGTTCGCCGGACAGGATATGGTGGCGTTCCTTGGAACGTTACAGGACGACCTCATTGCCGATTGAACCGCCGAAATTCAACCGGGAGTTTCGCGACGGCCTGGAACAGCTGTTCGTCTGGCGGCGCGATGTGCGGCGATTTCGCAGCGACCCCATTGCTGACTCTGTTCTGGAGGAGCTCTTGTCGCTGGCGAACCTGGCGCCATCGGTAGGCAACAGCCAGCCTTGGCGCTGGGTCAAGGTCGACTCCCAAGAAGCCAGGCGTTCCATCCGTGAGAACTTCGAGGCTGCCAATGCGACGGCGGGCAACATCTATAGCGGAACGGCGCGCGCGGACTATGCGAAGCTGAAACTTGAGGGCTTGCGCGAAGCACCGGTGCAGTTTGCAGTATTCTGTGATGAGGAGACGTTGCAGGGGCGTGGGCTAGGCCGTCAAAGCATGCCCGAAATGCTGGCCTACTCGTCGGTAATCAGCGTGCATGGCTTTTGGCTTGCCGCCCGCTCACGCGGTATCGGTGTTGGCTGGCTTTCGATCCTGGATCCAGATGCGGTGACAGCTTGTCTCGATGTTCCGGCGAGTTGGAAGTTCGTAGCCTATCTGTGTGTCGGCTACCCCGTCGAAGAGCATACCGACCCGGAACTCGTCCGTGCGGACTGGCAAGAGCGCGCGCCGTTGCGCCTCATAGAGCGCTGATCGGCCAATCTGTTCCACAGCAGGAGAAGACAAGAGGCCAAAGCGCGGCTATTAAGCTTGCGCCTATCTGCCCAGGCGCCTGGCGCAGTAGTTTCAGGCGTAGCCATCAGGACCAGCATGACCGTATCCAGACCGCAGACGATTACTCCGGAGATCATTGCCGAGCATGGTCTGAACCCCGAGGAATATCAGCGGCTCCTCGAGATCATGGGCCGTGAACCTTCCATGACCGAACTTGGCATCTTTTCAGTGATGTGGTCGGAACATTGTTCTTATAAATCGTCGCGGTTCTGGCTGAAGACGCTTCCGACGTCCGGGCCTCAGGTCATTCAGGGGCCCGGGGAGAATGCCGGTGTGGTTGATCTCGGCGACGGTTGGGCGGCCGTCTTCAAGATGGAAAGCCATAATCACCCCAGCTATATCGAACCCTACCAAGGGGCTGCCACGGGGGTCGGCGGCATCATGCGTGACGTCTTCACCATGGGTGCGCGGCCCGTAGCGAACCTGAATGCGCTGCGCTTCGGAGATCCTGAACATCCCAAGACGCGCCACCTGGTTTCGGGCGTGGTCGCGGGGATTGGTGGCTACGGTAACTGCGTCGGCGTTCCAACGGTCGGCGGCGAGACCAATTTTGATGAGGGCTATAACAACAACATCCTCGTCAATGCCATGTGCGTCGGGCTGGCGCGGGCCGACAAGATCTTCTACTCGGCCGCCAGGGGCGTTGGCCTGCCCGTCGTCTACGTCGGTTCTAAGACCGGTCGCGATGGCATCCACGGTGCCACCATGGCTTCGGCTGAGTTTGATGAGAATTCCGATGAGAAGCGTCCGACGGTACAAGTCGGCGACCCGTTCACGGAGAAGCTGCTGATCGAAGCCTGTCTGGAACTGATGGCCTCGGATGCCATCATCGCCATTCAAGACATGGGGGCTGCCGGGCTGACGTCCTCGACGGCTGAGATGGCCGACAAGGGCGGCGTAGGGATCGAACTCGATCTTGATCACGTACCGCAGCGAGAAGAGGGCATGACGGCCTACGAGATGATGCTGTCAGAAAGCCAGGAACGGATGTTGATGGTGCTTCGGCCGGGCTCAGAGCCGTCCGCAGAGGCCATCTTCAGGAAATGGGGCTTGGATTTTGCCGTGATCGGCCAGACCACCGACACGGGCCGGATGATCGTCAAGCATAACGGCGTAATTGAAGCTGATATTCCGGTTGCGACGCTGGCGGACTCTGCGCCGCTCTATCAGCGGCCCTATACCCCGACGCCAGTCAAACGGCCCCTGCTTCCCGAATGGGTCGCCGCGCCCGACAAGGGCTGCCTGGAGACACTTTCGGACATGATGGGTCAGCCGCAGCTGTGCTCACGACGCTGGATCTGGGAGCAGTACGACCACATGGTGATGGGCGATACGGTTCAGCGACCAGGTGGAGATGCGGGTGTGGTGCGGGTGCACGGGACGATAAAGGGCATCGCTGTCACTTGTGACGTCACGCCGCGCTATGTCGCCGCGGACCCGGTTGTGGGAGCCAAGCAGGCCGTTGTCGAGAGTTGGCGTAACCTCATCGCAGTGGGTGCTGATCCACTGGCTATTACCGATAATCTCAATTTTGCATCTCCTGAACGACCCGATGTCATGGGGCAGTTCGTGGGAACGATTGAGGGAATGGGTGAGGCCTGCAAGGTGCTCGACTACCCCGTCGTGTCCGGCAATGTTTCATTATATAACGAGACGAATGGAGTCGGGATTCCACCAACGCCAGCCATTGGCGGCGTTGGTCTGGTGCCAGATGTCTCGAAACTGGCGTCCGCTGACTTGAAGCGCGAAGGCGAACTGTTGCTCGTGCTGGGCGCCGAGCGTGGTTGGCTTGGTCAGACCCTCTATCAGAAAATTGTTGTTGGCGCGCTTGAAGGAGCTCCGCCCGCTGTTGACCTTGCCGATGAAATCAAAGCCGGTCGGCTGGTTCGCGGACTGATCCGGGAGGAGATTACAGATACGGTTCATGATTGCTCGGATGGAGGGCTGCTTGTTGCTGTCGCCGAGATGGCGCTGGCGGGCGGCATCGGCGTCGAGCTGTTCGGCTATGAGGGGCGGCTGCCTGAACACGCCGTATGGTTTGGTGAGGACCAGGGCCGCTATATTCTCGCGGTCGACCCATCACTGGCCGAACATGTGACCGAGCGGGCCCGGCTGCTTGCCCTACCGTGCAGGATTATCGGCCGCACCGGCGGCGACTGCCTCGAAAAACCGGGCGAAGATGCATTGCCTTTACGGGACCTGCACGTCAGGCACGAGGCTTGGCTGCCGTCCTACATGGAATAAGCTGCCAAATGCGGAAAGCCGCATGCATCAGGCTTGAAACTGTTGGGCTTGAGCGATTCAGCCCAGACGCGAAGCGAAACGGCGCAAACCTGCCAGTATCGGCTCGTAGGCCTCCTCATCGCGGGTCTCCGGATAAACGAGGAACACTGGATAGACGAACTTGCGGGCACGCGGTGGCTGGCGAAGGCGGCCGTTTGAGATGTGCTTTTTGGCCAGACGCTTCGGGCAGTAGCAGTAAGATTCGTTGTTCAAGATATACTCAATCCCGCCTGCGCCGATATCCAGATGCAAGCCGCTGGTCTCCATGCGGGGAAAGTCGGAGGCGTGATCGCGGAGAAAATCGCCTCCCCAATCTGTGGATACATATTCATCATTGCGTCGGCGGCGGCTGGGCGGAATCGAAGTGACCAGGATGAATGTCTCGTCGAACAAGTGCTCAATAATGAGGCCCGGAGGCTGCGTGGGCTGGTAGAGGACGGCGAGGTCGAGGGTGCCCTCTATCAGTCGTTGGATCAGTTCGTTTGCGCTGCTGGCCGTGGCTGAAACGGCAATATCGGGGACTTCGCCCCGTAACCAACCGATCCAATCAAGCAGAAAGTCCTGCCAGAAGCTCATCTGAGCTCCTACGGCAAGGTGGTCACGGTGTTCGCCTGAAAGTTTGACTTCGAGCTGTGCATGCTGCCAGACCCGCACGAGCGCGAGCGCATGCTTGCGGAACTGCTCACCGGCGGAGGTGAGATCGGCGCCGGTGTGCGACCTTTCGAACAGCGGGCGGCCGAGTTGTTCCTCAAGGACACGAATACGCGCTGAGACTGTTGACTGCGTGACATTCATGCGGCGCGCCGCGTCGATGAAGCTACCCGTTTCTGACACGGTCAGGAATGTTCGGGCCAGTGTAATGTCCATTGCTCGTCTCCCATTCAAGAAGAGCCTTCGCGATATCTATCGAATTCTTCGATAGCCTCAACCGGAAAATTCCGTTTGAGGAACAGTGGTTTTGAAAGCAGAGTGAAGATCCATGCGCGGTTTTTGGCGTCGTGATCGTTAGGGGCTTCCGAATTCGTCTCACCTTCGGTATGAACCACGAGCGCAGAGCCGCAAGTCTCGAGCGTCGAGAGTTCTGGTAGAGGAACAAGAGTAATGAAAGCGAAGAGTGCGAAGGCAAAGAAGCCAGCCACCAAGAGGGCGGCAGCAAAACCAGCTGCTAAGAAACCAGCAGCCAAGAGAACCGCAGCGGCGAGAAAGCCCGCTGCGAAGAAAGTGGCAGCGAGGAAACCGGCCGCGAAGAAACCAGCAGCCAAGAAGCCGGCAGCAAAGAAAACTGCGGCGAAAAAACCGGCCGCCAGAAAGCCAGCAGCTCGCAAGCCCGCAGCGAAGAAGCCCGCAGCTCGCAAGACTGCAGCGAAGAAACCCGCCGCGCGCAAGCCTGCAGCCAAGAAGCCAGCAGCTCGCAAGCCGGCTAAGACTGCTGCCGCGTCGAAGAGCTCGGCCGCTCGGAAGGTCTCAACAAGATCGTCCGCCAAGAAGAAGCCTGCCCGCAGGACGGCAAAGAAATAGTGATATGGTAGTGGTTTTCCGGAGGCGGCTTGGCCGCCTCTCCGCTGGGCTTCTGGTCTCGGCGGCCATCGGCGCTGGGGGATTGGTCCTTCCAGCCGAGCCCGCCAACGCTGCCATGATAACCAATAGTGACAGCCGTTCTTATACGCTCACGATTGAAGAGCGTGGGACGAAGAGCACCATAGAGGTTGCTGCTGGCGCCATCATCGAGGGGGTGTGCCTCGAAGGCTGTCTGGTAACTCTCGGTGGTGTTGAGGATGGTTCCTATCGCCTTCCAGAGGGCGACGAGATCGTAACAATCGAACAGGGTCTGCTGTTCTACGACGGCGCGATCGCCCGAAAATCCGATCCAGATCAGAAAAAATAGTACAGGCCAGCCTTATTTGGCCTGGTCGCACATCGGTTCGGCGCCTTGTCTAGCCAATGTTGCCGGGGCGGCCAGGCCAAACATGTCTCGCCGCCCTTCTCTTGGGCCTCGGACCTTTAAGAGCAGGCCTGGAGAGCCAAGTAGCGACACCTTGCGTATGGACCTCTTGAGATCAAACAGGGGTCTGCGGTGTTGAAAATGACGATCGTCTCAGTGGTTGGCCTAGCGCTCCTTGCCGTCGTCGGAATGGGTGCGTGGGTGTACGTCGTGAACAACGTCGAGCATCCGGCATATCGACTGGTTCGCCAGGACGGCGCCATTGAAATACGCGATTATCCGACGCTCATCCAAGCCGAAGTGACACGAACCGGAGACAGGAAAACCGCGGTCACTGCAGGATTCCGGTCGTTGGCGGCATACATATTCGCCAGAGAGCGGGCAGGCGACAGCATCGCAATGACGGCGCCTGTGACGCAGGAACGACCGAAAATCGCAATGACCGCACCGGTGGCCCAGTCACCGGAACAGGGTGCCGATGGCAATCGGTGGGTCGTGCAGTTCATCATGCCTTCCGAATACACGCTGGAGGCGTTGCCCCGGCCTGCTTCGCCAGACATCCGGCTGCGCGAGACCGAACCAAAGCGGCGGGCGGCCATCCGTTTTTCCGGCGTTGCCACCGACCGGCTGCTTGCGGCGAATGAGAAGCAGTTGCGCAATTGGCTTGCCAGGCAGGGGCTCCAGGCTTCGGCGGTATCCACCTACGCGTACTACAACGATCCGTTCACTCCGGGACCGCTGCGCCGCAATGAAGTGATCGTGGACGTGTTGGGTGAAACGGATGGCAGCTGAAGCTCGATTTACGTTTTTGATCGAGGTCACCCAGTACAGACCGGCGAACGTCGCTTCAGGTCCATCATCTCGCTGCAGCCGAGATGGCTGGGCGCGTTTTGCCAAGACTGAAACCCGGAGATGAGACCATGGCCATGTTTGAAATTGCGGTTGTGATCGCCTCTGCTTGCCTCGGGGCCATGCTGTTTTTTTCCGCAGCAGTAGCCCCAACTGTGTTCCAAGCACTTCCTGAAGAGGATGCGGGCCGCTTCCTCCGGGCCGTTTTCCCCAAGTATTTTCTGATCAACGGGGGGCTAGCGTTACTGGCCGGTGTGATCGCATACGGCAGCATCGAAGGAGTCATTCTCGCCATCTGCGGCCTCACCATGCTCGCCGTACGCTACTTCGCCATTCCGGTCATTAACGATGCACGCGATGCGATGCTCGCCGGAGATGAATCCGCCGGGCGCAAGTTTGCCTACTGGCACCGCGTGACGGTGCTGTTGAACTTGGGGCAGATACTCGCGCTCGTGACGGCGATCGCTCTGCTTCTCGGACGGTAGGCCTAACGAGAGATTGGGGCGCGATCCCACCTTGTCGCACCGCGTTTTCCCATTACTTGAAGAACCACTTAGGCGGTCTGCGCGTTTACACGGCAGAGAGGAACTGATGCGGCGACTGCTTATTGTTGAAGATGACTCAATTTACGCGGCGCTACTTGCCCGTACGATGCGAGCCCGTGGCTATCGCGTGGAGGTAGCCGAGGAGCTCGCAGATGCGTTCACCAAAGCTCGGACATTCCTCCCAGAGCAGGTGATCCTCGATCTCAATCTCAAGGGTGAGAACGGCATCGAGCTTATTCCCGAGATATTGGAGAACAATCGAGGTGCCAGAATCATCATGCTCACCTCCTACGGCAATTTGAGAGCCGCCGCACGCGCCGTGCGGCTCGGTGCCGCCGATGTGCTGGCCAAGCCACTGACGGTTGAAGAAATCGAGTATGCGCTCAACGGGCCCGGCTCTGCTGATACGCCAAATGCGGTATTGGGAATGGGCCCGGATGTCGCGAGAGACACGCATATCGCGGAGTTTTACGAGAAGAACGACCGAAACGTTTCGAAAACAGCGCGGGTGCTCGACATGCACCGGCGCACCCTGCAACGTCTTCTCAAAAAGTCCAAGATTATTGAACCCGACAAGTCAAAGGGCGTGCCGAACACGGGGTTCGGGCGCGCGCGGCGCCTGGCTCGCTTCTGGTCTTCAGTCATTCAGTCGAACAGGCCTTCAGACTAGGAAGTTCCCGTAAAGGCCGAGAGTGAAATTGGGTGTGAGGTAGAATGCTAAAGAACACGATCGCTGCTGTAGGGGCGCTTGCATCGCTCGCGGCGGCGCCTTCTATCGTCATGGCCGATCAAACGCAAAACGCTGGGGATGCTTTCGCATTCACTTTCGAAGCCATCGACGGTACGGAACTGCCGCTGGCGCGTTACTCGGGCAAAGTGCTGATGGTGGTCAACACGGCATCGATGTGCGGGTTTACGGGACAGTACGAGGCGTTGCAGGGGCTCTGGGAACGCTACGAGAGCGCAGGGCTCGTGGTGATTGGCGTTCCCTCAAACGACTTTGGCGGGCAGGAACCGAAGTCAGAAAGCGAGATTGTTAAGTTCTGCCAGGGCGCATTTGGAGTAACATTTCCACTCACGGCCAAGCAGGATGTGATCGGCAAGAACGCACATCCATTCTATCAGTGGGCTCACGAGACACTGGGCGCCAAGGCCGCTCCGCGTTGGAATTTCCATAAGTACATCGTTGATCGAGAAGGTCGGCTGGTTGCCAGCTTCCCGACGACGATTAAGCCGGATTCATCGAAAGTCATTGACGTATTGGAGAGCTCCCTTGCCAAGGGCTGACCCCCGGCATGCGGAATTTGCCCACAAAACAGTATCGGCGAAGGCATGAGCATCGAGTGGATTGGAGTGTTGAAGATCGGGCTGACGTTTGGCCTCGTGATTGGATGGTGCCTATTCGAGATCTGGCGTTCACGCCGTCGCCGGGACGTAAGCCCGACAAAGTCCGAATGACCCTGCAAATATATGTTGGCTTCATTTTCTCAGGGTCTTAATGCGCTTGTTGTCGGTGCCGGAGGCGGCATTGGCAGCGCTCTGGTCGCGCAACTGCTGAACGACAAAAAGGTCGCCAGACTACACACCTGGGCCAGAGCACCACTTGCGGTCCAAGACGAAAGGCTCAGAACGGCGGTTGTCGACGTCACTGACGAGAGTTCCGTCGCGCAAGCCGCGGGCCAATTGGAAGAGCTGAACCTCGTCATTGTGGCAAGCGGTTTGCTGCACGCTGGGCAGTCACCAGAGAAGTCGTGGCGCGACCTCAACCGCGATCAACTTATGGAAAACTTCCTGGTCAATACGGTCGGGCCGGCATTGGTCGCCAAACACGTACTGCCGTGTTTGCCACGCGAGGGACGCGCTGTCTTCGCCGTGCTTTCGGCACGAGTGGGCAGTATTGGCGATAATCGACTGGGGGGTTGGTATAGCTATCGGGCTTCCAAGGCGGCACTCAACCAGATCGTGAAATCACTGAGTATCGAATTGTCACGGAAGCACCCTGGCGCGATCTGCGTCGGTCTGCATCCAGGGACGGTCGATACAAAACTGTCGAAACCCTTTCAGTCCAATGTGCCAACTGAGAAGCTGTTTTCGGCACGGAGGGGGGCGGCTCAGTTGCTATCCGTGATCGACCAACTTGAGGCCGATGACACCGGGCAACTTTTCGCCTGGGACGGCCAAGCCATTCCGTTTTAGGCTGTGCCCCAAGGGGGGATTGCATGCCACCCAGGCGGGGGGTTGGATGCATGGCGTGTCTATGGCCTAATCCTTCCCTAGAGGGTCAAAGTGCCGGGCGGCACAGGCCGGTCAATCGCGGTTGCTGCAATTGGCTGGCTCATCACGGAGAGGAATTCAATGAACGGGGCGGAATGCGTCGTTAGAACTCTAACAGCCGGCGGGGTGGATGTTTGTTTCGCCAACCCGGGAACCTCGGAGATGGCGCTGGTCGCGGCATTGGACCGCACACCGGGCATGAGATGCATCCTGGGCCTGTTTGAGGGGGTGGTGACGGGTGCCGCCGATGGTTACGCCCGGATGGCCGGAAAGCCGGTGGCCACCTTGCTGCATTGTGGCCCAGGGTTGGCTAACGGGCTTGCCAACCTCCACAATGCGAAACGCGCCCGGTCGCAAATCGTCAATATTGTTGGTGATCAAGCCACGTATCACCGGTCCTACAATCCGCCACTGGCCTCCGACGTTGAAGCGACGGCGCGCCCCTTTTGCCATTGGGTGCGCACGGCCTGGTCGGTGGAAAGCGTTGGCCAGGAGACGGCCATGGCGATCGCGGCGGCCCGTTCCTGGCCAGGCCATACCGCAACCTTGATCGTTCCGGCCGACGTGGCCTGGGCGGAAGGCGCGAGTGTCAGAGCCATCGCGCCCAGCGCGGCACCATCGCCCGTTCCCGGGGAACCGATCGAGCGGGTGATTGCAATATTGAAATCGGGTGAGCCGACGGCCCTGCTAATGGCCGGTGAGGCGACGCTTGAAGGTGGGCTAAGGCATGCTGGAAGGATTTCACGCGCAACCGGCGCCCGTTTGTTCGGACAGATGTTTAACACGCGGCTCGCACGTGGACGACATGTGCCCGCCATCGAGCGCGTGCCTTATGCCGTTGATGAGGCCCTGAAGGCCCTCGGTGGGCTCAGGCATGTCATTCTCGTCGGTGCGCCATCGCCAGTTGCGTTTTTTGCCTATCCGGGACGGCCCAGTTCGCTTTTGCCGGAGGCCTGTGAGGTAACGGTACTTGCCGGTGAGAACGAGAGTGTGTTGGAGGCTCTCGAGGCTGTTGCGCGAGAGTTTCCCGACGGTGCAGACGCGATCGATCAGACGGCCAGCCCTCCAACCCCTGCGACTGGTGCACTCACGCCTGATGGAATAGCTCAGTCACTGGGAGCGCTCCTTCCAGATGGCGCGGTGGTGGTCGACGAAAGCCTGACTTCGGGAAGGAATCTGTTCCCATTTACCGATAACGCGTCAGCGCACGACTGGCTTCAGCTGACCGGTGGAGCAATCGGCATCGGGATCCCCTTGGCAACGGGCGCGGCGGTGGCTTGTCCTGACCGGAGGGTGGTGTGCCTTCAGGCAGACGGCAGCGGGATGTACACGGTGCAGGGGCTTTGGACGCAGGCGCGCGAGAACTTGAATGTTACGACTGTGATCTATGCCAATGGTTCCTACGCCATCCTTCGAAATGAACTGGCCAATCTCGGGGTCGCGGAGCCCGGTCGGAACGCCTCCGATATGATGGATTTGGGGCGGCCCGATATTGACTGGGTCAGCCTTGCGCGGGGGATGGGAGTCGAGGCCGAACGCGTGACGACGGCTGAGCGCTTCAATGATGCGTTCCGCGCATCGCTGGGTAAAAACGGTCCGTTCTTGATTGAGGCCGACGTTAGGTAGGCGTGTTGGGCCGTGCAACAGCGAAGCGCGGCAATACGGCGGAACACAAAAAAAGTGAGCCGTTCTGGGGGAACGGCTCAAAAATTACGACGGACTAGGTCATTCGTCTGGCAAACAACACAGTGTCGGCCAAGACAAATGTGCAGTTAACAACTCAGTATGAAGGTTCGGCGACAGCAAGGATGCAATCCACAGCCACACGAACGCTGAAGCCGCCTTTGGGCGTTTTCACGGAGACGCAGGCGCCACTTCGGCTTCGGAATGTTTGTCGGCTTTGGAGCACCATGCGGAGATGGCGGCCGCGTCAAGAGGTAACCGGTCATCAAGTCCGCCGGCGAAGCTCTCCCACTCGGCCAGGTTCGTGGTGCTGACCGCGGTTAAAACGGCTACGCCGGACCCTAGGGCCTGTTCGATGGCGGCGCGGAAACCGCTGCCTTCAGCCTCTCGCTTGCCGAACTTGTTGACAACGACCAGATCGGGAGACCCTTCAAGGGACGAGCAAACCATTCCGACGATTTCTTCGAGGGCCGAGGAATCCAGACGGCAGCCACGGGCTTCCGGTCCCCGGTCCTCTGAAATCTGCACAAGGCGCCCACTGCTCAGGTCCTCCAACGTCATGTCGCAGCGGCACCTATCGCCGTTGTGCGTATTATGCTGGACAGCACCGGCGATTCTCATTCCGTCAGACTTAAGGCGCCTGGCGACATCGCTGATGACGGTGTCGGCATGCGCGCCTTCGCTTACAGGGTAAACGACCGCAGCAATCCTCATTTTTTTATCGCTCATGCCGATGGCTCCGTGTCGCTTACTTTACACTGGCGTCCGCGGTCTGTGGTTTGTCAGTCGACTTGGAGAGCTTCTCCAGATAGGCCGACAAGACGCCGGAGTCGTTCTTGTCAATACTCTCAACCAGCTTATCGTAGGCTTCGGTTGCCTTCGGAGGCAAGGTATGCGCGATGCCACGATGGCAATCAATGCAGGTCTTGCCGCTGGTCAACGCGTCCTGGTGCGTCTTAGAAGCGCGCGGTTCTTGGGTGGAATAGTCCATGTAGTCGAACTTATGGCAGTTCCGGCATTCGCGGCTGTCCGTCGACTTCATGCGGCGCCACTCATTGGTGGCCAGCTCCAGCCGCTTGGCATTGAACTTTTGGGGCGTGGAGACGGTGCCGAGGAAGTGATGATAAAGCTCGTTGCTGGCGCGAATTTTTCGCACGACTTTGTAGGCCCATTCCTTGGGCACATGACAGTCGGGGCAGGAGGCTCTCACACCAGAACGATTGGCGTAATGAACGGTGCCTTGATACTCAGCGAACACGTTCTCTTTCATTTCATGACAAGAGATGCAGAACTGTTCGGTATTTGTTACCTCGAGCGACCAGTTGAAGCCACCCCAGAAGACCACGCCGGCGACAAAACCAGCCACCAGTAGCGTGCCGAGCGCGATCGAACGGGCCGGAGTCGAGATCCAGCGCCAGAAGCGACTGAACATACCGCCTTGCGTTTCGTTGTTATGATCGGTGTTTGCCACGTTCATTCCTCCTCAGATCGCGTGTCAGCCCGGGCCTGGCAGTTTGCTGCTGGCGGCGAACGGCGCTGGCTATTTCACTTCAACAGAGTTCTTGAAATCGTTGCCAACCAGCGGCTTGGCGTCGACCTGTGGAACGTGGCACTGCTGGCAGAAATAGCGGGTGCCGGCGATCTTATCGAGGCGCGCGCCTTGACGATCGACGTAGTGTGTTTCTGAAACCTTGGGAGCTTTGGCTTCGATGTTACCTGGCCAGTCGTGACAGCGCATACAGGCGTTATTGGTGGCGGTGATCTGGTAGCGCTCGACCTTATGCGGGATAAGGGGTGGCTGCTGTCGGTAGGAGCGACCGAAGCCACCGTCAGGAGTGGACTGCCGGTTCACGTCGGGGGCCTTATTGAGCTGGTCCAGGACTTTGCCACCACCCAGCGACTTGACTTGGGAGGCTGCGTTCTGGGCGAAGCCGGCGCCAACCACGGCCATGCCGGTGAGTAAGGCCAGGCCGCAGCACAGGAGCATTTTCTTCTTGGACGTTTTCATGTTTCCATCCTCTCAAGATTTCCGTAACGCGGTTTCTAGGCCGCTTTCACCAGGTCGCCCCTGGCGGCCAATGGTTTGGGAGCAGGAGGCGGGTCGAGCCTCTGATCGAATCGGTGAGTGAAGTTGAAGACGCGTTCCGGACAGACATCGATGCATCGACCGCATGCCGTGCAGTCGATGTTGGTAATGATTGGTGTTTCGTCGCGGCCAGTGCCGTTGAGCGCTGGAGCAATCACGTGCATCTCGGGGCAAACGGCGTAGCAATCCATGCAATCATCGCAGCGGTGGCGCCCACGAGCGGAGACACGCAGCAGGCCCGTCGTATTGACCAGGCCGTAGAATGCGCCCACCGGGCAGATGTGACCGCACCAGCCGTTTCGCGTGACGAAGACGTCAAACAGGAAGATCAGCAGGATCGTCACCAACCCCCAGGTCAACCCGAACAGGAGACCGCGATAGAGGGTCGTGATCGGGTTAATGAGCTCGAAGGCGATGGTACCGGTTAGAACCGAGGCGAGGAGGATCGCGCCGAGGACCCACAGGCGGGTTTTCGGCTTGATGTTCCAACCCTTCTTGATGTCCAGCTTACGGCGAGTCCAGGCAGCAAGATCCGTTACCGGGTTGATTGGGCAAACCCAGGAACAGTAAACCCGGCCACCGATCAACAGGTACGCGCCAAGCACGATTCCCGCACCAATGAGCGCAAGAGACTCTGGTTGGAAGCCGGCAAGCAGTGACTGGAGCAGGACCAGGGGATCGGTGAGCGGCAGGACGTCGAATGTCATCGATGAGGCCAAGGTGCCCTTGGCGATCCATATGCCGAGCAGCGGCCCGGTGGCAAACAGCAGGAAGAAACCAAGCTGAGTTGCCCGACGCGCCAAGAGCCACTTGTTGGCTTTGAACCAGCCAAGCTGCTGACGCGCCTCCAGGCCGGGGTTGCGTTTGACGCTCATTGCCCGGCTCCCGATTTGCCAAGCCCGGGGATCGTTGACAGCTCTGGGGGAGCAACATCCGGGGTGGTAGAGGGTAGCCGGTCGGGAAGGTCGATGACGTCAGGAACGAGCTCCTTGCCGGCCTTGTTCTTTTCTTCCCAGCCGAGTCTGTAGTGGTCGCCAATCTCTCCCTTGGTCAGTTTCTTCGGCAGAACCCGGATGGCTGCAACCTCCAACACGCACGACTTCTCGCACTTTCCGCAGCCGGTGCAGGCATCGGGATGGACCACGGGTTCGAAGATCGCATGTTTGTTGGTTCGCGCGTTGTGCGTGATTTGAAGCGTGATCGCCTCATCAATGACCGGGCAGACGCGATAGCAGACATCGCATCTCAGCCCGAGCATGTTGAGACAGGCATCACGGCCAACGAGAGAGGCTTCACCCATTCGGGCCTTCTCGATATTGGTGAGCGCGTGATCGAGGGCGCCCGTGGGGCATGCCTTCACGCATGGTATATCATCGCACATCTCGCACGGGACCTGGCGTGCGATGAAGTAGGGCGTACCAATGGCCGGACCATCGCCGAACTCGGCCAGCTTGAGAGTGTCGTAAGGGCAGGCCCTTACGCATAGGCCGCATCGAACACATGCAGACTGGAAATCCGGTTCAGGTAGGGCGCCCGGCGGCCGCAGGGTTTCTGCAGGCAGTGAGCGCGACTGAGCTGCGAATCCGGTGATGGCCGCCGCGACCCCGGCAGTGCCGGCGGCATACATGGCCATCTCCTTTAATGCCCGACGCCGCTTCGGATCGGCTGGGCCAAAGCCGTTCTGTTTGCTCAATGCCATCCGTTTGCTCCATGCCGCTTTGAGGCGGCGTGGGCGGCCCGGAGCCGCCCACGGGGTCGGCGAAGCTCTAGACCAACTCGATCTTGCAGGCGCACTTCTTGAAGTCGGTCTCCTTGGAGATCGGGCAAGTGGCATCAAGAGTGAGCTTGTTGACCAGCTGGCTCTCATCAAAGAACGGGATGAATACGAGCCCCTTGGGAACCTTGTTCCGGCCCCGCGTTTCGACCCGGGTCAGTATCTCGCCGCGACGGGTTATGAGTTTCACGACCTGACCGCGATGCAGCTTGCGAACCTGAGCATCTTCCGGATGCATAAAGACAACGGCATGTGTTACGGAGCGGTGCAGCTCCGGGACACGGCGGGTCATCGAGCCAGAGTGCCAGTGCTCCAGGACGCGTCCGGTGCTCAGCCACAGGTCGTATTCGGCATCCGGGCTTTCGGCCGCCGGTTCGTAAGGGCAGAAGATGATGGCGGCGCGTCCGTCCGGCTTGCCGTAGAACTTCACATCCTCGCCGGCCTTCACATACGGATCATAGCCCTCGCGGAAGCGCCACAGCGTTTCCTTGTTGCCGACGACCGGCCAACGCAGGCCCCGGGTCTTGTGGTAAAGGTCGAACGGCGCCAGATCGTGGGCCTTGCCGCGGCCAAACCCGGCATACTCTTCAAACAATCCTTTTTGAATGTAGTAGCCAAACGCCTTGGCCTCATCGTTGTCGTAACCTTCTTGCGTCTCCGACAGTGGGTACTGATCAATCTGACCATTGGCGAAGAGCACTTCGTAGAGTGTCTTGCCGCGGTATTCAGGCATCTTGGCAATAAGCTCTTCCGGCCAGGCGTCTTCCACCTTGAAGTATTTCGAGAACTCAACCGTCTGCCATAGGTCCGAGCGAGACACACCTGGCGGTTTGACCTGCTGGCGCCAGAACTGCGTGCGCCGTTCGGCGTTGCCATAGGCTCCCTCTTTTTCCATCCACATGGCGGTTGGCAAAATGAGATCGGCAGCGAGAGCCGTGACCGTCGGATAAGGGTCGGACACCACAATGAAGGTCTCTGGATTGCGATACCCCGGGTAGCCCTCCTCATTCATGTTGGGGGCAGTCTGCATGTTGTTGGTGCACTGCACCCAATAGGCGCGGAGCTTCCCGTCCTTCAACATCCGGTTCTGAAGCACCGCGTGGTAACCGACCTTGCCGGGGATCGTGCCTTCCGGGAGTTTCCAGATTTGCTCCGCCTTGGCGCGGTGTTCCGGCTTCTTGACGACCATGTCAGCCGGCAGCCGGTGTGCGAAGGTGCCCACCTCGCGTGCCGTGCCACAAGCGGAGGGTTGCCCGGTCAAGGAGAAGGGACCGTTGCCGGGTTCGGAGATCTTTCCGACCAGCAAGTGCACGTTGTACATCAGGTTGTTCACCCAGGTGCCGCGCGTATGCTGGTTGAATCCCATCGTCCAGTAGGAGACGACCTTCTTATTTGGATCGGCATAAAGCTCGGCCAAGCGCTCCAGCTTTTCGGGCGGAACGCCCGACAATTTGGAGGCGTAGTCGAGCGTGTAGGGTGCCACCGCGGCGGCGTATTCCTCGAACGTGATCTTCGTTTTGCCGCCGGCCTTCTTGGCGTTGGTCGCGTCTTTTTCCAACGGGTGGGTCGGGCGCAGTCCGTAACCGATTTCCAGGTTGGTCTTGTGGAGGGAGACGTGCTTGTCGACAAAGTCCTTGTTCACACGCCCTGTCTTGATGATGTGATTGGCGATGTAGTTGAGGATCGCCAGGTCGGTCTGCGGCGTAAAGATCATGCCGTTGTCGGCCAGCTCGAAACTACGATGTTCGAATGTCGACAGAACGTGCACCTCGCAGCCTTCGTGGGTCAGGCGGCGATCGGTAAGGCGCGACCACAAAATGGGGTGCATCTCGGCCATGTTCGCGCCCCACAGCACGAAGGCGTCGGCGTGTTCGAGATCATCATAGCAGCCCATGGGTTCGTCGATGCCGAAGGTTCGGATGAAGCCGGCAACAGCTGAGGCCATGCAATGGCGGGCGTTGGGGTCGATATTGTTGGTTCGGAAGCCGGCCTTGTGGAGCTTTGCTGCGGCGTATCCTTCCCAGACCGTCCACTGGCCTGAACCGAACATGCCAACAGCGGTCGGACCGTGCTCTTTAAGCGCGGTCTTCCACTTCTCGGCCATGATCTGAAAGGCCTCGTCCCAGGATACGGGTTCGAAGTCGCCGTTCTTGTCGAACTTTCCATCTCTCTTACGCAGGAGCGGCTGGGTCAGCCGGTCCTTGCCGTACATGATCTTGGAAAGGAAGTAGCCCTTGATGCAGTTCAGGCCGCGGTTAACTGGTGCGTCGGGGTCGCCCTGCGTGGCGACGACGCGGCCGTTCTTGGTGCCGACAATGACACCGCATCCAGTTCCGCAGAAGCGGCAGACTCCCTTGTCCCAACGGATACCATCGACGTTGGCGGCCTCTGCTGTTTCAGAGTTCACAGGCAGGCCGGCGGCAGCCATTGTCGCCGCAAGGGCACTGGCCTTCATGACTTCGCGGCGGTTGGGTTGGCTATTCTGCTCGGCTGCTTCTGTGGGCACACCGTCAGGAATCTCTTCATTATGAGTTGTATCGAACGGAGCCGTCATCGTTTCCTCCTCAGGCGTCGGCGGGCGTGACAGCCGCCGGCTCAAAACAGTGGTAGACGAGCGATGCCGCAACGATCCCATCAAGTTTGTGGATTGCTGCGAGGGTATCGAGTGCGAGGGTGCGGTCGGTATCTTCGACGGTGACGACGATGCGTCCCGCTCCAGCAGTGTGATGCACTTCAAGGCCATCGAACGTGCTCATGGCCTGGATTACGTCGTCGGTTTTTTCAGGATTGGCGTGCACGAGTACGCCGCAAACATTCATGGTGTGGCCTCCTGTAGCGACGAATTCTGGGGGGTTATCGTGATGGCCTGAACCGGACAGCCGGCGACGCACGCGCCACAGCCGGTGCAGTCCTCCAACCGAACTTCTGGTGAAGCGCAGCCGCCAAGCTTGGGCCTGAAACGGATTGCGGCGGTTGCGCAGATGTCCTCGCACATGCGGCAGGTGACACCCTTGGTCTCGACGCATGCGTTGGAGATTGAGGCTTTAAGAGACCAAGGATGCGAGGCATCGGGATCAAAGCAGGCATCACGACATGCCTCGTGGCAAGCACCGCAGAACGTACAGTCGGCGCGCGCGAAATCGACGATGGGGTAACCCGCGTGGCCGGGTGTGATGAGACCGGTTGGACAAGCCTCTATGCACCTTGCGCACTGGGTACATTGATCGGTGAATTCGGATTCAGAGCGGCTCCATGGCGGACGCAGTTGGGCGGGACCGCCGCGGAAGCGGGCGAATAGCGACCTTCTGGAAACCGCTGTCGACATCGAACGAACCGCCTTTGAAATGGACAGTCAGAGCATGTGAATCTCAACATGTCCCGGCCGAAAAGCGGTGCCCCTCAAAATAATGGATGTGGGCTGAATAATATCACGGTGGCGGCCAGGACGCCTTCACTTTGGTTAAATGCGGCAGCATACTTCAACTAGACGAAAGTTGTGCATGGCAGCGCTAACTCGATACAAACAAGTTCTTTTCGGTAGCTTTGGGAATGAACATTATTCGGTGGTGCTGCTTGCCATGCACCATGGTTTCAAGCGCTTTTGCACGCATGCCGGAAGTTGTGGCCATCGATCGCCTACCGGAGGTTGTTAGACACATCAATTGAAGGAACCACGCTCACCATTCATCACAAGAGAACTCTTGAGCTGCGTTCCTGTTTGAATGGACCCTCGCGGGTTCATCTAGTCTGAAGCCGCGGCCGCACAGAGAGTTGCGTTACCGGGATGGGTCTTCACGGAACAGAGATCGGCATTGTTGCCGCGTATCTCATCGCCACATTCGGTCTGGCGCTCTACCTGGGCCGGCGGGGTGCGGAAAGGGATAGCGTCGCCGGTTACTTTCTCGCCGGGCGAGCGCTGCCTTGGTACCTGATCGGGCTTTCCTTCTACGCGTCCAACATGTCGGGCGCGAGCTTTGTCGGCCTGGTTGGTGCGGCCTACGGCCAGGGCCTTAGCGTCTTTCATTACGAGTGGACGGCGGCGCTGGTTCTGGTGGTATTCGCTGTATTCATTCTTCCGGTGTTTCTTAGGCGGCGGCTATTCACGGTGCCGGAATACTTGGAGCACCGTTTCGATCGCAGGGCGCGCACGACCTACTCGGTCTTCACGCTGCTGACGCTATTGTTCATCGACATGGCTGGCGCGCTCTACGCAGGAGCGGTTGTGGTGTCTACCGGGCTACCGTTTCTAGATCTTTGGACAGCCTGCATTTTGATTTCCATCTGCACGGGCCTGTATACGATCTTTGGTGGCTTGCGTACTGTCGTGATCACCGACACCCTTCAATCTTGCGTCCTGATTGCCGGTGCGGCCGTTGTTGCGGGGTATGGCCTTTGGCAGGTCGGCGGGTGGAACGCTCTTCTGTCGCAACTTGACGAGCGACACGCTCAACTTTTCCCGGCTGTCGATGATCAAGCTCTGCCGTGGCCGGGCATCTTCGGCATCGTGATTCTCGGGCTCTACTACTGGACCTTCAATCAGTACTTCGTGCAGCGCGCATTGGCCGCCCGCTCCCTTGATGATGGCCGCAAGGGCGCTTTGTTCGCCGGTTTCCTGAAGCTGTTCAATCTCTTCTTGATGATCGTGCCCGGGCTTGTCGCGGTAGCGCTTTATCCGGCCCTCGACAGCCCCGACAAGGCCTTTCCAACACTCACCTTTGAACTCCTGCCCGCTGGGTTTCGGGGGATCGTGTTGGCCGCGATGCTGGCGGCCATCATGTCGAGTCTCGACAGCGCGCTTAATGCCGCTTCAGCGCTGACCACCATGGATCTGGCAAGGGTTGCCTGGCCGCGGCTGAGCGAGCGGGCATTGTTTGCCCTGGGCCGTGTGGTGACCGGCGCATTCATGGTCGTGGCGGCTCTTTATGCGCCGCTGATCGGCTCGTTCGGCTCGCTTTTCGAGTATTTCCAATCGACGCTCGCATATCTTGTGCCTCCGTTCGTCGGCGTTTACCTCGCCGGTCTGTTCAGCGCGAGGCCGACGCGGGCAAGTGCGTTCTGGACGCTCGTTCTTGTTGAGCCCATCGCGCTCTTGGCGTTTTTCGGGAATGAGTTTGCCGGACTCGGTGCCGGGCTGGGCCTGCCGGACATCCATTTTACTTATGCCGCGATGGGGTTGTTGGTGCTGACATTGGTCTTGATCTTCACGATCAGCCTTGTTCAGCAAACTGTCGCGCCGGCTGTCGACGAAGGCACGGTGTTTTTCGTTCGAGATTTGGCGCCCACCAGGTCTGCCCCTGGCGGCTCAATGTGGACGGACTATCGGATCCTGGCCGGACTGCTGCTCGGCTGCACGGCGGGTCTGCTCGTGTGGCTCAGCGCCTATTGACGTTCGCACCACTTGTTCTTGAG
>JARFQY010000167.1 GCA_029287535.1 Filomicrobium sp.
GGCTGGCGCAGAATCGACATCCCAACCCTTGCGGCAACAATCGCCGAAAGGAAATTGACGCCCGAATAGAGCCCGTCAACCAGCAGCGCATCCGAGTTGGACGCCCAGGCCGCCAGTATACCCGCACAGGCCATGAACAGATTTCCCCACTTGCCAGTCTCAAGGGAATTCCGCTCGAGTTGAGCCATCGATTTTTGCGAAGTGTCACTCATAATAGTTCATCACTCAATTGAATTGATGCACCTCACCGCGAACAGCGGACGTGCGTTATTGGCGCCACTGGCTGCAACCGAATAGCATACCCAACCGGAAATCCGCTCAAGCTCCTGCAAATCAGTTAGAAAGAAGGGGCGGCACAGTACAGCATGTCGGGCCCCGAATTTGAGCACGATTTAATAGCGACAATGCTTGGGTATGCATCGATACGAACGCCTTGGCAAACAACGCTCGTTGGTCTGGCGGGCGCTATGACTGCTGCTGTCACTGCCAGCACCCCTCCCGACGTTCATGCCCAAACGGCTTCCCACGCCGGCTACGCCGATGAGCAGACTGTCGAACGCAACCCCGCCGATCTCAACAACAGGCTGGCACGCGATGACAGCATTGGTGATCCGCTGATTGCCACACCTCGAATCGATCACCTTCTGGCGCCTTGGTACGAATTCAAGAACCGGTTACGCAGAGAGCGCGGTCTGAAGTTCGAATTCAGCTACACAGCGCTTGGTCAACAGGCGAACAGGTCAAAGTCAAACTCAAAGGGCGCCGCTGGCGGCGTGGCTGAATTCATCGCGACATGGACACCGAAGGCCCTACCCTCGGCCTGGGAGGGTCGTTTGGGAACGCGCTTCAACAATCAGCACCGCCTCGGTACGGGTATCCCACCGGATCAACTGAATTCCAAAATTGGCTCCGTATGGGGAACCGCCACGTCCTTTGACGAGGATGGTGGCTATCCCGCGGAGCTTTGGTGGCGTCAGAAATTCGGCGGCGATCGTCTTATCATGCGAGTCGGCAAGATCGACTCCTCGAGCTTCTTTGATTTCCTAACCCTCAGCGACGCCTTCACTGGTTTCATTTCCGAGCCATTGGCAGAAAACGCTGCGATTGCCTTCCCAGACGAAAGCCTCGGCGCAGGCGGTCAATTCATGCTGACCGAAGACGTTTACATCTCGGCAGGCGTATTCGATGCAAACGGTGGGGTCAGGTCGTTCTTCGACAGAAGCGAGTACTTTCGGATCGTGGAAGCAGGCTGGACTCCTACCTTCGCCGGCCTCGGCGAAGGTGGCATCAGCTTAACCTTGTGGGAATCCGATCGCCGCGAGAAAGCCAATGTCCCAACCGGTCGAGGCTTCGCAGCCAGCGCGGAGCAGGAGATCGGCGACTTTCTGCCCTTTGTTCGCTATGGCCGCTCGGAGAGCACGGCAACGACCCTGAAACAATCAGCCGCCGCCGGCTTTGGCATCCTTCGCGCCTTCGGCCGCAAGAACGATGTATTCGGTCTCGGCTTCACTTGGGGCGAGACATTCAAGCGACAACGGCGCGATCAGTATGGCCTCGAGGCATACTACAGTTTGCAGCTGACCAATGAGCTAACGATGACACCTGACCTTCAGGTCATCATCAATCCTGCCGAGAACCCCAGGGAGGATCGCATTGCCATTGTCGGACTGAGACTTCGCAAGGACCTCTGAAAACCTCAGGGCATTGCGCAGCCGCCTCAGGCGATAGGCTTGCGGCACTTGATGAACAACCCGCGATTCGGGCAGAACACCGGAGCTGATTCTTCCTGACTATTTGACTCTAGCCAGTGGAGGCACTCACCCACGGAAGCGCATTGAAGGCAGTTGTTGCGGGCTTGGACATAGGCTTCACCCCGATCAAGTCGGGTCAAAGCGATTTCATCCACATCAAGTGACTCAATCATATCGCGCAGCCGGCGTGCTCGACGCTCCACGTGACGAACGATGGGCCCTTCCATTGCATCCTCCTCAAAAACTCATTTTGCGACGCGGGCCTTCTAACGGGCCATATTGGGTTGTCTTGTTGTGGCCAAATCAGAGCAATTAACGCACTGATCAAAGTCAGACCAAAAAACAGCGGACGAGGTTTGGCCGGAACAGCACACTTCGGCTAGTATCAATCAGCCGGCCACCTGCATCACGACACCGGCCAGCGAGATCGCGAATGACCAGCCGATTTTTGTCGCGCACATCCTGGTTCGCCATTGTTGGCGCTGTACTTCTCTCAGGATTGATCCTTTGGGAGACCGCACGCTACGCGCGTAGTGTCGCACTCGACGAAATACGGGTGCGCAACGCCTACACGCTCGATTTGGTCGTTGAGAATCTCCGGGGTGAGTTGGCCAAGTACAGCTTCCAGCCTCGCCTTCTCGCCAGTTCAACCATCTTGGTTGACGCGCTCAGGCGGCACCCTGCAGAGCCGTTTGTCGATCGGGCAAACAGCGAACTCGAGCGCATCAATGAGGTCACCGGCGCCCTCGCCACCTACCTGATGGACAAGGACGGGCTGACGGTTGCCGCCAGCAACTGGTCTTCCGACAAGCCCTTCGTAGGCCGCAATTTCAGTTTCCGGCCATACTTCAAGGAGGCCATGCAAGGCCACCTTGGCAGATTCTCGGCACTTGGCACGACATCGGGTGAGCGCGGATACTATTTTGCCCATCCGGTCAGGCATGAGGGCAAAACCATCGGCGCCGTGGTTGTCAAAATGGCCGTCGCCCGGCTGGAAACGGCCTGGCGGGCAAGTGACGACGTGGTCCTTGTTCTGGACGAGGAAGGTATCGTCTTTCTAAGTTCAATGCCCGAATGGCGATTGAACGCGGTCACTCCGCTCACTGCGGCCGCTCGCAAACGCCTTTCGGAAACCCGCAGATATAACGGTGAGCCCCACCACCAGCTCTCCCTGTCGCGCGCTCCCGACAGTGACATCATCGAGATTGGAGAAACCGGCCTGGCCGGTACGTCCAAAGCGACCGGCAAGACTCGAAAATACCTTGCCGTCTCCGCGCCCATGAACGAAGCCGGCTGGCGCGTGATGATCCTGGCGGATGCCTCCGGTGTGGCCTACCGCGTTCAAATCGCTCTTCTCGTCGTCGGCTTCATGCTCGCCAGCGCCTTTCTTGCAAGCCTCAATATTTATCAAAGGCGGCGCCGGTTGAACGAACGTCTGGAGCTACAGGAAACAGCCAAGGCGGAGCTGGAAGAGAAGGTAAAGGAGCGCACGAAGGACCTCAGCCGCGCTGTCGCCAGGCTGCGCGCCGAAGTCAGCGAGCGCCAGCGTGCCGAGGAAGACTTGCGGCGTACTCAGGAGGAGCTGATTCAGGCCTCCAAGTTATCGGCGCTCGGGCGTTTGTCGGCGGGCCTGAGCCACGAACTCAATCAGCCCCTGACCGCCATTCGAAACTATGCCGAGAACGCGCGGGTTTTCTTAAGTCGTCAAAACACTTCAACCGCTGACGCCAACCTTGGCAGCATCGTCGAGATGGGTGAGCGCATGGCGCGCATCATTCGCAATCTTCGCACGTATGCACGCAACGAACCCGTAGGGTCTCGTCCTGCCAGGCTGCTCCAATCTATACGCGATGCCATTGACCTGCTCCAACCGGAGTTACGCAACGCAGGAATTGAGGTGGATCTGGAGTTCACCGACGAAGAGTTGATGGTCGTCGGCGGCGATGTCCGCCTGCAGCAGGTGTTTGTGAACCTGATTTCGAACGCGATCGACGCCATGGCCGAGTCACCGCGCCGCCAGCTGCGCATCAGCGTCGAGACGCATGCAAGCGAGGTCACGATCGCCATCAGCGACACCGGTCCCGGCATTAAGGCAACCGACATCAATCGCGTCTTCGATCCGTTTTTCACGACAAAGGAAGTCGGCAAGGGAACTGGTCTCGGGCTTTCGATAACATATGGGATCGTGAACCAGTTCGGAGGCCGCATCGATGCCACCAACAATGACGAAGGCGGCGCCACGTTCACCGTGACACTGCAACGCGCACAGACCCGTCGGGAGGCAGCCGAGTGAGCGCAGATGTCATCCTGATTGACGACGAACCTCACCTGCTGGAATCCGGCAAGCAGTCTTTGGAGCTCGCCGGTCTCTCGGTCGAATGCCATGCGTCTACCGCTGGCGCTCTGATGAACGTGACGGCCAGCTCCCCGTGCATCATCGTCAGCGACGTCCGCATGCCCGGACAAAGCGGCCTAGAGCTGATGGCAAGCGCACTCGCCATAGACCCTCAGATCCCGGTGATCCTGATCACCGGCCACGGCGATATCCCGATGGCGGTGCAAGCGATCCGCGACGGGGCCTACGACTTCATCGAAAAGCCCTTCGCCCCCGACAACCTGGTGAATTCGGTGCAGCGCGCACTGGAACAACGTCGCTTGGTTCTCGACAACCGCGCCCTGCGCGATGCCCTGACTCAGATTTCGCCTCTGGAGCGGACACTCGTCGGAAAAAACCCGGAGATCATCCAGCTCCGCGAAAGGATCGTGTCTTTCTCCGGCACCGATGCGGACGTGCTAATCACCGGAGAGACGGGAACCGGCAAGGAACTCGTCGCGCGCAGCCTGCATGAGGTCTCGTCGCGATCTAAGGCGCGGTTTGTTGCCATCAATTGTGGCGCCCTTCCGGAGACGATTATAGAGAGCGAGCTATTCGGTCACGAGGCTGGCGCGTTCACCGGTGCAGTAAAGACCCGCCTGGGCAAGTTTGAGTATGCCAGCGGTGGAACACTATTCCTCGACGAGATCGAGAGCATGCCCCTGGATTTGCAGGCGCGCTTGCTGAGGGTCTTGGAGGAGCGCAGCGTTGTACGCCTGGGATCGAATGAAGAACGTCCCGTTGACGTCAGAGTTGTTGCTGCCACCAAAGAGGACCTGCGCGGCGCGGCCGATCGCGGCACGTTCCGCGAGGACCTCTACTACCGCCTCAACGTCCTGACGCTTTCTATTCCGCCCCTGCGCCGGCGCCAGGATGACGTGCCGTTGCTGTTCTCGCACTTCCTGACGAACACGGAAACACGACTGAAGCGAGAGGTGGCACGCCCTCAACCCGTGGACTTGGCCATGCTGGTGGCACACGACTGGCCAGGCAACGTCCGGGAACTTGAAAACGTCGCCATGCGTTTCGCTTTGGGATTAGGCATAGACTTCGGCCACTCCCATGATCCCTCCTCCGGAACCGGACTGAATGGAATGTCTCTGGCCGACCAACTCGCCGGCCTCGAGCAGATGATCCTACGGCGTACTCTCGCCGACTGCGAAGGTTGTATGCGCGAGTGTTATGAGCGCCTCGGCATCTCCCGCAAGACTCTCTACGACAAGCTGAAAAAGCACGGGATCTCGCATACCGGCAGCGACGACATAGAACAGCAGCCGACATAACCGGCCCTCGCCGTTCACGTGTGTGCCTTCCCACACATGAATCTTCACTCATGGGTGAAACTCCCCACACCGATCGATCGGTGCTGCGATGCAGCAATGCTCTGATATTCCCGGATAGCTCTGACTATTCAAGCCCTTGGCGGAAAACTAAGGCCTCAGGTCGAATGTCGACGAACGTGGCACAGCGGTTGCTGTTTACTTCCTGTTAACCTGCGGGACGGCCGCGGCCCAACCGACAAAGCGCTTTCCAACTTGGGAGGAACCTAATGCGCAAAACCTTCATTATATCCACCGCCATTGCTGGTCTGGCATTCGCCGCATCTCCAGCCATGGCCGCCTGCGACGATGGCGAGATCGTCATCAAGTTCTCGCACGTTACCAACACCGACAAGCACCCAAAGGGCATCGCCGCCTCGCTTCTATCGGATCGCGTCAACGAGGAAATGAACGGCAAGGCCTGCATGGAGGTCTACCCGAACTCGACGCTATATGATGACAAGAAGGTTCTCGAAGCCATGCTGCAAGGCGACGTCCAGCTCGCCGCGCCATCGCTTTCGAAGTTCGAGAAATTCACTAAGAAGTTTCGGATCTTCGATCTGCCCTTCCTGTTCAAGGATGTCGACGCCGTCGACCGGTTCCAGAATTCGGAACATGGCGAAAAGCTGAAAAAGTCGATGAAGCGCAAAGGCCTCGTCGGCCTCGCGTTCTGGCATAACGGCATGAAGCAAATGTCAGCCAACCGGCCTCTCATCAAACCGTCCGACGCCGATGGACTGAAGTTCCGCGTGCAGGCCTCCGATGTCTTGGTCGCTCAATTTGTCCAGCTCGGTGGCAACCCGCAGAAAATGTCGTTCAAGGAAGTCTATGGTGGCCTACAGACCAAGGTCATCGATGGACAGGAGAACACCTGGTCCAACATCTACGGCAAGAAGTTCTTCGAAGTTCAAGATGGCATCACGGAGACCAACCACGGTATCCTCGACTACCTCGTCGTCACTTCGACGGAATGGTGGGATGGGCTGCCTGATGACGTGCGCACGCAGCTTGCGACCATCATCAATGAAGTCACCCAGACCCGCAACCAAGCGTCCTCCGAAGTCAACGAGGCCAATAAGCAAAAGATCATCGAATCTGGTGGCAAGGTGCGCAAGCTTACCGACGAGCAGCGCGAGGAGTGGGTCAAGGCTCTGCAGCCCGTCTGGAAGAAATTCGAGCGCGATGTCGGCTCGGACCTTCTAGGTGCTGCTCAAGCCTCCAACAACTGAGTGCTTATCGGCAATTGAAACACGAGCCCGCATCCAAAGCGGGCCGCTCCGATCGGTAGCCGTACGTCCGCATCTTGATGGGACGTACGGCGAGCCGGCGAATGAAGGCCTGGGAGGACCCGCCATGTCCGTTGCCTCAAAGGGCGGCATCAGCGGCGTTATCGACCACCTCGAGGAGACGATTATTGCGTTCCTCATGGGGGCTATGACGCTCATTACCTTCGCCAACGTCGTTGCGCGATACGTCCTGAATGCCAACATCCTGTGGGCTCTAGAAGTGACCGTCTTCCTGTTCGCATGGATGGTGCTTCTAGGCGTCTCTTACGGGGTCAAGAAATCACTACACCTCGGGGTCGACATACTCATCAGCGCCCTCTCACCCGGCCCACGCAAAGTCTTTGCTCTGATTGCCGTGGCTTGTTGCCTGGCTTACTCCATCCTCCTCCTCATAGGCAGCTGGGAATACTGGTACCCGTTCGTCACCAAGCGCGCCTGGCTGGAAACGGATGACGTTCCGATGCCCTTCTTCCTGCGCTTTTTCGAGGGTTGGCTGAACGAAGGCGAGGTCTATGAAAAGATGCCGCGCTTTATTCCATACGCCGTACTGCCGCTCAGCATGGCCCTTCTAACATTCCGCTTCCTTCAAGCAGCTTGGGACATCGTCACCGGAAAACGCGACACGCTCATTGCCGGCCACGAAGCCGAAGAAGAAATCGCGCAAGCCGCAGCAAAGAAAGATTGAGCCATGGAAGTCGCCATTCTCTTCGGCATGGTGATCTTGCTCCTGTTTATTGGGGTCCCGATCGCCGTCGCGCTGGGTTTGTCCAGCATCATCTTCCTTCTCATGTACTCGGACGCATCCCTGGCCTCGGTCGCACAGACTTTGTTCAACGCATTCGAGGGACACTTCACCCTTCTTGCCATCCCGTTTTTCATCCTTGCTTCGACGTTCATGTCGACGGGCGGTGTGGCACGCAGAATCATACGATTTGCCATCGCCGTGGTTGGCCACTTCCGCGGCGGACTGGCCATTGCATCCGTCTTTGCTTGCATGATGTTTGCCGCGCTGTCGGGCTCTTCGCCCGCCACCGTTGTCGCCATCGGTACCATCGTCATCGCCGGCATGCGCCAGGTTGGCTACACCAAGGACTTTGCCGCTGGTGTGATCTGTAACGCCGGCACGCTCGGCATTCTCATTCCGCCCTCCATCGTCATGGTGGTTTATGCGGCGGCAACCGACGTCTCCGTCGGGCGCATGTTCCTGGCGGGCGTCATTCCCGGGCTTTTGGCCGGTTTGATGCTCATGATTGGCATCTATGTGGCCGCGGTCTATCGCAACCTGCCGGCGCAGGACTGGGCCGGTTGGACCGAGATATTTGCATCAGCCCGCGATGCCATCTGGGGGCTCTTGCTGATCGTTATCATCCTTGGCGGCATCTACGGGGGCATCTTCACGCCAACCGAGGCAGCGGCCGTTGCCGCCGTCTATGCCTTCTTCATTGCCAACTTCGTCTACAGGGACATGGGACCGCTCGCCAATCCCGACGGGGATCCCATACCCATTCTGAGAAAGCCACAAAGCTTGCTCACGGTCTGGTTCCATCCAGATACCAAGCACACGCTTTTCGAGGCCGGCAAGCTGACCATCCTGTTGATGTTCATCATCGCCAACGCGCTCATCTTGAAGCACGTTCTGACCGAAGAGCGCATTCCGCAAATGATTACCGAGGCGATGCTCGCCGCCGGATTTGGCCCGATCCTCTTCCTGGTGGTGGTCAATATCATCTTGTTGATCGGCGGCCAGTTCATGGAACCGTCCGGCCTACTGGTCATCGTCGCACCACTGGTCTTCCCGATTGCCATTGAACTCGGCATCGATCCGATCCACCTCGGCATCATCATGGTCGTCAACATGGAGATCGGCATGATCACGCCGCCGGTCGGCCTCAACTTGTTCGTGACGGCCGGCGTCGCGGGAATGTCCGTGTTTAATGTCGTCAAGGCGGCATTGCCATGGGTGGGGATTATGTTCGTATTCCTCATCCTCGTGACCTACGTGCCGATTATTTCAACCTGGTTGCCGACACTCTTGATGGGACCAGAGATCATCACGCGTTAGCGGGGCTGCGCCAACACGCGGGTCGTCCTTTTAGGGCGATCCGCGGCGCAGGACCGTTTTTGGGAGTTTTGAAAGTTGGCCGACACCGCGACACCATCCGGCGAACTGATGACGCGGACCCTGGCCATGCCCGCCGATTCCAACGCGAGTGGCGACATCTTCGGCGGATGGGTGCTGTCTCAAATGGACATTGCTGCGGGCATTGCCGCCGGTCAGCGAGCCCAGGGCCGGGTTGCGACCGTCGCGATAGAAGCGATGAGCTTTCTGCGGCCGGTGCACGTCGGTGACGTCCTCTGCGTCTATTCAAGCATCAAACGCTGTGGGCGCACCTCGATGTCGATCGAACTCGAAGCCTGGGCGCTTCGAAACCGCATCGGGGAACGAGTCAAGGTTACTGAAGGCGTCTTCACCTTTGTCGCGATCGATGAGGACCGGCGCCCAAGACCGCTACCATGAGTCCCGCGGTCATCGGCCCAATCACATCGCCTGGGCGGCCCGATGCTCACCGCGACCCACCTCAAGACAATTAAAAAACATCCAGGTTCGGAACATAGCATGAACGCGGCGGCAGAGATCGTAGAACTGCCATACGCTTAGGCTCGCAAACAGTTTAGTATGAGCCCAACACCAGCGGGCCAACTCGCGAATTCACGACCCTTTGATCGCAAATTGCAATTGCACGGTGCTAACGCGGCAAGCCGCACCTTACCTATTAGAGCGCGGTGGACTGCGTGAAGGACATTACTTGATGACGAATACGGTTGCGGGAATGAGGAACGCAAAGCTGTTTGGCTGGATCGCCGGCCTGACAGCCCTTGCCTATACCAGCGCCACAGATACGTTGGCTCAATCCTCGCCTCCGCCCGTAATCCTATCGCAGGCCGCACAGGAGCAAATGGTTGACCGCATCGAAGCCCTCGGAACGCTTCGCGCCAACGAGTCGGTGACAGTCACCGCCCAGGTTACTGAAATCATCCCAGCCCTTAAATTTGAGGACGGTCAGCGCGTTGAGAAGGGCCAGGTTCTAGCCGAGATGACCCGCGCCGAAGAACAGGCGCTTCTTCAAGAAGCCGAGGCGACCCGCCGCGAAGCTGAAGAACAACTGGAACGGGCAAGACCGCTCGCCAAACGCGGCGTCAGCTCCGCTGCCGTTCTGTCC
>JARFQY010000257.1 GCA_029287535.1 Filomicrobium sp.
GAAAAAGTCGAGCCCTTGGCTCGCCAGGGACCTTCGCCGAGGTCTTGCGATTTGTGACGCGAGGGTCGAGCGGTGCCCGCTCCAGATCTGATTGCAGCAAAGCCGGAGGAAGGGATTTTTGACCCGCCCTCCGGCAACGCGCGTTTTCGTTTCTATAGTTTGTCCGCCAAAGATGGAGAATTATTGATGTTCGCATGGCTCAGATTGTAGAAATGACAAAGAGGCTGCTAATCCTTGCAGGGCTAGCAACTCTTTCAAATTACTCTGCCGTGTTCGCACATCAGAAGAGAAGAAGGCCGACGTCGAAGCAACGCTCAAGGGCGTCGAGGGGCTCATCACCTATACGTTGGCCCGCACTGAAGACGGAGGCGTTACGGTCACCGTTTGCAGGGACAAGGCCGGAATTGACGAGAGCGTCCGCGTTGCTCGTGAATGCATCGAAAAAAATGCAGCCGAGATTGGAGCAGCCCCCCCCCACCATTACAGAAGGTGAGGTCGTGGTCCTCGTTCAGTAACTGACGGCAAGCGGCGGCCGGATGTCATGATATCCGGCCGCGTGAAATGATCCCGCTCATCGGGGATTGGCCCCTTTGTGGACTAACACTTAATGACCCGTCCCAAAAAGAAACGAGAGTTTCAAGGTCATCACTTCGATTCGACGATTTGGAACGACTTCAAGTTCCGCGACGATGACATCATCATTGCCACCTACGCGAAGTCGGGCACGACATGGGTTCAGCAAATCGTGTCGCAGCTGATCTTCGACGGCCAGGAAGGTCTAAACGTGGCGGAGATGTCTCCGTGGTTAGACCTGCGTGTTCCCCCGAAGGAGATCAAGCTGCAGGCGGTCGAAGCGCAGACGCATCGGCGCTTCTTGAAAACGCATCTCCCTGTGGACGCGCTCGTCTTCTCCGACAAGGCAAAGTACATCTACATCGCGCGAGACGGGCGCGACGTCGTTTGGAGTCTCTACAATCATCACGCCAACGCGAACCAGGCCTGGTACGAGGCGCTGAACAACACACAGGGTCGTGTCGGCCCGCCGATCGAGCCGCCACCTGCCGACATCGTCGCCTACTTTCGAGAGTGGTTGGAGAAGGACGGCTATCCCTTCTGGTCTTTTTGGGAGAACATCAAGACGTGGTGGGACATCCGCGATTTGCCGAACGTCCACCTGCTCCACTTTGAAGCCCTAAAACGCGATATGCCCGCCGAGATCCGACGGATTGCCAAATTCCTTGACGTGTCCATTAGTGAACGCCGGTGGGCAGCTATCGTGCATCATTGCACATTCGACTACATGAAGCGCAACGCGAAAGCCAGCGTGCCGCTTGGAGGTGCCTTTTGGGACGGCGGCGCTGAAACCTTCATTCACAAGGGCGTCAATGGCCGTTGGCGCGATGTGCTTCCAGCCGCTCTCTCAGAGGCCTACGAAACCAAGGCGAACTCCGAACTTGGTGATGAATGCGCTAAATGGTTAGCGACCGGAGCGATTTGATCGGCTGCTTGCTATCGGCCTTCGCTGCGAAATCTCTCCGGCGTTGACAGGTCCAATCCGCCGGTCGACCGGACCTGCGTGATCATGCTGGTTGGTGAGGAAGCACACTCGGCATGGCTTGAGGGCAACCCCAATAGGCAAGAGATCAGTGGCGAACCTATCTTTCGGACCGGAGGTCCATCATCCAGCGCGGCAAAGAGCGGGCTGATCTCGTCAGGTAGACGTCAAATGCCTCTTTGCACCAGCCGGTTCAGGCGCTCGGTGAAGGCCGCGGGATCGTCAGGGATCTCGCCGTCGAGGATCTGCGCCTGCTCGAACAGAAGATGGCTCAAGTCGGCGACATCCTCCGACCTGCCCGCGGTGTTCGCATCACCAATGGCGCGCACCAATGGGTGCTTCATGTTGAGCTCCAAAACCGGTGGCGCGGTGGGCATCTGTCCGGTGTGCGCCAGAATCCGTTGGAGACGGCGGTCGGGTCCCTCCTGCGCGGAGACAAGGCAGGACGGGCTTTCCGTCAGGCGCTTGGAGGCGCGAACATCGGCGACGCGCGCTTCGAGCGCAGCCTTTACGGTCGCCAGGATGACCGCACTATCCACGACGCCGGCGCTTTCCCCTTCATCGCCCTCTTTTTGGTCGCCGGCCTCGTCCAGGACCGGAATCAGGTCGAAATTCACGTCATCCTGGGTAAGCGACTTCAGCGGCTTACCGTCATAGTCGAGCGGCAGCGTCGTCCAGAATGCATCGACATGATCGCTAAGCAGCAAAACCTCGATGCCCCGCGCACGAGCGGCTTCGAGCACCGGGTTCGAGCGGAGACGATCAAGTGTGTCGCCGAGGAGGTAGTAAATATCCGTCTGGTTCGGTCTCAGGTCGGCAACATACTGCTTCAAGGAGCGCGGGTTGTCGCCGACGGTAGATGTGAAACGGGCCAGGGCGAGCAATCGCTCCCGGCGTTCGACGTCCTCGTAGATGCCTTCCTTGATCACCGCGCCAAAGGCATCCCAGACCTTGACGAAGGTCTCGACATCCTTCTCGGCCAGGCGCTCCAATTCGCTGAGGAGACGGCCAGTCACCGCATTCCGGATCGCGGCAACATGTGGATTGTTCTGAAGCATCTCCCGGGAGATGTTGAGCGGCAGGTCCTCGCTGTCGATGACGCCGCGCACGAACCGGAGGTAGGCCGGCAGCAGCGCGGCCTCATCGGTGATATAGACACGGCGGACGTAGAGCTTGACGTGGGCCTTACGCGCCTGATCGAACAGATCGAAGGGCTGCTGTGACGGCACGAACAGCAGGACGGCGTAGGCTTGGCGACCTTCGGCCATGTAATGCAGGGTCAGCGCCGGTGCGTCGAAAGCGTGGGCGATAGTGCGGTAGGCCTCGCCGTAATCGTCTTCGCTCAGCTCGCTCTTCGGCCGCTGCCAGATTGCACTGGCGGCGTTGATCTGGCGTGTGTCGCCCTTTTCGTCAACGAGTTCAATCGGGAACTGGATGTGGTCGGAATAAAGCCGGACGATGCGCTCGATCGCATGCGGCTGAAGATATTCCTTCGCCTTCTCCTTGAGATGGAGGACGATCTGCGTCCCACGCTTGACCTTTTCGGCTTGGTCCTCGCTGGCGGGCAGCAGGTCGAACCCGGCCTCGCCGGATGAGCGCCAGATCCAGACATTGTCCGCGCCGGCGCGGCGGCTGATCACCTCGATGCGATCTGCGACCATGAAGGCAGAATAGAAGCCGACGCCAAACTGCCCGATAAGACCGGCGCCATCGCCGCCTTCCGTTAGGCGATCGACGAACGCCTTGGTGCCGGACTTTGCGATCGTCCCCAAGTTCTCGGACAACTCATCCTGCGACATTCCGACGCCGGTGTCGGTGACTGTCAACGTGCCGGCTACCGCGTCCGATGAAATGCGGATGGCAAGGGGCGCGCCGTCGCTCATCAAGTCCGGGTTTGAGATGGCCTCGTAGCGCAGCTTGTCGCAGGCATCCGAGGCGTTCGAGATCAGCTCACGCAAGAAGATGTCGGTCTCAGAGTAGACCGAGTGCACCATCAGCTTAAGGAGTTGGGCGACTTCCGCCTGAAACGGCTGCTGTGTCGAACCGGAGTTGGCTTGCTCGCTCATAGTGCATCCCCGTCAATGATGCATATCAGGTTGGCTGGGTGCGAAACCCCAAAAACGGCGGAGCCATGTGGACGCTCTCCAGGGGGCTACCGGCCGACTGTGTTTACTGAACTGTTACCTATGCACTAAAACCCAAGATAAGGAAAAATCAATTCTGTGCCCCCTAGACGTCTCGTTACGCCAGAAGGGCTTTGGCGTTGCGCGCTCTGGGCGGATGGCTTCGTATGTCCCGGTTCCGGCAGCGTGCGCCATTTCCAGCAAACGGACTGCGGCTGCAGATCTCGGCGAAGTTGGGCTATGACTTTGCCTGCGTCATGGCTGTTCATCGCGCCGACATGCAGCGTCGTGCTCGACATAGACGTTTCTTTCGTCCGATCCGCGGATATCCCTGGCGAGGCAATCAAGATATTGATCGTCATCGGCCACATCGACGGCGACGGGACAACCACAGTGCTCCCAAAGGCCGAGGACACGCCCTACTTGGTCCAACTCGCCGTCGGCAATTCGATCCCGAAACGCATATGGGACGACACGGGCAATGGCTTCTGTCGTTAGGAAGGCAAGCGCCCCCGACACCAACCGCCCCAAGAGTGCCGAACGCCAAACGTCTCTACTCTCCCTCCCCCTTTCCACTTTGACGAAGCAAGGCGGACCGCGATGCACCTGCCATCCAAGGCCATTTACTACGCAGGTGGGATGTAGGCCCGACCTTTGGCATCAGATTCGCTTGGTGATAGTCATGCATGATGTCTTGCCGCCGCGCATTTGCTCGAAAAATAAGGCGTGGGTCGGCCTCCCCATTCTCGTCAGCCCTGAGGACGTCCGGGTCATGATCATACTGCGCACTGCTCTCTTTGTGATTTTTTCGCTAACGTCACTGTCCTGCTGGGCCCAAGCGCAAGACGTGCCCGCCCAAGCCGTCGCGGCTCTGCAGCAGATGCGAAGTCATCTCAGAGATGCCAAAGACCTTGAGTTTACGACGCAGTTCCATGTCGTCGACAAGGTGCTCGGCAAGAACGTCAAAGGCAGCGTCGAGTACAAAATCCGTAAACCGAACCTACTGCGCATCACGGCGAAGCTGCCCAAAGGTACGGTTGTTTTAATCTCAGATGGAAAGACGCTGACGATCCACGAGCCAAACCGGAAGCGCTACGAAGAGATGCTGGCCAAGGACACGGTCGTTGGAACGATCTACCTAGCGGCGGGCAATCTCGGCGAGCAGGCCCGTCTCGTCGATTTCTTCTGGACGGTTGACTACTTGGCTGTTGGCGGCGGCTCGGGAGAGGTTGGCACGCTCAAGCCAAAGACGTTTGGATCTAAAGTCTGTGACGGCTTCACCGTCCAGCGGGCGCAAGAGGCGTGGAGTGTATGGCTTGAGCGTAGCTCCGACCGACTCCCTTGCTATGTCATCAGCAAATCAACTGGCGGCAGCGCTTTCGTAACTCAAACCAACGCGCTTCGCTGGAACCCAAGCCCAAATTTCCCGGAGGGAACGTTCCGCTTTGTGCCACCGGCTAGCCATCGTCAGAGAGATTAACCCGATCTGTTCGCTGCACCGCTTGACGTCCGTGTCGTCAGCGCCATCGGCCGGATTGACGACTAGCGGTCGAGGAGTTTGGGAAATGCGTTGGTGGCAACCGCATGCCGATGAAGTAGAGCGAAAAGCTTTTTCAGCCGCCTGCTTGTGCCCATCCGCAAGCGATGGCGAACCCGCATGCCACCACATGTCGGCCAAGCTGTGCCCCACCCGGAGCGGATCGCGCTCATCCGGCAGCGAGCCGGCAATTGCCTCGGCCAGCCTGCCCGGGCAACTCGCCCTCTCGTTAAGCCGCAACCCTGGCTTTTGATAGTATCGAGCTGCCAACGGCCTCCGCATGCACGCCAGTGATGCCCGCGCTGGCTGAGTTGTGCACTAACGTGACTAGCGGTTCTTCGCACATAAAGCTCAGGTCCCATGCGAATTCGTACGCCACCAGGACGCTATCCGGAGGCCTCAGGAAATCTGACAGCAGTATGAAGGACAACCGCTCGTCCAGCGGCCGACTCGTCGTCGAGATCGCGCGACGTTCCGACATAAAGGCCGCACGCGCAAAATCCGTGGAAAACTGATATATTCTCGCGAATCATCATCACCTTAAACGGGGGGCGACCAACGATGACCATGCATCAACAAGCGCAGGACCATCTGCGCCAGTTCGTAGAACAGATCGAGCGGCTCGAAGAAGAAAAGAGGGCGATTGCCGACGACATCAAGGACAAGTTCGCGGAGGCCAAGGCTGTCGGTTTTGATATCAAGGCGCTCCGCAAGATCATTGCGCTACGCAAAAAATCGCAGGACGAACTCTCCGAGGAAGAAGCCATCCTTGCAACCTACCTCCACGCGCTTGGAATGGCCGACGCGCACGACCAGCCTGTTCTTGAAGCCGCGGAGTAAGGCCTGAGCGCCCGCCTAACTGAAGGCAGCATCGCGAACCAACATCTGCTCGTGGATAGACATGGCCGACGCAAGTTTCGGCGTTCCGCTGCTCCAGCCATGTCATAAGTTTGCCGCGAAAAGAATATGGCCACCGCGCTGAGCGTGGTGGCCATTAAAAGGAGCAGCCCTCGGGGGATTGGGGCCGCCCTCAAGCAAACCCCAAGGGTAGGGCGTTCAGCATGGGTGACAACGAGCGGTCGTTATCACCCTGCTTGCTATGTTGCACCACTGAAGCGTCGTGCAAAGCGGATTCTGTCCAACCAAACAAATCGTTGGTTGCATGAGCGCCCAACTTGAGCGGACAGCTGCGAACCAGTTGATAACGTGCGGTTTCTTTCGCACCTTTGGGAATGAGCTGGCGGCTCCGAATCGGGGTCAGGTGGTGGTTGGCACATCCCAACCATCAACCGAACCGGAGACCACCAATGAGCGAGGATAAACAAATTCCTAAGGCCGACAACGCCGCATCAAGCAGTCCGGACAACGTCATCAAGATCGACAACAAGCGGATCAAGGGGCACTTGGATCGGGTCGTGCGCGGCAACTGAGATCACAAACGCCACCGCCTGAGCACCGGCCGGCGCCCGCCCAGCAAAAAATCAAAAGTGCGAAAGTTTCTGGACACTACCAACCAGTTCGACGCGCCGGAAGAACTCCGCACTCGGCGTCACAGGCGCGATGCCAAGCCGACACTCTTCACAAGCGATGTGGTTTAGCGTTTTTCTCTTTCGTCGAGAAACCGCGCGGTTGGAGCGGTCGCGCAGTGGTCACTGGGCGAAACAGACGCGGGCCGAAAGGTTCTTCCTGGATTGGAGCTTGATCGGTCCAGCAGAGCTCTTCAGTCGGTTAAAGGCGCTCGCGCCGCCTCCGTCCGGTCGATTGCGAGCGAGAGATAGTGATCTCGCTCATAGATATCGTCGCTATATCGAACCCGACCATCTGAATCCGGCCATGCCGTAAAGTATGCCACATATACTGGAATCGGTTCGCTCAGATCCTCGCGTTCATTGCGACCAGTTGCAATGCGATCATCGATGTAGGCTTGTGACTTGCGAAGCACTGCCGCCGCCATCTCCCGGGGGCGCTCCAGCCTCACGCAACCGTGACTAAACGCTCGCCTTGTCTTGCCGAATAAATTTTTATGTGGAGTATCATGCATGTAGATATGATGCTTATTGGGAAAAAGAATCTTGACGGCACCCAACGCATTTTCTGGGCCTGGTGGCTGGCGAACATTTATCAGTGACCGCTTATTGGCGACGGCATACCAATCCACGTCGTATGACGAGACACGGCGCCCGGAAACCGTTGAAACTTCATAGCCGAGCCTATCGAGATATGATGGGTCTCGAGACAGCTTCGGAAGCATTTCGTTCACGATTATGGATAAAGGCACGCCCCAGTAAGGATTGTACTCGACCGTTTCAATCTTATCAACAAAAAAGCTCGTTTGGTTGCTCTTCTTTCCAACAACAACCTTCATAACTGACGACCGTCGGCCCGCCTCTATGTACGCGGCCGTGAATGCCGGCTGGTTAATAAACACATACCTCGGCCCCAGATCCTCCGGCAACCACCGCAACCGCTCCAGCGCAAGTTGTATCTTTGAAATTTTTTCTGTGTTTCCTAACGAAATAATGGCGGCAACCGTATTGCGCCCGATAATACCGTCGACCTGCAGACCACTTTCCCTCTGAAAATCTCGCACAAGCGCCACCAAATCGGGAGAGTATTCCTCTGTCCCGTCATACGCTAAAAGCGTTTCGGCATGCTTGGTCTTTAAACTGTCTGATGACCGGCGCTTCACGGCCGCTACGATGTCTGGCATTTCGGAGCTAACGCCGCCGGGGCGCAAAAAAGTCTCTCTGTCAATTCGGATCTTTTCATTGGAATCCTCCGACCTAAGTCTTGCCAACTCCGAGAGCAGCGCCCGGTATGCTCTATTGTTGGGGTGAAGCCCCGTCAAGAAGGATGCGATATCAGGGGCCTTGACGATCGACCTCAAGAGATCTTTTGGATCAACCGGCTTACGCTCTAAATCATGGTAACCCGAAATGCGATTAGGGATCACTCGCCCCCGCAATGAGTCCAGCGCATACATCAAGACCGCAGCGCTCATCTGGATTTCAAATTGCAAAAGATCGCGGATCGATTGATCCTCTGCGCCCAGCACTTGAGTGGCGTGCGGATAATCTTCTGCATTCAAGCCGTAGTGGCTTGCCGACTGCAATATTCCAATGGCTGAGCGCGCCTTTGCCGTTTGTCTTTTGTGTTCGATCCATATGAACTGCGGTGACGCTTTGTAGTGCGCGATCATCGCCTCGAAGACGGGCTGGCTCGTTCGAACCTCTACTGCTGAGAGGTGTTCTCGTGCGAGAACCAGAGGCTCGCTGCGCGCCTCCGCGGTCAAATTGGTTGACGTTAACGCTTTGGCCAAACGCGCCAATGAGTACACAGAAAGTCGTTCAGGTTCGTACTGATAATAACGTGGGGCTGCTATCTTGATCCTTGGCGCACGAGAGCGATTGTCATACCGGGTGCCACGGTAACGTCGGTCGCGGTAACGTCGGTCGCGGTAACGACGTTCGCGGTAACGACGTTCGTAGTATCGATCGTATGGCTGAACGCCAAACAGCAAATCCATGAAAGTCTGCGCGGCGGCCGGTTTCGGGGGCAAGAGTAGCCCGATAAAAAGAGCCGCGCAGAGCACTGGAAACATAGTCCATCGCTGTCGGGCGGCCATCGTTCGACTCCACTAAGCGGGCCATCATCGACGTTTCGCTGCTCAGCGTTGCCCACGATGACGACAGCGACGTAATGCAATATTCATATATGATAGCCGCGCACGGATCAACAAGGGCTCAAAGCGGACGAGGCCCTGGAAGTGTGAGCGTCGGACAAGGCCGCCGACACCTTCTCGTGCCCCATCATGTTCGCCGCCACCAGGTTGCGCGACATCTACGTGTCGACGAGCCGCTCAGCGGTCGCGGCAAACGGCATCCGCCCCGGACGACCTCGCCGCTCGCCTACAGATAAAATAGTCAAGCTGATCGATCATCTATCGCGCGAAGGGGAATCGAGAAGGAGGCCTGGGGGAGCGCCGTGCACAACAGCTGGAACTCCACCGAGTTCGCCGGGCGTTTTCATTTGAGTCACCCCCCTTCCCGCTTAAGACTGGCCTAAATCAGGCCTCAACAATCATTGCACGTTTCGTGCAGTCTCGCAGTGACCGTAACCGAGTGTATGGATACCAGGTGGCAAAGACTCACGCGTTATCGTAGCGTCGCTTTGATAGCTGGAACCATAAGAGGGCGAGTATGTTTAGGTGTGCCATTCTGTCAGTAATTGCCGCCGTTGCCATCACGCTACTGCCGGCAGACGATGCGGAGGCCCGCATCCGCTGCGATGGCCGCTTCCAGATCATACCTGGGGTGGGGCTACATTCCACGCCCTATTGCGAGATCGCATATTTGGCTCAGGTGGCTCAGCAATCCTACGGCGCACGCACGTCTTTCTCCAAATTGCGTCGCAGTTACTCCGAGCGCTACGCCATATGCCAGTTCGTCGGCCATGATCCACGCGTGAGTGACATCTGCGCCAAATACCGCTCTGACGGCAGCGACCGTAGGTGGAACTGATATGACTGATCCTATGACAGGTGCGATGTTCACCCTTGTATTGTCTCCCGATCTGATCAGCCTCGTATGAGGGCGGCTTGAGTGGTCACCTTCACCGCTATAAGCCGGCACTCTGGGTTCAACATCGACTAGCTAGCGCGAGGCAGCGGTGAACCGGTCGGAGGCTGTTCATCAACCATTCGCGTCGGGGCGACATTTTGCGGTGGGGCAGGTTGCCAAGCTGGCGGTCCAAAGACTAATCGTCGGACAGTTTAGGTTGGCAAAAGAAGTCCCAGCAACGGCTGCGGCCTCTGGGCTGAACTTGCATACCTTGATGCAGGTTATTCGCCGCTGAACTGGCGCACAATTTGTCGCGGAGACCTATTTCAAAACCGGGTCTTGAGGCCGCTTTGGCGGACGTAGGGAGGCGATCGTGAGTGGCGTGTGCCGGCTGACGTGAGCCGACGAAAGCAACTGCGCCGATCTGACACGCCAGTTGCTTCTCTGGCGACGACTTTCTCGCGCCTCATCCCCTCGATCGCGGCGTCGTTATATCCGTTTGCCAAGCCGCATGCGGACGCCGCTTGGCCGTCGTCCCCGCCGTGACCATAAGCCCATTGCGACCAAGTTCCACCCGTTGGTCATTTAAACAATTTACACTGTCTCCTGTTACAGCACCTTAATCAATTTACGATCAAGTGCATTTTAGGCTGGGTACAAGTTGCACACAGAGTGAGAGGCCCATGAAGATCATAAGTCTGGCAAGTGTCGCCGTTGTAATCCTCGTTTTCACACCACTGAATTCAGCAGTAGCACAAAGCGGCAAGGAATCGGCAACCAATGGTCCACTGCGCATAACGATCGATCGGGGAAGGCGGATTGGGGGCTACTCGTATAATAAACTCGATGGTATCAGCGCCAAAGAAACCCGCCGATTTATTGATCCTCCAAGACAGTCTCCTGGCGGCCCGTTCGACAATGGATTTTTTTTCGTAACCCCAACGTCACCTTATGGGGGATCCAGCCCCTATATGCACTAACAAGCGGTCGGAAGATATCGAAGCGGGCCCTATGGCTTTTTTTGAGGTTCGCCGCTATTTCAAGTGGGTAGTCTGAGGTCAAGCTTGCCGGCGATGAGGTAGGCGATGGCCTTGAGGGCACGGATCGAGCGGTAGCCGCGGGCCTTGGCCTTGGCGGCCTGGACGAGGGAGTTGATGCCCTCGATGAGACCGTTGGCAATATGGCTGTCGAACCAGGCGAGGATGCCGCGGCGCCCAAAACCTGAAAAGCCTCCACGAGGACAGCGACCTCGGCGCTGCCCCAGCGGCCGACCTTTCAGCGCCTCATGACGATGCTCCAACCCGCATGGCCACGCTGAACGCGACGGTGCCATCTGTGCTATTAGAGATGCGGCCACGCTCATCGTGCGCTTACTTTTTTAATAGGCCGGCACGCAAGACGATCCGGGCTGGGCCGCGTCAGAGCTGCACATCTGGTGTTCGCAAAGTGCCTCCACCGTGATCGCGAAGTGGTACTCCAAGGTGCGCAACTCACTTCTGACAGCGGCTTCGCTGGGCACTCCGGCGCGCGGTTATCCCCTCGTCATCCACAATGAAGACCGGAGCGTTTGCGCAGTTGAGATCCTCGTGTTGTCTTATGGGCGATTACGAAGAGTTGTCCACCTGTACGGGGGATCGAGATGGACGTCGCGATGTCGATTGGCTGCATTTTTGGTGCTGCGCTTCTATTTCTGACTATCGATGTAATACTGGCTCTGCTGGTTTCAACGAAACTTGCAAGCACACGAACCGACTGACGAGCGCCGCCGCACCCGATTTTTCGCAGGCACGCCGTTGCACGAGCACGCGACCTGTCCGACATGTCGCTGAGCGGCCCGCGTGGTCCACCATCCCTGGCGTTAACGCACGAGACTGAAATGCCGCTCTGGAGCTCGCTGAGGCGGTTCGGGACTATGTTCGGGATCTTCCAGCGGCCAAACGTGTCAGACGCATTCGGTACTGCGGCCGTATCGCCTCACCTGGCGTTGTTACCGAGGCGCTGGCGGGGCTGATGGCAGATTGCGCGCTGGTGATCGAACACGCGCAACCCGATTGCTCATGTCCGTCTCCAGGCGGGCAAAATGTGGTTCGATTTCCGAACGCCATCGATTGACAATTGACGCGATCCCAGCGTCCCGCGACGCTGTCTGCCTGGGCGACCACGCGAAACGGCCCCCGCGAGCCATTGATGCTATCTAAACATGCCTAAGATTACGGAAGGCGTCACCCCCATCGCATCTATGCCGGTTTGCATGGCGATCTGCGGACGATAACCCTTTTTAAATAATACTCACATAACGTATTACTTGTCTGGCGGCTTTCCTGTTGCTCGTACGCTGACAAGCCCCCTTTTGCTGGGGCATGCGGAGCCACCACCAGGTTGCTGGTGGTGGCCTTCGCCGCCATCATAGGCTAGCGGGCGGCCGCGCATTCCACTGCGCGCAGTCCCTCACGCGTGCATGGGCTAGAGAACGCCGAAGAGATTGAGCGCAACCAGCACCGCGAGTGCCAATACGGCAAATTTCAAAAACACATAGTACCGCCGGTGTCCCTGAAACGGCGGCTGCTCTGGATGCTCTCTCATCGTGACCTGGCCTCCTGCACGGATCACCGCTCAACGCTGATCCCTTCGCGAAAAGATACCACAGAGAATCGGAACAAAAGCTTTCCGCGACCTTCCGCGCGTGTTGCCCGAACGTCAAGCGGACCGCCCAACAACCTCACCGCCAGCTTGCGTTCGAGAACGATCTCGTCGCCCCCAAACCAGGGGCAAACCGATCACTTCCCCTGCGACAAAGAAGACGGATCCCGTCACTGCGCCGGCCATTGCATTAGACGGGAGACTTCACATGTGCTTTTTTGCATATGTGAAGTCTCTATGGGCTTCATCACTTTTACAACCTTCACATATCGAAGACAGATCCACAGGAGTGGCCAATGCCCAAGTTCTTTTCGCCGGGCGACCTCATCAGTGATGCAGCGGGCCTCACTGGCGACAACCGTGTCATCTTCCGTATGTTCATCAACACGCTCGTGTGGGGCGCTGTATGCAGCGGCCTGATGATCGGCCTTCTGACGTGAAGTTCCACGTCCTGGCGCACACGAGCCAACGGAGACGAAACGATGTTTCGCCAAGCTAATGTCGGCACGGTAGATCGCATTGTGCGCATTGCCCTCGGCGCGCTTTTCATCGTCTTGCCGTTCACGACATCGTTCGACCTGTGGGACGGAGATGCCCTTCGTTATGCCGCCCCGATCATCGGCGCGGTCCTGGTTCTGACCGCACTGGTCCGTTTCTGCCCGCTCTACAGCCTGCTCGGCGCCAATACCTGCCGAAATTGAGGTCCGCCATGGAAACCGCTTTCACACCTGGCCTGTCCGCTATAGGTGGCGTTCTGATCGGATTGGCAGCGACCCTGCTGATGGCTTCGATCGGCCGTATCGCTGGGGCAACGGGCATCCTCGCGGGCTTTTTCGCACCGGCCAACGCCGGTGACTGGATGTGGCGCGCAGCCATGCTCGCCGGCATGGTATCCGCCCCCTTGCTCGTCCATGCCGCAACGGGCGAGATGCCGGCGATCACGATCCCCGTCCCGAACTGGGCGCTCGCAATCGGCGGCTTCATCGTTGGCGTCGGCGTCGTCCTCGCTTCCGGTTGCACTTCGGGGCATGGCGTGTGCGGGCTGGCTCGGCTTTCGCCCAGATCGCTCGTCGCAACCCTGACATTCATGATCACGACCGCCGTTACGGTATTCGTCATCCGCCATGTCATCGCCGGATAAGCCGAAGGGAACGAGACCATGCCTTACCTCGTCGTATATCTGGCCGGCCTCCTGTTCGGTCTCGGCATCATGATCTCCGGCATGGCGAACCCTGCCAAGGTGATCAATTTCTTCGATGTCTTCGGAACGTGGGATCCGAGCCTGATCTTCGTGATGGGCGGCGCCCTTCTCACCACGCTCCTCGGCTATCGGGTGGTGCTGGCCCGTGAACGCCCCTGGCTCGGCGACCGTTTCCATCTGCCGACAAGCCGCGTCATCGACACCCGTCTTGTCGCCGGCGCCGCAATCTTCGGTGTCGGCTGGGGTATCGCCGGCTTCTGCCCCGGCGGTGCGCTTCCCGCGCTCGGCTCGGGCCGGGCCGACGTGGCGCTGTTCGTCGCGGCCCTGGCCGCGGGAATACTGACGACCCGCGCCGTCCTTGAACACCGCGCCAGACAAACGACCGACAAACCGACCTCGCCGGGCGCGCGTTGATCATCTGATCGGCGTCGCCACCGTAAAGCCGGACAATGGAGGAAAGCAATGACGACCTACCCTGTCGACATGTCCGTAAAGCCGGACGTGAAGGGCTTCTTCGATCCTCAGACCAATACCATCAGCTATATCGTCAAGGACCCCGCGTCGAACGCATGCGCCATCGTGGATTCCGTGATGGACATCGACTATGCCGCGGGCCGTATCACCTTCGAGCACGCCGATGAGCTGATCGCGAATGTCACCGCCCGAGGCCTCGAGGTTCAGTGGTTGATCGAGACCCACGTCCACGCCGATCATCTCTCGGCCGCGCCGTATATCCATGAGAAGCTTGGCGGCAAGATCGGCATCGGTGCCAACATCACTATCGTGCAGGACACCTTCGGGAAGGTCTTCAACGAAGGCACCGAGTTCCAGCGCGACGGCAGCCAGTTCGACCGCCTGTTCGAGGATGGCGACACCTACAAGATCGGCGAAATGAGCGCCTTCGTCATGCACACGCCCGGT
>JARFQY010000313.1 GCA_029287535.1 Filomicrobium sp.
GCTTTGGTCAGAGCGTTACAGAACTGACAACAGATGGCAGCTTCGAAAAGATGGTCAAGGATGCCTCGAAGGCCTGGGACAAGGCACAAATGAAACAGTAGTGGGTCAAGCCCGGCAGTCACCGCCGCGCGCTTCGGCGAACCACTTCAAGGGCGTCGAGCTATGGGGCGCTTGTAGCTAGTCGGCTTGACGACGGGGATCGACCGACAATTACACTCGAGCATGTCCGCTTTTGGCACTTAACGGACATCGTAGCCGAGGGGAGTGATGTCTGCTTTGGGGTAGAAACCGGACATCACGAGCCAGCATTCTAATGTCTACCAAGTGCCAATAACGGACGTTGGCTGTGTTGTCCCAAGTCAGAGGCTGCGTTTCGGCGGCCAAGTGCGGATTAGGTTCGTTGCCGCACAACCAGTTCAGCAAGGTCCACGTTTGTTGTCTCTTTGGTATTTACTGCTTTGTCGCCGGTTGCACGGAGCGCCACGCCTTCGTTTCCTGATCCCACGCTAAGGCCTCGACACAAGGCGTCGGGTTGATGCCACCGCATCTTGAGCCATGCACATCCGTCAGCAGAACGCGGTTTTGACCAAACGTGACAACATCCCAACCCTGATTAAGCAGCGAAATCACTGTGTCGCCAACAAGGAAGTGGGACTCACAGCCCCCCGTCCCACAATAAAGGGAGGCCGCAGAAGAACAGGCAAAGGCCGGGTCATTGAGAACCCAGTCCGGCCTCAAATCACCATCGAGATCAACCCGACTGACCGCACCCCACTCCAGTGCGAACTCCCCGTTCTCAAAATCCGCACACGCCTTCTGAGCCGCTTCGACCTTCTCCGTCAGAGGCTTTGGAAGGGTGGAAAGGTCCTGTGCCTGTCCCGGACAAGCAAACACGCAAATCATCGCAATAATTGAGACGCGATTGATGATGCTGAGCATCCTGATGCTCCCTTCCTTCTGGTCCTGGTGACAAGCACAAGCGTCAAATTCGATAAGCGATAGGTGCGGTCCGCGAACTCAAGCCATGCCCTAGACTGACTCTTGGGATACTTGCGTTCGGACACGCGAAAAACGCGACCTTCTCCGATTATTCTATTTCCGCGACGAGCAGAAACAAAGCAACCGAGTCCACTTGGGCGAGCTCCTTCGGAGCGTGGCCGATGCCCGCTATGGGTCATTAACAGCAATGGCGCTCAGATCAGGACGGCCGATTTACGCAAATAGCGGATGTCGTTGGCCCATGCTCCGACCTTCGACAGCAGGAGGTTCATCATGGAAATGATACAGTTTGTCCCAAGTTGCCAGCCGGTCCACAGCGAGCCATGGAATAAGGGAAAGTTGAGCGGAAGCAAGCCGCCGCTGCTACCGAAACACGTCTGGGCGATCCGAACGCGACTGCAAATGCTGGGCAAGAAGCGAGATCTCGCGCTCTTCAACTTGGCGATCGATAGTAAGCTGCGGGGGTGTGACCTAGTTCGACTTCGGGTACTGGATGTTGCACCCCGCGGCTACGCGCTCGACAGGGCCTCGATCCGGCAACGCAAGACCTGTCAGTTGGTCAAGTTCGAGATCACCGAGCAGACCAAACTGGCCATTGACGCGCATCTGGCTGCACTGCCGAGCATCGGAGATCGGTTCCTTTTTCCGGGCAAGACGGTAGGAACGCACCTGAGCACAAGGCAGTATGCGCGACTGCTCAACAATTGGCTGGCTCTGATTGGCCTCGATCCGTCGATATTTGGGACGCATTCACTCCGAAGGACCAAGGCGACCTTGATTTACCGAAAAACAGGAAACCTGAGGGCGGTTCAACTGCTCCTGGGACACACCAAGATTGAGAGCACCGTTCGATACCTTGGAATTGAGGTCGATGACGCCCTTGAGATCGCCGAGAAGGTAGACGTCTGAAAATTAGGGTGAAGCGGAGATGTTCCGCTCCACCCTATACGTCCAATTTGTGCAAATAGCAGAACTAAGTGCCGGGTGGCTGCCGTTAAGGGAAGCTACCCGGGCGGCACGTTAAGATCGCGACAGGTGCGAAGCCTACAGGGCACCTTCGTCGGTCATCGACATCACCTCGGCGACGACACCGTCTTTGGAGAGACACTTCCACGGCGCCTTATTCGGTCCGACGCCGACCATCACCAGTGTGTTGGCCTCGGACTCTTCGACGCTGAGCGTCACCACCTCACCATTGTTTGTCTGGGTGGAAACAGCCTGAAGGCAAGCCTGCTCATCCTTGCCAGGCGTTGCCTGCGAAGCGCCGGCCATGGCGCCAGCCCCATCGTCTGCGGGGGCCGCTTCAGGAGCGCCATCCATAGCGCCAGCTCCGTCGTCAGCGGGCGCAGCCGGCGCTTCCGCCTGTGCGGGTGCTGGCTGGCTCTGGGCCGCGGGGGCCTCGGCCGGTGCCGCAGGAGCTGGTGCCGCCTCGTTCGCCGAATCCGTCGTGGTGGGCGCCTCGCTCGCTTTCTGTTCCGATGATTCCTCGGAGCATGCCGCCAAGCCAAGAACCAGCGCGATTGCGCTCGTTCCGTAGCTTTTTATCATGATGTCCACTTAGCCACCTTAATGGCACTTTGGATGGGTCTTGATGTCGCTGATCACATACACTTTGCTGTCCGCATTGGTCAGCTGGATGCACTGCTTGGTCGAGCGATTGTAATAAATGCCGTAGATCGTCTCGCCTGACGTCAGCGTGTCGACATTAGCGAAGCCGCGCGCGGTCATCTCGTCGATGGCCGTGACCGCATCCATGCCCTTGAGGTCCGACAGGTTCACGGCCTTGCCTTTCTTGGGCTTCGCCTGACCTGCGGTGTCCTTCGAAGCGCCCGTGACAATCATCTCAAGGCGGTAATTGGCAAACTCCTCTCGGCGCGCCGCGCTTCGCATCATGTAGACGCGGATCTTATAAGCGCCACTCTTCGGAAGCGGCCCCTCGTACTGGTTCCCGCTCGCGGAGCCAATGAACATGGCGACATTGTTCTCGCCCGGAGCCAAGATGTTGAAGTAATTGGCACCATTATCCGTGGCCATGCTGACATTCTTCTGTTGGCCCTTGCCGGCTTCAAGAACGTAGTGAACGGTCTCGTAGCCCTTGATCTTACCCTTGATGGTGGCGCTGCTTGCGCCGGGCTTGAAATGAACCTTTTCAGTGCGAATGTCATCGCGGGCGAGTGCTGGCGAAGCTATAAAGGCGATAAGTGCCGCCATAACGAGCGGCATATGTGTCAGTAC
>JARFQY010000194.1 GCA_029287535.1 Filomicrobium sp.
TTATGTCATCGCGGACATTGCCCGGCACATCACATTGGTACCGGGGGATGTGATCCTGATGGGCACACCCTGTCATTCCCGCAGCGTCGGCCCCGGCGACGTTGTCGAATGCGAAATCACGGAAATTGGTCGTGTTGCCGGAACGGTTACAGCCATCGAGGCGCCGCGCGCCAGTGCGCTCGGCGTTGGCCACCAGCCAACTGATACGCCAGAGGTGCGCCGCGTTGCTCTGGGTTTCGACGAGCGTGTTCCTGAGCACTTCAAGGAGAACCTGCAGAAGGCACGCAAATCGTCATGACGAAGGTTTGTATCGTCGGCGCAGGCGCTATTGGCAGTGTTATCGGGGGGCGCCTGGCTCATGCCGGGCACGCTAAAGTTTCTGCGTTGGCGCGCGGCGAGACGCTCGCTTCGCTGCGCAAACACGGCTGGCGTTTGAAACTTGGTGACAAAATCGTTTCAGCACCGGTAATGGCGCATCCGAGTGCCGGTGAGCTTGGACCACAAGATGTCGTGTTCATAGCAGTAAAGGGACTGGCTCTGGCGAGCGTGGCGTCTTCACTTAGCCCTCTATTGACTGAGAATACAATCGTCGTCCCAGCCATGAATGGCATCCCCTGGTGGTTCTGTGAGCGCATCGATGAATTGCAGGGAGAGCGGCTGCGAAGCGTTGATCCTGATGGCAGCATCGCTTCTGCAATTCCCACGGATCATGTTCTCGGCTGCGTCGTTCACGGGAGTGCCCAGCAGATCGAACCTGGCCTCGTCGAGGAGACGATGTGGCAGCAGGTCATCATCGGCGAACCGTTCGGAGGCTCAAGCGCGCGCGCTGAACGCCTCCTCACACTGCTCACGGATGCTGGTTGTGCAGCGGTCTCATCGACTGACGTTCGATCCGAGATATGGTACAAGCTATGGGGCAACATGACGATGAATCCGGTCAGCGCTTTGACCGGGGCAACCATCGATAAAATTCTGGAAGACCCCTTGGTTCGCGAGTTTTGCTCGGCCGCGATGCGTGAAGCGGCGGAGGTTGGCGCGCGCGTTGGATGCCCAATCGAACAGACACCAGAAGACCGCCACGCGGTCACGGTTAAGCTAGGCGCATTCAAAACATCGATGCTCCAAGATGTGGAGGCTGGTCGCCAATTGGAGCTGGATGCCATCGTCACCGCGGTCCATGAGATTGCACGCCGCTTGGGTATGGCCACGCCCAATATCGATGCGCTGTTGGGTATGACGGGCCTATTCGGACGCATGCGAGGTCTTTACCCCCGGGGTGGGAACTAACAAATTTCTGCGTTTGATGCGTTTATGGCTGCATGCCGAAGCAGCACGATAATTGAAACCGAATTCGGCAATGGAGGAAACTATCATGAACTTGAGATTTTCAGGGATCTGCGTGGCTGCTTGCCTCGCCATATCCATCGGCCAGATTCCGGCCGCAGGCGCCGCTGAGAACAAGGTGTTCCGCACCGAGATCCATCCAATTGCAACGCTGACGCTGAGCGACAACGAAATGTTGTCGGGTAGGAAAGACGGGGCGGCGGCGACAATTGCAGGCACTCTTAATATTCCGACGAAAACGAAAGACAAACTGCCCGCGGTGATCATCCTGCATGGATCGAGCGGTCCGGGCGGAACCAACGGTCCAACAGACGGCTGGGTTCGTGAACTTAACGCACTCGGCGTCGCAACGTTGGCGATAGATGCGCTCTCCGGCCGCGGACTGACGTCGCTTGGTGGCAATCAGGCTGCCTTAGGCCGGTTGGCCATGATAGTCGATTCCTATCGTGCGCTCGGCATTCTGGCGAAGCACAGTCGCATCGATCCCAACCGGATTGCCCTGCTCGGCCTGTCACGCGGAGGCCAAGCCGCCCTTTATGCATCAATGAAGCGGATGCATGATTCGTTCGCACCTGGAGGAGCCGGATTTGCCGCCTTTATCGCGACCTACCCGAACTGCGTGTCCAAGTATCGCGACGACGGAGTTACAACCGGCAAGCCCGTACGCATACTTCACGGTGCAGAAGACGACTACAATCCCATGGGTCCCTGCAAGGCACTCGTTGAACGCGCCAAAGCGACTGGCGCGGACATAGAACTGTTCGAGTATCCAGGCGGAGAACATGGCTTCGATCTGGCATTTCTGAGCGGCCGGGGAACGATAAACTGCAAGAGCTGTCAAACAGCGCGTTCCTGCAAATTGGAGGAAAACGCCCAAGGCGTTCTGATGAACCTCGAGACGAAGAAGCCATTCGCTTACGATGATGCTTGCGTTCAGGAGGGAACAACGATTGCGTATCATCCGACCGAGGGACCGAAAGCCCGCGCACAGGCTGCGTCGATCCTGAATGAGGTATTCGGTCTGGAATAAAAGCGTCTCAGACACATCCGCGTTAAGGTCAACTCGAAGCTGGCAATCGTTCCCTGGGTCTTGGTGAATTGGCTGTTAGCTTCGAGGCTGGATCATCGGCAATTGCATGGCAAACAAAAAGGCAAACATTACCAATGGGCCAGGTTTTCTTTATCCCACATGGCGGCGGTCCCCTTCCCTTGATGGACGATCCCGGCTACGCACGATTGGCAGAAATGCTCAAAAGTCTGCACGCCGACGTGGCGGGGGCAAAAGCTATCATTTTGGTGACAGCGCACTGGGAAACCGAACGGCCGACAATGACGGGTTCAGAACGGCCCGGAATGCTCTACGACTACTATGGTTTTCCCGAAGAGACATACCAACTGAAGTATCCGGCCCCGGGCGCCCCGGAACTCGCTAACAAGGTGGCGGAGACGCTATCTGGACACGGCTTCCAGACAGAGTTTGACCGGCACCGTGGCTTTGACCACGGCACGTTTGTTCCAATGATGCTGATACGTCCCGAGGCAGACATTCCGATCCTGCAGATGTCCGTCCTTTCGTCCCTCGATCCGGCACAACACCTTGCACTTGGCCGAGCCCTCTCGCCAGCGCTTCAGAAGGACACGATATTGATCGGCTCCGGCTTCAGCTTTCACAATCTCAAGGCGCTGCAAGGCCGGCTCGATGAAGGAGCGGCTGAGCAGGGTAAATCTCTCGCGACTCAATTTCATGCATGGCTTGACGATGTCACCTGCGATCCGAAACTGCCTGCGGACGCGCGCGATCAAGCGCTGGTTGACTGGGCGGCAGCACCGGGCGCGCGCTTCTGCCAGCCACGTGAGGAACATCTTCTGCCACTGCACGTCTGCATCGGCGCCGCTCAGGCAGCGAATTTGACTGCCCGAAAAATCTTCAACGAGCCCGTGAAGGGCTACCAGACGTCGGGGTACAGCTGGAGCTAAGCGTTGCA
>JARFQY010000046.1 GCA_029287535.1 Filomicrobium sp.
CAGCGTTGTCAGGAACAGAATGCAAAGCCTGGTTGCCATTGTCATGTGGGTCACTATTTGAGCCGATGACCCGAGACTACCAGCTCCACCGGCCTTTTTTGATAGTTCCACATTTGGAGGGGCCTCGGTTGCGTAGCCGCCCCGGCCACAAGCAGACGGCGGATTAGCCAACACCCCGCTCGTGTATCATGTTCAGGTCCAAATACAGGTATATTCGAAAATGACAAGAATAATTTCAACGCTGGTGAGTCTCTCCTTATCGTTCGTGGCTTTTGCCGACGAAGGTATGTGGACGATCGACAATTTTCCCGTGGATGCGGTTGCTGAAAAGTACGACGTCAATGTTGGCGACGATTGGCTTCGAAGTGCGCAGCTTGCAACGACGCGACTCGAAAACGGCTGTACGGGCTCATTCGCATCCGACAGCGGGCTTGTGTTGACCAACAACCACTGTACGTGGAGCTGCATTCGCAACCTGAGCACCGCGGAACGAAACCTGTCGGATACCGGCTTCATGGCCCGGACCCAAACCGAGGAACTGCAATGTCCCGGACAACAGATTTCGGTGTTGGTCGACTTCGAGGAGGTCAGTGACAAGGTTGCAACGGCCATTGCGGGAAAGGATGAGGCCGACGCGAACGAGGCGCGCAAAGCTGAGCTGACCCGTCTCGAGTCTGCCTGCGAAGCGGCATCCGACGGCGAGCGCAGCTGCGAAGCGGCCACGCTCTACAATGGCGGTCAGTACTTCATCTACGAGTACAAGCGCTACAACGACGTGCGTCTCGTGTTTGCGCCGGAACTCGACATTGCGGCATTCGGCGGCGACCCCGACAACTTTAATTTCCCGCGCTGGAGCTTGGATTTTTCGTTCCTGCGCGCATACGAAGATGGCGAGCCGGCCACAACGCCGAATTACTTCAAGTGGCGGAAAGCAGGACCTTCAGCAGATGAAGCGGTGTTCATCACCGGGCATCCAGGCTCAACCGATCGTTCATTGACCGTATCACAGCTCAAGATGCAGCGTGACGTCAGCATCCCGCTTTATCTCTATAGGTACAACGAATTTCGCGGCCGTCTGCTTGCCTGGCAGCATACGAGCCCGGAGGCCGCCCGCGCCGTGCAGCAGAGAATTCTCGGTATCGAGAATGGGCTCAAGGTGCGCCGCAACCAGCTGAAGGCTCTGCAGAACGACGAGATGATGGCCAAAAAGGTAGCTGCCGAAATGTCACTTCGTGAGACGATCAATGCCGATGATGAAATGCGGGCAGCTTATGGTGACGCCTGGGCGCTGATCGATGGAGCGATGCAGGCCTACCGCAACATGTATGAAGAACACCTGTTCATCGAGTCCGGTGCGGGCTTCTCCGGAAGCCTGTTCGGGTACGCACGAACGATTGTTCGCGGCACGGTCGAACGCGAGAAGGCAAACGAAGATCGCATGCGCATTTATACCGACGCGGCATTGCCACAACGTGAACAAAGACTGTTTGCGCCGCGCCCCATCAACAAGGATTACGAGACACTCAGCCTGACCTTTTCGCTCGACAAGATGCGTGAATGGCTGGGGCCGGACAGCAAGTATGTTCACAAAGTTCTCGGCAATGACTCGCCGGCGTCTTTGGCAACCCGGCTCGTCAGCGAGAGCGAGCTGGATGATCCAGCTATTCGCAAGGCATTGTGGGAAGGCGGTGTCGAGGCCGTCCGTGCCAGCGATGATCCGATGATTCAGCTGGCGCTTGCTATCGACCCTGACGCTAGGGCATTGCGCAAACGTTATGAGGACGAAGTCGAAGCACCTCGCATCCGGGGCGAAGAGAAGATCGCTGATGCACGCTTTGCCGTTTACGGTACAGACATATACCCCGATGCGACATTCACGTTGCGTGTGACCTACGGCTCGGTAAAAGGCTGGGAAGAAAAAGGCGAGATGGTTGATCCGTTCACACGGACCAGCAGACTGTTCGAACGCGCGACGGGCGAGCGGCCGTTTAAGCTTCCCGACACCTGGGTCGCCGCATGAGAATCGCTGAGTCCGAAAACTCATTTCAATTTCTCGGCAACAACCGACATTACGGGTGGCAATTCCGGCAGTCCGATCGTTGCGGCAGATGGCAACCTCGTCGGCCTTGCGTTCGACGGTAACATCCACTCGATAGCGGGTGACTACTGGTTCGACGTGAGTCTGAATCGGACTGTCGGCGTGAACACCGCAATTATTCTTGAGGCATTGGAGACGGTCTACGGTGCGGACCATCTCGTCGAGGAACTGTCGCTCGTCGATTAACTCCGACATGACTTACCGTTTCGGCTGGCCACGCGGCTGCTCAGTTCCCCCAGTTTCTGCGTAACATGCGGATCGCGACCTCGTAGCCGTCCTCGGGCGTTCTCGGTTGAACCGCCTTGAAGTCATCCCAGTGGTCGTTGGTGAAAGATCCGTCTGCGAGTCCACCGTTCGAATCGGACAGGTAATAGTGGATGCCGCCGGGCAGGCCATCCGGCAAGACCATAATCTCCACCAGCAGCGCGTAATCCGTTCCTAAGCCCGTCTGGCTGATCTGGGCAGCGAAGGCTTTCGCACTGTGCGCGACAACCTTGGCTTGGTTGCGGCTGAACACGAAGTCGTATAGCACCGGTTCCTTTACCAGCACCGGGTTCGCCAGCTTCTCGGTATCGAGGAATGTGACGACATTCTCCGCCAACCGGATGTTCGGTTGGATGCTTCCCGGCGGTCTGATCACATTCACCGGGTATACCGATACCGAGAACGGATCCGTTCTGGCATTGAACTTTTCACTGGCTTCAGGGGATATGTATGTGTAACACCCAGACACTAGCAACCCCACGAGCAACAGAGGAAAAACTTGCATAGGTGATGTGTTCATCGCCCCTCCCTCGAGGATATTAGGTTACCCATCGATAGCGGCAGCCTGGCAATCTTGGGCCCTTCGGGGAGTGGGCGAAAACTACTCGAAGGAAGCGAGGACCCGAGGCTTTGCGTCCCTAGCTTTTGCTAGGTTTGCCTTTATCAACTGAACAATTTTGGCAGGGAGTATGGGGCGGTCAATTCTGGGATGTACGTAAAAAGGAGTCGGTCTAAGCAGCGATTTGCGACTGGTTGCTTCACAGGTCCGTAGCCACCTTTCTACCTTGAAACTCCTGGACGGCAGCTCACGGCTGCGGTTTCAATCGGCCCACTCGATGGATCGTCGCCTCATCGAAGAGTACCCCCTCTTGCTCCGTCCCGTAGCCCAATAGTGCAGAGGTGAATAAAGAGCTTTGCCCGAGGTCGATTACCATAGTCAGGTAGTTGCGATCTTCTATCATCCGCCAAACTACAACGTAGCGGTCGTCGCCAATCATCCTCGCGTTATATTCGAAACCCTCGCCCGAAGCACCTTCATTGGGTCCGGCGGTCCAGCGAAATTTCAGTAAACCGTCGTAGAAGGTAAGAATGACGCTCCCACCGTCAGTGTATGTGTACTCCAACTCAGTACCATCTAGCATGTGGGGATCGGCCTCCTGCGCTACTACGGGACCGAGAGAGAGCGCACCTACTAACACGCAGGTCAGCAAACCATTTCTAATCTTCATTCTTCCCCCTTAATTGAGCCGACTGTACTCTGAGCGCCAATCTGCTCTGCTCGTCCCGTGGGTGCTTTGGGTGACAAGCCGCCATTGTAGCCCAAGCTACGCGAACGGCCGCTATGCAGCGTGAACCAGTTACTCATCTCAGCAACTGTTGGACGGCTGGACTCGGCCAGAAGGAGACAGAAAACGCGGCAATCACGGCGCACGGTTAGGCGGCGTTGATGCGACTACCAATAAGTGAAGACACGATGGGCAAGGTCAAATAAAGCGCGAGGTACGCGGGAACATCAATCCAGTGGGCCGGCGCGACCGAAATTCGAACTGCCCGAAGCAAGCCGTGATCAGGTAAGGCCTGCACGATTCCCAACACGATTGCGACACCGACCGCAAGGCACCCTACCAAGAAATGATGACTTGAAATGCTCCAAGCCAAGATCAGACCGAATACGGCAGAAATCATGACTATGGGCAGTACGAAAGTTGCGAGGCTCGAGTGTACTTCCGAAACAAGAATGTCGTCAGTCGCGTGTTTCACAAACCAATCAGGATAAGAGAGAGTCTCAGGAAAGCCGATCAGGTAAGTCAAAGCCATATAGAACGCGATCCCGATCGCCGAGCCAAACGAAGTTTTTCTGATATTACTCAATTCAAAGTGCCGCCCATCTTTCGATTCTTTGTAGAGAAGGCATTCATGAGTTCTTCGCCGCCGAACATACTGGCGACCGGCTGCCTTGGGTCACAAGCAGACATCCTACAACAGATGGTTAGAAAGGCTGCTATGCGAAGAGAACCAGCCTGCTTTAAGCTGAAGAACAGGATCGAAACAACCAACAGGGCCATCACAACTAACCATAGCGCGAAAGAGCTTTCCCGCTCCTCATGGAGTCCCTCTTCTTATAGGCGCTGGGACCGGTTCGCGAAAGCAAACTGGCCGTTATCGGAGGCAAG
>JARFQY010000048.1 GCA_029287535.1 Filomicrobium sp.
TTCTGGTGCGGACGGCGGGACTCGAACCCGCACGGGCGAACCCTCAGGATTTTAAGTCCTGTGTGTCTACCAATTCCACCACGTCCGCAATTGCGGCGCTTCTTATGCCGTGTTCACGTCGCCGGTGCAATCGCTTCGCGCGCTCTCGAACCGCCGCCATAGAGAATTACCGCCCTCAGCAGGAGATATAGCAACAGCGCATTGAGAATGTGCCACCAGAAGTGCGTTCCCACCCGCCCGAAATCAGTGATTGCCGTGTTGGGACACCATGGCTTGTCGAAGGTTCTGAGTGTCAGCGAAACGGCGAATACGGCGCTGCCGGCAAGAAAGTACCCCCACGCCGGGCGCCGCATGATGATCATCAAGGCCGTCATGACGATCATCGCCCCGAGCGCCGGCAGATACCCCACCGAACCTCCAAGACATAACCGCCCCCCGCATCGCATCTGCCCCGCATACCAAAGAGCGGCGATGAAGAGGGCCAATCCGGCAATCGTCAAGAACCAGTTGAGACCCGCCAGGCTCCTGAGGGCGTACCCGACATAAAGCAGCATGAAAATGCCAATGGGCGCGACATCCGCAACCGCTGCCCAGCGCGTCGCCAACGTATGAAACAGAAAGCTGCCGGTGCCGATGGCGAAGACGAGCAAAATCAGAAACAGCTCGAATGCGCCACGTCTGCCGGACGGCGCCATGATCCACAGCACCAGCGCGGCCAGGCTCGCCAGATGAAAAGCGCCATTCGACCAGGCATTGAGGGGCTCGGCCCAGAAACCCGCATCGCCCCCGCGCTCGCAATAGTTGAAGATCTTGTCGTGCCAGCTCCCCGCCGGGACCTGCCGGTTAAGCCACCGCGCCCATTGTTCGAGGAACTCCATTACCCCGCCACTCCGCTGAACCTTGCCGTTGTCTGCTTCATAGCCCAGTGGAAGCCGATAATGAATGGCGATGCCGTATTGTTATCAGGTCGCTGAAACGTTGAGCCGCATACCGTTCCTTGGCCGCAGGGTAACGCGGTGGATAGGGTCGCACTCAGTCTCCGTCGACATCGAAAACCGAACCTTCTGCAGCAACACGGCGATTGCAGCGGTCATCTCCATCATCGCGAAAGCCCAACCAACGCAAATGCGTGGTCCCGCCCCAAATGGCATGTAGACCGTCCGCGAGCCCGCCTTTCCGGCCGCGCCGTTCTTGACGTTCAAGAAGCGTTCAATCCGGAATTCACCTGGCGCCTCCCACGACGATTCATGACGGTGGATGGCATAGACTGGAATAAACAAAACCGTCCCGGCCTTGAAATGATAGGCCCCGAACGCCTCGTCCTTCAACGTCTGGCGGGCCATCAACGGTGCCGGCGGGAAGAGTCGCATTGATTCCTTGATGAACGCCTCGGTCCAATTCAACCGTGCTACATCCTCGGCAACAGGCAGCCGCCCACCACAGACCTCGTGGACTTCACGAGCAAGCCTCTCCTGCAGCTGCGGCTGGTTAGCAAGACAAAACAACGTCCAGGTCATCGCGTTCGCGGTGGTCTCATGCCCCGCTGCGATCAAGGTCAACAGCATATCGACGAGGTCCTCGTCGCTGAGAATTCGGCCTGTGTCCGCGTCTTGCGCCCGCATCAGGTCACCGCAGATGTCGTCGCGGATCGTCTTGGATCGCCTCCGCGCCGCAACCAGATCAGCAACCGCCTGACGCATGGCGATGCGGGCTTTGCGCAACTGGAACATGCCGGGATGCGGTATCCACGACGGCAAACGCAATGTCGACAGGCCGACGACCCAGGAAATGGGCCTTAGGTAATCGTCAATGGCTCGGGAAAGCGTTTGGAAATCGATCTCATCCTGGTTGGTGAAGAGCGTCCGGCTGATCACGTCGAACGTTGCAGCCGTCATGGCGGAGGTAATGTCAACATCCTTGCTGTTTCTCGCCTCATGCCAGTCTTGAGCAAGCTTTTCGAATGGCACGACCATGTCCGGCACCCGGCTGCCGAGTGTCGCCGGTGAAAAGTAGGGTGCCAACAGCCGACGCTTCCATTTCCACGTATCGCCATGGGCCGTGAGAAGGCCGTCCCCGAGAACCGGCCGAAAGACAAGCTCGTCGATATGGGTCTTGGGAAAATCCTGCGGTCGGCGAACAAGGATTTCTTCGACGAGTCCTGGGTCTGAAACGATTCCGACGGTTTCACCCAGTACGGTCATCGCGCCAACGGGTTCGCAATAGGCTGATTGCGGAATGACGCGAAGCGGATCGCTGATCATCGCTGACAAAAAGCCGAACACGCCAGGTTTGTCCGAACCCGGCACCTTTGCCGGTGGGACAAATGCATTCACCTCTTCCATTAGTCGAGTCGTCCTTCAAGCCGATTGGGCTCACCCCAAGAGGCAGTATAATGGCGCCAAAATTGGGCAGTGTTCCCTGGGGAACACCACGAGGTCAAACTGGCGTGAGGACGGTCAATCGCGCAAAGTCCGGTGTCGCGGTGGCACTCGGGCTAATCCAGGAGGGAATCCGCCAGCTGCTCAAAGACCTCCTGCGACTGAAGCGCCCCCGAAACAAGCATTGCACCCTCCAGTAATGCCACCGTTTTGAGGGCTGCAAGCTTGATTTGTTCAGGCCGGGCGCGAGCGGATTTGCGCCTGAGCACAGCCTCGACCCAGGCAATGTTCCGCTCGAAGAAACCCTTTGCCGCTGCACCCACACGCGGCGGCAGTGCCGCGACCTCGGAAGCAAGTACGCCGCAAAGGCACATTTGCCCGTCCTCGATGATTGCTCGCCGAAACAATTCAGCATAAAGCCGGATCAAATCCTTCGGGCTTCGCGAGCGATCCTCGGGGTCACCAAGCGCCTCCATAAAGCGATCGGTGTAGGCCTCGGCCACCGCTGCGCTCAAATCCTCTTTCGTTGGAAAGTGATGGTGCACACTCGCGCTCTTGATACCGACGTCGGCGGCAATTTCACGAAACGAATAACCGTGAAATCCGCCATCCCGCATCCTTCGTTCGGCCGCCGCGATGATCCTTTCGGTGGTCTGCGTCTCTGTTCTGGCCATCTTCCCGCTCACGGTGTTGTGTCTATCAACCGATAGATAGCCATTGACGTCGGCATGCGCAATGCTCAACTGTTACCTACCAATCGATAGGTAGAAAACGAAAGAGGAGAATGAGCATGAATGACGTCGTCGTATACGCGAAGCATTATTGCCCCTACTGCGCCAGAGCCAAGTCTCTCCTTCGCGACAAGGGCGTTGCGTTCAAGGAGATTGAAGTCGCGTTCGATCATGACCTGCAATCGGAGATGATCGCCAGGTCAGGTCGACGCACGGTGCCGCAGATCTTCATCGATGGACGTCATATAGGCGGCTACGACGACCTCGCGGCATTGAACAAGTCCGGCGGACTTGATGAAATCCTAATCGCAGGTCGCATCACGTCCAAGGCGGCATAGAACGAACCCTGGCCACTCGAATGGCCAGGGCTTGTATGCCTTTCCGAAAACGCCCGGCATCAACGTCGGGCCAATATCATGCGGTAAGGCCACATGACCTCGGCTCCGCCAAGCACCTCATGCCTGATCGTCGTCACGTTGCGACGATGAAACGAACAGCGAAGCGGGAAACTGCGCACCATAGCGCTTGTACTTCGGTGGCGGCTTGTATTCGGGACGCGCCCCGGTGTCAGGTTCGACCACCGCCCTGTAGAGATGCCAGGTCGCATGTCCGAGGATCGGGATCACAAGCGCAAGGCCAATCAAGAACGGCAAGGCGCCCAAGAACAGCCCGAAAGCGACAATCAATCCCCAGAGCACCATCGTGAGTGGATTCTTTGCCACCGCAACCAGCGAGGTCGCCATTGCCGTCGCAATTCCGACATGCCGATCGAGAAGCAGTGGGAACGCCACCACTGTCAGCGACAACACCGCAGCTGCGAAAACAAGCCCGACGGCATTGCCGACAACGAACAGGCTAAGGCCCTGTGGCGTCGTCACAATCTGGTTGATAAACGCTGTAAGGGAAGTGACGTTCTGGTGACCAAAACGAGTCACATACATTGCATTCGCCGTCGCTATCCAAATCAGGAAAACGACCACCAGCAGCACTGCGAGCACGGCGATCGATCCAAGTGACGGCGAATGGAGAAAATCGAACATGTGGCGCCAGGACGTGTCACGCCCCATCTCGCGGCGACGGCTCAATTCATAAAGGCCAATCGCAGCAAAGGGCCCCAATAGGGCAAACCCGGCGACCAAGGGATATAGCAGCGGAACAAACTCGTAGCCCAGGGCGGCCCGAGCAATAAGGAGACCAGCCACAGCGTAGACAATGCCGATGAACACCACATGCGTCGGCATCGCCCAGAAGTCATCCACCCCCTTTTTCAGAACGGTCACAAGGTCCGACGGCGACACTTTGCGAACAACGGGCAAGCGGGTACCGGTCTCGATCGGCAAAATGACGTCGTATTCATGCGTTGGTGAATTTGGCATGCCACTTCTCCTGCGCTCTAGCGCTTCAGGTTCCGCGGCACCCGCCATTCGATTGGGCCGATCAAATTATCGGTCACGGCGTACCGCGACCCCCGTTGACATGCATTCTATTGGGATTTCGATAGCTTGTCGCGTGGAGTCTGCCCGCCGCGCCCAGTCGTTATTCCTCAAGAGTAAAGCCGACATTCACTGTGACCTGCCAGTGAGCGATCCGCCCATTCTCGATATGGCCCCGGGTTTCAAGGACTTCGAACCACCGCATTCCGCGAACCGTTTTCGACGCCCTCTCGATCGCCGCATGAACAGCGTCATCACTGGACTGCGATGATGATCCGGTAAGTTGAATGTGCTTGTAGATATGATCTGACATCTTGTCCTCCTTTGCCGGGCCCTAGCAGGCGGCAAGAAGGCCAGCGTGTCAAACCTCAAGCAACCGCAACAATCCAAAGTTGGCGATCGCGCACCATCAATCTCTTCGGAGTCGGCTCGACTCAGCGCAACCGGCAAGATCGAACGAGCGCCGACCCCAAAGGCCATCAGTTCATTAAACTGTTCCAGCTTCGTGGCTGAGGTACCTAAGCCGTGCGACCTCAACCACGAAACAGCTTTCCGTGATCAGTATTCTCAACCGCTCGGTGTCAGTCGGCCAGAACCGTGATCACTCATCGACCAGATGGCGAATAGGATCACCACCAGGCCGAACATTATGTGGGTGCCCAAGGCTGCAACATGGGTGTTGAAACCGAGGATAAAGGGCGCGAACAGAAGCCAAACACCAGCTGCCGCTCCGATCCACTCCTCCCACATTCGAAAGGCGATCATCTCGATGATCGAAATCAAAACGATGATCGCCCCGACAATATGCGCGCTCATTGCAGCGCTCTGTACGTCGGCAAAGCCAAACAGCCAAGGCGACAGGAACAGCACGATGCCGAGAACGACGTTGATTTTGTCGGGTAGTAACGCTGAAGAGAGTTTGCTCATCTTGCCAACCTCCAATGAATGTCGGGAAAACCCGATGGTTGGACCACTTCAGAAGTATCTATTAAGATAAGAATTCGGACCGCGCCTTCAAGTTTTTCGGCACTCGGCGCAGGCGACAAACACGCGCCAATTCGTCCCATGGCGGTCGTTTGCCGGTCGCCTGCCTTCAATTCAGGAAGCTTTCCGGGATTCTACCGGCTGCAACCCATTTGATTGTCCAGTCATGGTGCCCGTTTGAAGGCTGCCGGCGCGGCTCACGACGCGCGCGCACCCTCGCCGCGTGTCGCTTGATCGCTCAACACGGCAGTGTCCCCGCCGCTTGCGACCAGACTTCCTGTCCTTCGCCGTAAATCAACCTGCACCGCTGGCGAACACCATTAGCGGGCACCAACCCATTCGCGGTCTTCCGATGCATACACCAGCGCCGTCCCTGGCCACTCAGGCTCACGACTTCGTGACGACCTATCGATAGATAGCCATTGACTCCCCTCAACCTCGAACGCTAATCCTTTTGCGTAGCCTACCAATCGATAGGTAGGCACAGAGTCCATTGGAGAACATCATGACCAACAAGTTCGAGGACAAGGTCGCCATCGTCACCGGCGGCGGTTCGGGCATTGGCTTGGAGACCGCAAAGCAGTTCGTCGCCCAGGGCGGAAGCGTCGTCATCGTCGGTCGAAGCGCGGAAAAGCTGACGACCGCGGCCAACCAAATCGATCCAGAAGGCAACAAGGTCGCCACCCTCGCCGCCGATGTTGGCGACGTCTCAACAGCCGACAAGACCGTTGCTTTGGCCATCGACCGCTTCGGCGGCGTCGACGTGCTTTTCAATAATGCCGGTATATTCAATCCGACACCGTTCCTCGAACACACCGAAGCGGACTTTGACCGCTACCTGACGACGATTCTCAAAGGCAAGTTCTTCATGGCCCAGGCCGCAGCACGCGCCATGCACAAACGCGGCGGTGGCGCGATTGTCCAGACTGGCTCGATGTGGGCTGAACGCGCAGTCAGCGCAACCCCGTCAAGCGCCTACTCGGCGGCAAATGCCGGCGTCCACGCCATGGTCCGTAACTTGGCTGTAGAACTGGCCCCCTCCAACATCCGCATAAATGCCGTGGCTCCCGCCGTTGTCGAAACACCCGTCTACGGCACATTTATGAGCGCCGAACAGGTCAAAGAAGTGCTGCCCACTTTCAATGACTTTCATCCCCTCGGCCGCAACGGTCAGCCAAGCGATGTCGTCGGGGCTTCGCTCTTCCTGGCCTCCAATGAAGCCTCATGGATCACTGGCGCGGTCCTCCCCGTGGACGGCGGGGTAATGGCGAGCCGTTGAGCAGACCACTCGAATTTCTCTTTTTGAATGGGACAAGAACCATGGCACACAAACACGGGCCATATGACGATCCCTGGGAAGTCGCGCACCGACTTTGATCGCGGCTTCCGGTCCCGCCCATTGTCCCGAGCGTCCAGGAAGACCGAAAAAATGAAAATCAACTCCGACTTTAGCGAGCGCGTTGTACTACACGCCGACGAAATCCCGTGGCGCGACTCTCCCATGCCGGGTGTTAGCCGCCGGCCCCTTGATCGTATCGGCGATGAAGTTGCCCGAGCCACATCGATCGTGCGTTATGACCCAGGCAGCCACTTCTCGGCACACACCCATGACGGCGGCGAGGAGTTCATTGTTCTGGAAGGCGTCTTTCAAGATGAGCACGGTGATTTTCCAGCCGGCTCTTACATTCGCAATCCGCCAACCTCCAAGCATACTCCTGGCTCTGAAGCAGGCTGCGTCATATTCGTGAAGCTATGGCAGTTCGATCCCGATGACCGGACCCACGTCCGCGTCGACATGAACAAAACCGGTGCCGTCACCGATCCCGAACGTCCCGGTATAAAGGTGACACCGCTTTTTGAAGATCATCGCGAGGTGGTCCGTGTTGAAACCTGGGCACCCAACGCCGCGTCGAGCTTCAAAGCCGACGGGGGCGCCGAACTTTTGATTCTGGAAGGCAGCGCACAAGAAGGCGGTGACGCATTGCGGCGACACTCGTGGGTTCGCATTCCAGATGGACAAACGGTGTCACTCAAAGCCGGTCGCGACGGCGCACTAATCTGGATCAAAACAGGTCATCTGCGCCACGTTCGCGCGCCAGGTGAATAGCCCACACGGACGCGGCTGCATTACTTCTCGGAGGCGGCCGCCTTGCACTGATAGGGGAAGATACATGCCCAATCAGACTTCATACTCACGACGACCCAGCCCCGCTTTTCAGCCTCATCGAGGCCACGGTTGAGTTTGCCGATATGCGACTCGCGGTCGTAAGCAAACTCACGCTCGGCATCGTCATGGTGGATCAGCACACCAAGCCGTGGGCCCTCTCCCGCGGTAACCCACTCCAGCATTTGAAAGTCACCATCGGAGTTTCCGAAGGCCGCGATCGGCCGCGTCCCGATGTGATAGTGGATACCCACCGGCTTGCCTTCTTTGTCGTCGATGAAGTTCAGTTCCGGTAGCCGCGTGATGACGGGAGTACCATCCTTGACCTCATACTTGACCTTGATGCTGCTGCCGACGATCTGATCCGGCGGTATGCCGTAAACGCTCTCCGCCCATGGCCGCATAAAGTCCATACCCCCGCCGGATACGATGTAGGTTTTGAAGCCGTTGGCGCGCAGGTACGATAATAGCTCCAGCATGGGCTGATAGATCATGTCGCGGTAAAGCTTGCCGGTCTTCGGATTCCGAGCTCCGTTGATCCAAATCTCCACGACCCGCGCGAAGTCCTTCGAGGACATGCCCGTATGGGTCGCCATTATCAACTCCATGAGCCCGCGCTTTCCGGACTTGACGAGCGTATCCATGTCGTTGTCCAGAACCGCTTTGAACGGTTGTTTATTCTTCCATTCCGGGTGTTTCGGTGCCAGCGCCTTCACTCTGTCGATAGCGAATGCCAGCTGGAAATAGATTGGCTGCTCGGCCCACAGCGTGCCGTCATTGTCAAAAACCGCGATCCGTTCCGAAGGCTTCACGAATTCAAGCTCACCGGATGTCGTCACCTTCTTCACAAAGTCGGTGATCGCTTTCTTCGCGGGCCCTTCTTTCCATGAGGGCAGAGCATCCTTAGCAAGGGCTGATGGCGATATCGCCGCAATCGAATAGGCGACGACAGCTAATAAAATCAATGAAGACGTACGCAGCATGACTCACCGTGAACAATAGACGTTGAAAAAAGACTCAAGGCAGCCCGAGACCGCAGTCTCGTCACACCAAAGAACTTACCAGTACGCCTAATCTAGTTGTCCGGCGCCGTCAAAGGCTCCCAACTGCGAACAGTCTGCCGAACTTGTCAGATGACAGGCGATCGCCCGTCCACACAAATCTTTGCCCCTTTAACTTTATGTCATCGGCCGGCGCTATCTGATTCATTGCTTTAGGGATTCGGCGGGAGAGACTGCATGAGCGATGATGTCTTGGGCATAGGCATGTCTGTGCGATGCAACGACGCTGACTTCAAGGACCTGGCTCCGCAACTGGATCGGATCGAGCGGCTCGGCGTCGAATTCGTCGAAGTGCCGACCTTTGCGATGAACCTTTTGTGCGCGGGACGCGTGATCGAATCCAATCTCCGCGAAGCCAGAGCGATGATCACCGACCGTCCATTCATGGTCACAGTACATGGACCGATCGGTATCAATCTGATGAGCCCGGAGCCATTTCACAACAGGCATCGTGACGTCTTGATGGCCTCCATCGAGGTCGCCGCCGCCCTTGAGGCCCGCCACTATGTACTGCACTCTGGCACTGTCGCCGAAAAGCCGGAGGCCGATTTGCGCAACGATTATCTGCGCCAGAGGGAGGCCCTTTTTGAAGCCGGCAACCTCGCCGCCCAGTACGGAATGACCCTTGCCGTCGAGAACGTCTATACCTATTCGCGCAACGAACGAACCGCGCTTCCCTCCGAGCTGGCCGCCGAGATCGCCGCTGTTGACCACCCCAATGTCAAGGCGTGCTTTGACGTCTCGCACGGTTTCATCAACGGCAACTTTCGGGGCGCGGATTTCCTCAACGAAGCCATGGCCCTGGCCCCCTTCGCCAAGCATCTGCACGTTCATGACTCTTTTGGCCGCCCGGTCGATGTCTTGACCTATTCTCGCGCTGAACGCCTTGCCTTTGGCATTGGCGATCTGCACATGCCGATCGGATGGGGGTCAATCCCCTGGGACCTTCTGATGGAGCGCCTTCGCTTCCACCCGGGCGTTATCTTCAATATCGAACTTGATCGGGCTTACTGGAGTGAGGCCGAAGCATGCGTGCAAGCGGTGCGGGAGCTCGCCGCCAAGGCGCGCACCACCTCGTCTTCGCAGCCGGAGATGACAACAGCAGGCTAGCTGAGACCACGGCGAGCGAACCTGCCGCATCGCACCTGAGCTTAGCCCTTCTTCGCCGCGTCGCCGATGATTCTCAAAGAGAGTTCCCGCAGCTGCGCCGCCGTGGCTTCCGCCGGAGCTCCCATCAGCAAATCCTGCGCCTGCTGATTCATCGGGAACAATGATACTTCCCTGAGGTTCGCCGCACCGACCAACAACATGACGATCCGGTCGATGCCGGCGGCCATCCCACCATGCGGCGGCGGCCCATATTGGAATGCGCGGTAGAGCCCGCCGAAGCGTTCCTTCACGACGTCTTCCCCGAATCCGGAGTGGCCGAACGCGCTGAGCATGCTTTCGGGCAGGTGGTTTCGGATTGAGCCTGAAGCGATCTCCGAACCATTGCAGGTCAGGTCATATTGCCAGGCTTTGAGCGCCAGCAGGTCTTCGTCGGTTTTCGCCGCCTCCAGAGCCTCAAGCCCGCCCTGCGGCATCGAGAATGGGTTGTGAGAAAACTCGATGCGCTTCTCATCCTCATTCCACTCGTACATCGGGAAATCGACGATCCAGCACAGCGCGAACTGGTTTTCGTCAAGAAGCTTCAACTCCTGCCCGATCTTGTCACGTGCCGCGCCTGCGAACTTGTGGAAGTTCCGGGGGTTGCCTGCAGCGAAGAAGACCGCGTCTCCATTTTTGAGTCCAAGCTGGTCGCGGACAGCCGCGGCCCGTTCCGCTCCGATGTTCTTGCCGATCGGCCCGGCGCCCTCACCGTCTCGATAGAAAATGTAACCCAGCCCCGGCTGCCCTTCGCCTTGCGCCCAGGAATTCATCCTATCGCAGAAGGCGCGCGACCCGCCCGTTGGCGCCGGTATCGCCCACACCCGCACCTTCGGGTCCTTTTCGATCATGCCGGCGAAGACCTTGAAACCAGAACCACGAAATTGCTCTGTGACGTCCTGCATTTCGATGGGGTTACGCAAATCCGGCTTGTCGGAACCGTACTTCGCGATCGCTTCGTCATAGGGGATCCGCGGAAACACGTCGGTCACCTGCTTGCCGTCCGCAAACTTCGCAAACACGGACCGGATGATCGGCTCCATTGTCTGGAAGATGTCCTCCTGCGTGACAAAACTCATCTCGACGTCAAGCTGGTAGAATTCTCCCGGCAGCCGGTCCGCGCGCGGGTCCTCGTCGCGAAAACAGGGCGCGATCTGGAAGTAACGGTCAAAGCCCGACACCATCAGGAGTTGCTTATAAATCTGTGGTGCCTGCGGCAGGGCGTAGAACTTGCCCTCGTGCAGCCGCGACGGCACCAGGAAGTCCCGCGCGCCCTCCGGCGACGACGCCGTCAGGATCGGCGTCGCGAACTCGAAGAATCCCGCGTCCTCCATCTCCCGACGCATAAAGCGGATCACTTCCATCCGGCGCATGATATTGGCGTGCAGGGTTTCGCGCCGGAGATCCAGAAACCGATACGTCAGACGCATATCCTCGGGGTAGTCCGGCTCCCCAAACACCGGGACGGGAAGCTCTTCAGCCTTCGCCAGAACCTCGATCTCGGTTGCAAAAACCTCAATCTCGCCGGTCGAAAGCTCCGGGTTCAGCGTGCCTTCAGGGCGTTCACGCACGCGCCCGTCGACACGTATGACCCACTCCGAACGCACCGTTTCGGCAGCCTGGAAAGCCGGACTGTCGGGATCGGCCACAACCTGCGTCACGCCATAGTGGTCGCGCAGATCAATGAACAACACGCCGCCGTGGTCACGGACCCGGTGCACCCAGCCAGACAGTCGGATCTGTGAGCCGATATCCCCCGAGCGCAAGGCCCCACAGGTATGCGAACGATACCGGTGAACCTCTGCGCCTGAACCCTTGCCGATCGCTTCAGCCATGATCGCTCTTGCCTCGAGTACGTTGGTCTTGTGGGCCCGGTGGCCCAAATCAACGCCGGAAAAGCGCACGCGTCATAAGCGATGTCAAGCCACGCAAGCGCCCTTTCACACCCCTCGGCAAGACACACTGATCCCCCGCGCGGCCCCTTCTCGCCTGAACAGGCGACAAATCGCCCGCGATGCGCTATAGCGCTGTTTAACATGACACCGATCTCAACCACCCCCGAACTCGCAGAGCTTTGCAGGGAACTGACCACCGCGGAATTCGTCACGGTGGACACGGAGTTCATGCGCGAGCAGACCTACTACCCCAATCTCTGCCTGATCCAGGTCGCCAGCCCCGATACCGCGGCGACAATCGATCCACTGTCCCGAGACCTCGACCTGAAACCGTTCTGGGAGCTGATGGCGATCCGCGACCAGGTCAAGGTCTTCCATGCCGCCCGCCAGGACCTCGAGATCTTTCATATAGGATCGGGGTTCATACCCACACCGGTCTTCGACACCCAGGTTGCCGCCATGGTGTGTGGCTTTGGCGACCAGATCAGCTACGTCAACCTTGTTCGGTCCATTACGGGTGCACAGCTCGACAAATCCTCACGTTTCACCAATTGGTCGAAGCGACCGCTGACGGACAAGCAGCTCCATTATGCGCTCGGCGACGTCACTCATTTGCGCGATGTCTACCGTCACCTCAAGGCCGAATTGGAAAAGTCAGGCCGTGCCTCATGGCTCGATGAGGAAATGGCGACACTCACCGACACCTCGACGTACGAGCAGCATCCCGAACACGCCTGGCAGCGCCTCAAAGCAAAAGTCAAAAACCGTAGGGCAATGGCCGTTTTAATGTCGTTGGCTGAATGGCGCGAGCGCGCCGCGCAGAAGCAGAACGTCCCCCGGCAGCGCATACTGCGCGACGATGCCCTCTACGACTTGTCCAACCTCGCGCCGCGCACAACCGACGAAATCGCCGGACTCCGCTCGCTGCCCGACGGCTTTTCTCGCTCGGCGCGCGCCAAGGAGATCGTCAGCGCGATCAAAGAAGGTCTTGATCGCGACATGGAAGGCGTTCCCCCGCTGCGCCAGGGACAGCCGCTTTCCGCTGAAGCATCAGCCACACTGGAGCTCCTGAAAGTACTCCTGAAATCCTCCGCCGCCCGCCACGGCGTCGCGCCACGCCTCATCGCGGATGCATCCGAGCTGGAGAAACTGGCCCGCCACGACAACCCTGACCTGCCGGCATTGAAAGGCTGGCGACGCGATCTTTTCGGTGCCGACGCGCTAAGCCTCAAGCGTGGGGAGCTGGCGCTGACACTCAGGGACGGCGATGTCTCCGTGATACCCCTGGGCCAACGCTAACCGCTTGCCGCCGACATTAAGCAGTGTCCGGATGGGGACCCGTGAAGAGCCCCGACCGCGCATGCGCGATTGTCTTTCACCGTGAGATCCGATTGCGCCGCTTCCACACCTGTGCACAATCTGAATGATGTTGGGCCGGATGGCACAGCTGATTTTAGCACCTGAAACATTCAAAGCAGAAGACAAGGGCATCCTCTGTTTTGCTGCGCAGCACTCCTACCCGCACGATCTACCTGGGCGTTGCGGCGCCCGCCATCCGCGTAGCAAACACCTCAAACGGAGCCCTGAAATCGGTCGCCTGTCGGTGGAAATGATGCAGTCTCGATGATCTCCAGGAGTTACCACGCAGTCGAAACGGTGTTGGCCCGGAGAATACTTCTAAAGAGTATTATGACTTATGAGCGTACTTGAACAGATACAGGACCTTAAGGCTCGAATGCAGCGTTCGATCATTGGCCAGGAAGAGGTGATCGATCGCTTGATCATTGGTCTTCTCGCCGACGGCAACCTTCTCGTTGAAGGTCTACCCGGCCTGGCAAAGACCCGTGCGATCAAGAGCCTCGCCAAAAACCTCGCCGCCGAGTTTTCGCGCATACAGTTTACACCAGACTTGCTGCCAGCCGACGTAACCGGAACAGAGATATACTATTCAACTGGTGGCGAAGGTCAGTTCAAGTTTCAGCCGGGACCGATCTTCGGAAACATCGTGCTCGCCGACGAAATCAACCGGGCCCCCGCGAAGGTCCAGGCAGCCCTCCTCGAAGCCATGGAGGAACGTCAGGTCACGGTTGCCGGCACGACCCATGCAATGCCCGATTTATTCATGGTCATGGCAACCCAGAACCCCATCGAACAAGAAGGCACTTACCCGCTGCCAGAGGCGCAGATGGATAGATTCCTCATGCATATCATGATTGGCTACGGGGACGAGGCCGCCGAAGCGCAGGTGATCCGCCTCGTGCGTCGCGAAAGCGCGCCGGAGACTGGTGACGAGAAGGAAGATCCAGCGCCAATTCCGCAGGACGTGATCTTCAAGGCCCGCGATGAAATTGCGGGCATACATACGTCCGAGGCCATCGAGAACTATCTCGTCGACATCATTTTCGCGACCCGTTACCCCGAACGCTATTCCGACGAGCTGAAGCAATGGCTCGAAGTAGGTGCGAGCCCGCGCGGCGGCATCGGCCTTGATAAGTGCTCGCGGGCGCACGCGTGGTTGCAGGGCCGTGATTACGTGACGCCCGAGGATATCCGCGCGGTGGTTCACAACGTCCTGCGCCACAGGCTGATCTTGAGTTACGAGGCCAATGCGGAGGGCATCACTGCCGATCTAGCGATCAAGGAAATCATGTCCCAGGTCGCAGTGCCTTAGACAAGGTGTCCCAATGAGAGATTCGCGAATCCAGCGACGAGCTTCAAACACCGCCACGAAGATGTGATAACGCAATGGCTGATGGCGCCTACACGAACCTGAGTGCCCTTACGCGGCTCAAGTATCAGGCGAAACGGTTCTCGTTTCTTCCCCGCCAGCCTGTCCGCAGTCTTCTTGCCGGCCGCAAGGCATCCAGGCTCCGCGGGCGCGGATTGAATTTCGAAGAAATCCGCAACTACCTCCCAGGTGATGACATCCGCAGCATCGATTGGAAGGTGACGGCCCGTATGCGCAAGCCGCACACCCGGGTCTACACCGAAGAGCGGGACCGCCCGACACTGCTCGTCATTGACCAGCGGGTTGGTATGTTCTTTGGAAGTCGCGTCACCATGAAATCGGTGACCGCGGCCGAGGTCGCCGCGTTGGCCGCCTGGCGGTCACTGGATGTCGGTGACCGGGTTGGCGCGATTGTCTTCAATGACAGTGATACGGTGGTGGTCAAACCTCGGCGCAGCAGCAAAACCGTTATGCAGATTCTACAGGCGGTGGTTCAACAAAACACAGCCCTCAGCGCCAATGGCACCACGCCTGCTGACCCGGGACGCCTCAACACCATCCTCGGCGAAGCCTGTCGGATTTCGACACACGACACCCTCGTTTGCATCATCAGCGACTTCCACGGCAATGATGAAACGACGCGTCGGCTTCTCAATCGGCTGGCACGCCACAACGACATTATTGCCGCGTTTGTCTTCGACCCTCTGGAGGCCGAATTCCCGAACGCCGGCCATCTCGTTGCTGGCGATGGTACAAAGCAGATCGAGTTCAACTCAGCTGATGACAAGCTTCGCCGCGGGTTCGCCAAGGCCTTCGAAGACCGGCTCGAGAAAGCCCGGCAGTTTCTGCTGCGCCGGCAGATACCGGTTCTGCCGTTGCGGACCGACCTGCCGGTTGTCGAACAAGTCGCAAAGCTCCTGGGCCACCCACCGCAAGGGAGGCAGCCATGAGCGACAAGCAATCGCCAACAGAACTCTTCGGGTCGGACCGGATGTGGGGGCTCAAGGAGCTTCCCCTCCCCGATCCTGTCAGCTGGTGGCCGCAGACTGAGGGCTGGTACATCGTCGGCGGAATGATCCTGGCGGGCCTGTGTTACCTGATATGGCGTTTGTGGACGCGCTACCGTGACAACGCGTACAGACGTGAAGGGTTGGCCGACCTGGAACGGATGGCCAATGACCCGGTGGCGCTCAAGGAACTGCCATTGCTGTTGAAGAAGTCGGCCTTGATGGCCGGGTCAAGACAACAGGTCGCCAACCTGAGCGGGCGGGCGTGGATTGAGTGGCTCAACGAGACCGCCGGCCAGGAGCTCTTCTCAATGGCCGATGCCGACAGCTTGGAGCAGTTGGCCTACGCACAACCCGGCCGCGCCTTCACCGACGGCAAGGTCGCCGGGCACCTGATCGAAGCGAGTAAAAGCTGGATGAGGATGCACCGTGCTTCAGCTTGAGTTCCCGTGGGCGTTAGCGCTAATTCCCCTTCCGCTACTTGTTTACTGGTTGGCGCCGGAGTTTCGCGATCAAGGAGAGGCCGTTCGGGTTCCTTTCTTTGTCCGCCTCGTGAACCTCACCGGCAGGGACCCGCAGTCGGGCGCCGTCGTGCAACGCAAGGGCGCCCTGCAACTCGCGGTTGGCATTGCCTCGTGGCTATTGGTCGTCGCCGCTTTGACCAAACCGGTCTGGGTCGGAGAGCCGATCGTGCAGGAAAAATCGGCCCGCGATATGCTGCTGATTGTCGATCTCTCCCAGTCCATGGATGAAAAGGACTTCACAGGAGCTTCCGGCGAGAAAGTCTCCCGGCTGGAGGCGGTGAAGGAAGTCCTCCGTGATTTCATAGAACGGCGCGAGAAGGATCGGGTTGGACTTGCTGTATTTGGAAACGCCGCCTTCCCTCAGGCGCCGTTCACCGAAGACCATGCCACCGTCATTGCGCTGCTGGACGAACTCAGCACCGGGATGGCGGGTCCGAAAACGATGATTGGGGACGCGATCGGGCTCGCCGTACGTTTGTTCGAAGCCAGTGACAAGCAAAGCAAGGTCGCCATTTTACTCACCGACGGGAATGACTCGGGCAGTCAGATGCCGGTTTCCCGTGCCGCGCAAATCGCCTCCGAAAACGGCATCGTGATCCACACGATCGCCATGGGCGACCCAACGACCGTCGGCGAGCAGGAACTTGATACCGAAGCGCTCAAGAACATCGCCGACACGACTGGAGGCAAGTACTTTCTCGCCCTCGACAAGGATGCCCTTGAAAGCATCTATGCCGAACTCGACAGGCTTGCCCCGGAGCTGCTGGAAACGACCTCCTATCGCCCCAAGCATCAGCTGTTTTATTACCCATTGGCGGCGCTCGTGATCTGCATTCTGGCATTGGCCGCGGCAATGCTCTTGTCAGCTGCGCGGCGGGAGCAAGCACATGCTTGAACAAAGCTTGGAGCAGTTCCATTTCCTCCGCCCGGCCTGGCTTCTAATAATCCCAGTCGCCGTCTGGTTGCACCTGCGCCTGAGCAGTCGTTATAACGCGGCCGCCCAGTGGAAGGGCACGATCGCCCCCCATCTCATTGAGCATCTTGTCGTAGGTTCGCATGGGCGCTATCGGCTTCGGCCCTATCAGCTCATGACTGCGGCGTTGGTCATTGCGTCGATTGCACTGGCCGGACCGACGTGGAGACGCGAGATCACACCCTTCACCCAGGACCGCGCGCCACTCGTGATCGCCCTCGAGCTCACGGCAACGATGCTTGCGACCGACCAGGCGCCAACCAGGCTTGAACGGGCCAAACACAAAATCCGCGACATCCTTGAACGCCGACAAGGCGCGCGCACCGCGCTAATCGCGTATGCCGGAAGCGCCCACGTGGTCCTACCGCTGACCGATGACGCCAATCTCATCGAGACCTATCTCGACTCCCTCGTACCTGCGATCATGCCACGCGAGGGGGATGACCCGTCGGCCGCTGAGCAGCTCGCCACCGACATCCTTTCCAAGCAGCCGACCGCGGGTACCATTCTATTCATCTCCGACGGAATTGATCGCACCCAGTCGTCGGCTTTTGTGGAGGCCCAAACAGACACCAACAACCAGCTCATCTTCCTGGTGGCTGGTCGCGATGCCACCTCTCCCGTCTCACCGGACGGAACGGATGGAAAGGACTTTGGCCTCGTCGACGGAAAGGCTCCGGGCGCCGACATCACGGGCATCGAGACTGTGGCTGATGCTGTCGGAGGGGCTGTCATCCGCATGACGCCGGACAATTCGGATGTCGACGCCGTGGCCCGTCAGATCCGAACCCAGCTGGTCAATACCATTCAAGATGATGAGCGCTTCCAGTGGCACGACTTTGGCTACGTGCTGGTTTGGCCATTGGCATTCATCATCCTGTTGTGGGCGCGAAGAGGGTGGACGGTGCAATGGGGCTGAACATGCATAGGTTGGCTCTATTGACGCTGTTCCTCTTGGCGGGCCCGGCTGAAGCTCGGGCGGCAAGCTATTTGGATTGGTGGCTCACGCCCGATCAACAAGGCCGCCTCTACTTCGAACGCGGCGAATTCGAGAAAGCAGCGCGCTCATTTGAAGACAAGCAGTGGAAAGCGGTTGCATTCTACAAGGCTGGCGACTTCACCAACGCTGCAGCACTGTTCCAGCAGATTGATACACCCGCGGGCCGCTTCTACCTGGGCAATGCCCTTGCCAAACAGGAGAAGCTGGCAGAAGCCGTGAGCGCCTACGAACAGGCTCTTGAGCTCAGACCCGACTTCCCGGAGGCAAAGTTCAATCTCGATTGGGTGCAAGGGCTGTTGGAGGTGGACAATAAGGAGTACGAAGACACCGGCGGGACCGGCGGAAAGCTTGGCGCCGATCGCATCGTCGTGGACGAACGCGGCGCCACAGCGAAGGGAGAAGTGTCGACGCAGGAGCTCAAGGCCCAAGAAGGGTTGTCCGACGAAGACCTCCGCAACATGTGGATGCGGCGCGTGCAAACCACGCCTGGCGATTTTCTGCGCCTCAAATTCAATCATCAGCTCAACGCACAGGCCGATGATGAGTCTTTACCGGCGGAGGAGCAACAATGAGGCTGCTGCTTGCAATCGCCATGGTGCTGCTTGCCGGCCAATCTGCAATGGCGCAGCTCGAAGACCCGCCGCCGCGGCGCAGTTCCGCGGAGATCACCGCCTACCTGGAACCCAAAGACGGCATTTTCGTCGGACAACTCGTTCGCCTATGGCTGGAGACCAAATCAACGGGCCGGTTCATCCGCTCGCCACGCTATCCCGACCTCAACATCGACGGCGCGATTGCAATCATGCCCGAACAGCTCGGCGTCAATTTTAGTGAGGGCCGGGGCGACGACACCTTGATCGGGCAACGTCAACGATATGCGATCATTCCGCAGCGTGCCGGCGACTTCACGATACCACCACTAAACATCACCGTGACGATCGCAGACGAGAACAATCAACCAAAAACGATCGAATTGCGCACCGAACAAATAACAATGACGGCGACGATGCCTCCAGGCGCCAAGGATCTGACATCAATCGTAACGGTTCCAAAAATCACGGTCAGTCAGAAGTACGATGGCGTCTCTGAATCCCCCAAGGCTGGTGACGCAGTCACACGAACGATCACCATGAGCGCCGAAGGCACACTGGCGCTGGCACTTCCAAGCATTGTCTTTGCCAAACTCGATGGAACAGAAGTCTATCCCGCCAAAACCATCTTTGAAGACAAGATCAACCGGGGCACCTATCGTGCCAAGCGGACGGATGCCGCAACGTACGTATTCAGTAGGGCCGGCCAATTCTCTCTTCCGCCCATCAAAGTCACCTGGTTCGACCCCGACACCAAGACCCTCAAAAGTGAAGAGATGCCCGGCAAGGATTTCTCGGTCAAACCCGACCCCTTGGCCAAACAAACCGAAAAAGTCGAGCCGCAACAAGAGTCCACCTCGTCAGAAATCTCCAGCTTGATTATAACGGCGCTCGAATGGCTGCGAACGAACATCGCCTGGCTAACCTTGCTGTGTATCGCTTTCTATCTGGTGGTTCTGGTCTGGCAGAAGTATTCGGGGGCCGCCATCCGCGCAACGAGATCTCACATCGACAAGGCCCTGCACTCTGAGCCCTATTATTTCCTGAAGTTCAGACAGGCCTGCACCAAGGGCGATACCGACCGGGTCGTCACGTCATTCTGGCGTTGGCTGGATTGCCTGACACCGGAAAACCGCGCTGCGACTGTCGCGTTTCTCGCCAAGCAATCAAGACAAAACGACCCGTTGAGGCCCACAAGAGATTGGCAGCAGGACCGCTACCATGACGCGTTACTGTCGACCTCCGCTGCGTCCGACACACGCGAGATTTTTCGCATCGTGTCAGGCTTCCGCGACAAGGTGCTGAAGGCAAGATCGCCGTCACACGCGGCAGGCAAACTGGAGTTGAATCCACGAACTCCAAGCTCCGCGCATTCGCAAACGTAACAAGAGCCAGGAGGTGTACAGCGTGAATCACACCCAACTTGCCCCACTTGCAGCTACGCCTAAGAATTAATTTTGCCGGCAACGGTTTCTATGCAAAATCACCGTCCAACCGAGCGCTATGACTCGGTCAATTTGAGCACCAAAGCACTTTCAAGGAGGAACTTGTATGTTGTCGCGATGCGTACAGTCGCGGGGTGGCTTGCAGCCTTTGTACCGCAGCCTATTCGCAATGGTTACAGCACTATTCTTCGCAGTATCAATCAGCGGCCACGCTGCCGCTCAAGATAAGAAACCGAACATTTTGGTTATTTGGGGCGATGATGTCGGCATCACCAACATCAGCGCCTACACCATGGGCCTTGTAGGCTACAAAACCCCCAATATCGATCGCATTGCCAAGGAAGGCATGATGTTCACCGACTACTACGGTGAGCAGTCCTGCACTGCCGGCCGCTCATCCTACATCATGGGTCAGAGCGTCTTCCGCACCGGCCTGTCAAAAGTCGGCTTGCCCGGCGCCGACCTGGGCATGCAGGAGGAAGACCCGACGATCGCCGGCCTCCTCAAGGCGCAAGGTTATGTCACCGGCCAATTTGGCAAAAACCACCTGGGCGACAAGGACGAGCACCTGCCAACCAACCACGGCTTCGACGAGTTCTTCGGCAACCTGTATCACCTGAATGCCGAAGAAGAGCCCGAAAACATGGACTATCCCAAGGACCCGAAGTTCAGAGAGCAGTTTGGTCCACGGGGCGTCATCAAGTCATCAGCCGACGGCAAAATCGAAGATACCGGACCGCTTACCAAAAAGCGCATGGAAACCGTCGACGACGAGACCCTCGAGGTTGCGCTGAATTTCATCGAACGCGCTCACAAGGCCGGCAAACCGTTTTACGTCTGGTGGAACGGCACCCGCATGCATTTCCGCACCCACGTCAAGGATGAGCTGCGCGGCATCTCCGGCCAGGACGAATACGCTGACGGCATGGTTGAACACGATATGCATGTCGGCAAGCTCCTCGCCAAACTCGATGAGCTCGGCATCACCGACAACACCATTGTCCATTACTCCACCGACAACGGGCCACACATGAACACCTGGCCCGACGCCGCATGGTCGCCATTCCGCGGCGAAAAGAACACCAACTGGGAAGGCGGTTGGCGCGTGCCCTCGATGGTGCGCTGGCCTGGTAAGATCAAAGCTGGTGTCGTCTCCAACAACATCATGCACCACATGGATTGGCTGCCGACATATCTTGCTGTTGCCGGCGTCCCCGACATCAAGGAACAGCTCCTGAAAGGTGGCGTCAAAGCCATAGGCCGCGAGTACAAGGTCCATCTCGACGGCTACAACTTCCTGCCGTACCTGACTGGCGAGGCGAAGGAGAGCCCGCGCAAGGAGATCTTCTACTTCTCCGACGACGGGGATCTTACGGCCCTGCGCTATCAGGATTGGAAAATGATCTTTCTGGAGCAAAAGGCGGAAGCAACGTTGCGTGCCTGGATTGAGCCCTGGACTCCTCTTCGCATTCCGTTGATTTTCAATCTTCGCCGCGACCCCTACGAGCGCTCCTATTCCACGTCGAACACCTACTACGATTGGTTGCTCGATCGCGCCTTCCTGCTCGTCCCCGCACAGGCCTACGTCGGAAAATTCCTTGAGACATTCCAAGAGTTTCCACCAAGGCAGAAAGCTGCCAGCTTCTCTCTCGACCAGGTCATGGAGAAACTGCAACGGCCCAGCGGCGCCCAATAGCACAATCGCGGCCTCTACCAGAAACTCAAAAGGCGGGGAATTCCCCGCCTTTTTCGTTCCCGACTCGGGAACTTGAGCTCGAATGACAACTCCAAACACAGTTCAAAACGCGATCGGAAGCCGCGAACATCTGGATATGGGTGGCCAGCGGGACTAACTCTCGACTAGGCTGCCAAGCACATTGCCCCACCCAGTTCGAGGCCACGCATGACAAAAGTCGCTGTCCAGATGGACCCGCCCGAGACAATCAACATCAAGGGCGACACGACGTTCGCCTTGATGGCGGAAGCACAGTCCCGTGGCCTCGAAGTCCACGAGTTCCATCCGACCTCTCTGGCCATAGAGAATGGCGACATCACCGCGCGCCTGCGCACCGCGCAAGTTCATCCCGACAGATCCGAAGCCCCTTTCACGCTGGGCGAGCCCACCCGCCGGCAGCTGAGCGAATTCGCCGTGGTCCTCATCCGCCAGGACCCGCCCTTCGACATGGCCTATTATTCGAACACCTGCCTGTTGGAGTTGCTGCCTCCGGCAACGCGCGTTCTCAATAACCCGCGTGCGATCCGCAATACCCCGGAGAAGTTGAGCGCACTCGCCTTCCCTCACCTGATGGCCTCGACGCTCATCTCCCACGACCGCGACCACATCGCCGAATTCGCCCGCCGCACGGGGGAAGTCGTCTTGAAACCATTGTCCCTGTTTGGCGGCGAAATGATTGTCCGCAGCAATATCGACGACCCGGAGTTCTTCCACCACGTCGACACGCTGCTCGCCCACTCCGCCGAACCCATCGTCGCCCAGGAGTTCCTGCCCAACGTCAAGGACACCGACAAGCGAGTCATGATGCTGGAAGGCGAAGTCGCCGGTGTCTTGGGTCGCATTCCCGCCGAGGGCAACTTTGTTGCCAACATTCATTCCGGCGGCCGCCCTGTGCTGAGTTCGCTCACCCCGAAGGAGGAGGAAGTCTGCCAGCAGGTCGGTGCCAAGCTCAAGGAATGGGATGTGTTCTTTGCAGGCCTGGACCTGATCGACGATCGTCTGTCTGAGATCAACGTCACCTCGCCGACTTTAACGGTCGAGCTGAAGGCCGTAGGCGGACCCGATATACCCAAACTCTATTGGGATAAGATTCTGGCTTAGCTCACAGCGGCCGGCGCAAGCGCCGCACCGCGCATTACTCCGCTGGCACCAAGCTGGACTGGCCGGAGGTCTGCCGTTGCAGCGCGGCCGATGTCAGCAGAGCCCCCGCGATCATTGAGGCGAGAGCCAGCATCGCGCCGATGCTCAGCATACCGACACCCGACAACCCGGCTCCGATGGTGCAACCGCCTGCCAGAACGCCGCCAACGCCCATCAAGAGGCCGCCGGCGAGGTAGTTGCCCGTCGGCGTGTCACGGTTGAAGCCAACTAGCCTGAAGTCACCAAATAGCACCGAAGCCAGTAGGCTGCCGGCAAGCACGCCGCCAATAAAGCCGACACCGAACCCGGGGTCGGTCGCGGTCCCGGCCACCGTCCAGAACAGCGTCTCCGTGGCAGGAAGCGTGAACGCAAGCCCCTGCAATGAGATTGGATCGAACTCATCATAAAGGATGTAGCCGGTGCCCACCCAGGCGAGCGGGATGAGCGCGCCGATCAAGGCACCCATGGCCAGCTGGGCCCAGCTCGCTCCCGAGCGAACGACAACGACCATCAGCAGTGCAACCAAGAGCGCAGCCGGAATGACCGCGTTACCGAACATTGCAGCAAGGGTCGCCGGTTGACCGAGATCGACGGAGAAATCTCCAAGCCACGTCCGCGCCGGCGCCAAAACACCCTTGAGCGTGGCGTGAGCGGCAACGGCAAACACCAGTATCGTTATCAGCGCCCGCAGATTCCCGGTGGCGGCAAGAACAGTTAGTCGCGACGCACAACCACGTGCCAACACCATGCCGGCACCAAACATCAATCCTCCGGCGATAATGGCCGCGAGCGGAAGACTGTCGCTTTGCAGACGGTGAGATGAGAAATCGACAAAGCCATAAACGGAGGCCGCCGTGGTCCCGGCGATCGAGACCGCAAGCGCCATCAGCCATGTGCCAAGAGCTGAGCTGCGCTCTGCCTCGGGACCAACCAGCCCGCGCCGCAAACAAAACCGCGACCTCTGAGCAAGGAACCCGAATGCCACACCAATGAGAAGGCCAAAAACGACAGACGCCGCAAGCGGCGCCCAACCTTCAAGCCCCAGCTCCTCGAACATGATGCCTTCCACCGCTTATGATTCAATCGTCAAAGAACTATCGAATATGGCAAATTTTTTCAATTTTTCCCGCCCCGAACCCACAAATAAGGAAAATATTCTGCACAAGCCTGCACTGCAGTAGACTTCGTGCTCCTAACCCGCCATCCATGAAACGCCATTCGACATTTTGAGCTTCGCCCGGAACTTTCCTTTCTTCGCCAAAAGAATGAGCACAAGTCGGTTGGTTGGCCCAAAATGGCGTTGCATGCCTGCGTCAAGCTGCACTACAGGCAAGTGGATAGAGCCACTCAAATTGACCGTGAATCGCTTTATGACTGACACCACGGCAAAGACGAAAAGCAAGACCAGGGCTTTATGGCGATGTTGCAAGTGGCTGCGCGATGCGTGGACTGGCCGTACAGGGGGAGATAACAGTCATGCTCTTCACGAGGCGCTTCAATTCCGCCGCCCGAGTCATTGACGCCGGCATGCAACCTGTCGGCGTCATAGATATCGGCTCAAACTCGGTGAGATTGGTTGTTTACGAGGGGCCCCTGAGAGCTCCAACCCCGGTTTTCAACGAAAAAGAACTTTGTGGCCTTGGTCGGCACGTCGCGACGTCTGGTTGCTTGGGAGAAGACGCCGTCCACTGCGCATTGACCGCCTTACAACGTTTTCGAAGCATCGCTGACGTATTGAACGTCAGCGTTCTCAAGGTGATCGCAACCGCCGCTGTCCGCGACGCCGATGACGGCGGGAAATTCATCACCGAGGCAGAAAGAATTTGCCGCGTTCCCGTGCAAGTCCTGACCGGCGAGGAAGAAGCACGGATTTCCGCACAGGGCCTCATGATGGGGATTCCCGATGCGGACGGCATCGCCGCCGACCTTGGCGGCGGCAGCGTCGAATTGGTCGACATCAAACAAGGCCAGATCATCGATACCGCGACACTCCCGCTTGGCGGGCTACGCCTGATCGACATGACTGGCGGCAGGATCGAAAAAGCCACCGAGATCATTGATAAAGCACTGTCAGAGATTCCGTGGCTCAAAAACGGTCGCCGCCGGTGCTTCTACGCCGTCGGCGGAACCTGGCGCGCCTTCGCCAAAATGTACATGGCGGGTTCGGACTACCCCTTGAACGTCATGCACGAGTTTGAACTACCGCAGGATAAGGTCCTGACCTTTGCCGAGAAGCTGCGCAAGCCCAAGCGCCTCATGACGATGCCGGGCAACTCCGAAATATCCAGGCCGCGCAAGGAAGTGTTGCCATACGGCGCGCTTCTCATGGAGCGACTGCTCCTGAAGATCGAACCCCGATCCGTGCTGTTCTCTGTTTTCGGCGTTCGGGAAGGAATCTTCTACTCCCTGCTCGACGAAGCCGAACAGGCCAAGGACCCTCTGCTGAGCTACTGCAAGCGGCTTGCTGATCTCTACGCGCGCAGCTCCGAGCATGCCGAGGAACTCTGCGTCTGGACCGACCAGCTGTTCAATCACCCAGAACTACAGGAAACAGATGAAGAGCGCCGTCTGCGCCATGCCGCCTGTCTGATCTCCGACATCGGCTGGCGTGCCCACCCCGACTACCGCGGGGAACAAAGCCTCGACGCGGTCGCACATTCGGCCTTGAGCGGCATCGACCATCCAGGCCGGATCTTCCTGGCACTTTCAATCTATTTCCGCCACGCTGGCCGCGGCGAGCTCGAAGGCGAAAAACTATCTGTCCGCCTGCGCAAGGCTGCAAGCAAACGCTCATTGAGACGCGCCCGGATTGTTGGCGCGGCCGTGCGCTCAGCCCACATGCTATCCATTGGGATGGCAGGCAAAATCCTGGATACCCAGCTGAGTTATCAAGGAGATACGCTTACGTGGCGCATCCCCAAAGCGTATGCCAATCTTGACGGCGCACGTCTGCGCCGTCGCTTTGCAACCCTGGCGAGCCTCATCGATTGCTCAGGAGAAATACAGTTCTCGGATGAGCTCAAAACGAAATAAATTAGATCGAAACTTACCATCCAACCGGTCCAGTGCTCAGGCTTGCCACAATCTGATCGCATGAAGTGTAGTTGCGGGGCTGCTTCGTTGCCCTTTGCGTATCCTCGAGACTCAATATGCTCGTTCTCGATCTAAGAGTTCGCTCGTGCGACTTGTACGGCCGGCGCGAATTCCCTTTCGGAACGCGAGAACACTTCTAGGGGGCACATCAGTGAACGCGGTAGACCCGTACGCGACATTGGGTGTTTCGCGCGATGCCGGCGAAGATGAGATCCGGCGCGCGTTTCGCAAGTTGGCCAAAGAGCTGCATCCCGACCTGCACCCGCAGGATTCCGCGGCGGCGGAACGCTTCAAGAGGGTGTCGGCTGCTTATGATATTCTGGGCGATCCCCCGAAGCGTCGTCAGTTCGATTCAGGGCAGATTGACGCCAGCGGAGAACCACGCCGTTCGCATCGCCAGCAATACGCCAATGCCCACGCCGCACCGGGCGGTTATGCCGCGGACTTCAGTGGCATCTTCGACGACATGTTTGCCTCCCACTACACCCAGCACAACGGTCATCGCACCGCCAGCAGCAATTCAAGCAGCTTTTCCCGCCGGGGCCAGGATGTGCGCTACACCCTGGAGGTCGACTTCGTTGAAGCTGTCACCGGCGTAAAGAAGCGCGTCACCATGCCGGAAGGCGGCGTCCTTGATCTTGCCGTCCCGGAAGGCGTTTCAAACGGTCAGGTCTTGCGACTGCGCGGCAAGGGCGGCCTCGGGCTCCTCGGTGGTGAGGCGGGCGATGCGCTGGTTGAAATCAAAATCCGCCCTCATCCGCGTTTCACCCGCGACGAACTCAACATCCTCTGCGAAGTACCGATCACCCTCGACGAAGCCATACTCGGCGGCAAGATCGAAGTGGCGACCATCGGGAGCCGGGTGCAACTCGCCTTGCCCAAAGGGACCTCGTCAGGACGAATGTTCCGTCTCAAAGGGAAGGGCGTTCGCAACGCCAAGACAGGCGAGTTCGGCGACCAGATCGTGACTGTGCGGATTGTCGTGCCTGACGAGGTCGACGACGAGCTTGCCTATTTCTTCACGCAGTGGAAACAGCGCCGCGGCTATGACCCCGGCCCTCGCTAGCACACGCGATCTCAGCTCTTGCGCTTATGCGAAACGTGCACTTTTGGCGGGCCGTCCTTGAGGGCGGCCTCACCGCGTCCCGATAGGCTCGGATTGGTCACGAAGTAGGCATGCGCATTGAACGGTTCCTCGCCCTCTCCGGGCTTGATCCGCAAGGCATCGCCATCCGACAGAATCTGCCAGCTTTGCTGGTTATCCTTCAGGTTCGCCACCATGATCTGATTGAGCACCTGCTCATGCGTCGTCGGGTTGAGCACGGGCGCCATGGCTTCGACCCGCCGATCAAGGTTCCTTGGCATCAAATCAGCTGATGAAATATAGACCGCTGCCTCCGGCGACGGCAGCCCTTGACCGCGGCCGAAGCAGTAGATGCGAGAATGCTCGAGAAAGCGCCCGATGATACTTTTGACGCGAATTCTCTCTGACATGCCGGGCACACCCGGCCGGAGGCAGCAAATACCCCTCACGATGAGATCGATTTCGACGCCCGCTTCACTCGCCTCGTACAGCGCCTCGATGATTCTCTGGTCGACCAGTGAATTCATCTTCATCCAAACCGCTGCCGGACGCCCAGCACGCGCGTGAGCCATTTCCTCGCGCAGATGATCGACAATGCGATCGCGAATCCCGTGCGGGCTAGCGGCCATGAGTTCAAGTTTGCCCGGCTCGCCATATCCGGTCACGAAGTTAAGAACTCGCGTTACATCTTGGGCGATTGCCGCGTCGTCGGTAAACAACGAAAGGTCGGTGTAGACTTTCGCGGTCTGTGGATGGTAGTTGCCGGTGCCGATATGCGAATAGGTGACAAGATCATTGCCTTCGCGCCGGACAATAATGCCGAGCTTGGCATGCGTTTTCAGCTCGATGAAGCCATACACCACATGCACGCCGGCGTTTTCCAGGTCGCGTGCCCAGCGGATGTTGGCAGCCTCATCAAACCGGGCTTTCAGCTCGACGACCGCCGTGACCGACTTGCCGGCCTCGACCGCGTCCTTCAACGCTTCCACGATCGGTGAATCCTTGGACGTCCGGTAAAGCGTCCATTTGATTGCCATGACGTTGGGGTCGTTGACGGCCTGGCGCAGATACTGAACAACGACATCAAAGGACTCGTAGGGGTGATGAACCACGAAGTCCTTGGCCTTGATGGTGGCAAAAACGTTGCCTTCATACTCCCGCACACGCTCGGGATAGCGAATGTTGAACGGCTTGAACAACATATCGGGCCGCTCCGATACGATGAGCTGCGAGATATCCGCAAACCCGAGCAGGCCCTTTTTGACGAAAACTGCCGGCTCCCCCACCTCCAGTTCTTCGATGACGAAACGGCGCAGCTCGGGCGCCATGCGCGCATCAAGCTCCAGACGTATGACATGACCGCGCCGCCTCCGCTTGAGCAGGTTTTCGAAGGTCTGGACCAGGTCCTCCGCTTCTTCTTCAAGTTCGATGTCACTGTCGCGCAAGACGCGGAACGCACCTTTGGCATCCACGACAAACCGTGGGAAGAGCTCCGTAATATACATCCCGATAACATCTTCGACGGGAATGAACCGGATCTCACCCTTCCTGTCCTGTGACGGTATAAGCCGGATAAAGCGGTCGAGTTGACTGGGGATCGGGACAAGGCCGTTCTGCCGCCGATCCTTCGTCTCGTGATGCATCAGGGCGGCGAGCGTCAGTCCCTTGTTCAAGATGAAGGGAAATGGATGCGCCGGATCCACTGCGATCGGCGTTAGGATCGGAAAGATATGATTGTAGAACTCCTGACCAATCCACGCTTGTTCCGCCTCATTGAGATCATCTGGACCAACGATCGAGATCCCATTGGCTTGCAATTCTCGTCCGAGGCTCGCCCAGCACTTTTGCTTGCGCTCGACCAGATCGGCTGCAAAGGCGTTGATGCGCTCGAGCTGCTGCGCCGGCGTCAGGCCGTCCTGCGACAGCGTCGTTACGCCGTTTACGATCTGCCCCTGAATGCCGGCCACACGCACCATGTAGAATTCATCGAGGTTCGAGGCCGAGATCGAAAGAAACCTGAGGCGCTCCAGTAGCGGGTGATGTTTGTTGCTGGCTTCCTCGAGAACACGTGAATTGAACTGCAGCCAGGAGAGCTCCCGGTTGTAGTAGCGCTCTGGCCCCTCAGGCGCTTTGGTCCGCTTCGACTTGTTGTCCGTCGGGCGTTTAACAGCCGGCTTCTTCACCACCTTGGACTCGGACATTCGCCGGGCCGCCGTCATTACGTCTCTCCTCGATTTGCAAAACCGGCCAACTTACAATGAGCCGCCCACCGGCACCCATTCTCCAAAATCTAGTGTCTTGCGTAGATGTGCCAAACAATCATTGCAGTGATATAAACGCCGGCCCGCAGGATACCCAGTCGTATTTGCCATTACTGTCTACGGTCCGGGTTAATCACGGCTCCGCATTCCGGTTTTCCAAATTCGTTAACGCTGTTTGCGCGAGTTGCTTAGTCACCTTGCGGCGCATCTCCAGGCCGAGCCGATCGATCTCGGCGGCAAGTTCGTTGGCCGCGGCCATCGAACGCTCCATGCGCACAACAAGGTACCCTATGACCTCCGGCTCAACCGTTAGCTGGCGATCAGAAAACAGCTTGACCAGAACCGCCCGCAGCAACGCCTCGTCCGGCGGTGCAATCTGCGCGATCGGTAATGCCCTCACCCGTGAGCGAAGATCGACCAGCAAAATCTCCAGATCGCCGGCGGCCAGCCGCGATGTGAACAACACCCGTATCTGGCCCTGCCGCGCCATGTTGAGAAGATGAAACATTGCTGCTTCATCAGCAATTCCTCGATCAAGGTCCTCAACAACGATCGCCCCGGTCGCCGCCGCATCCTGAAGGGCGGTTTCTGTGGCTTCTGCCCCAAGCAGCAACGAGGCTTGCGTCTTGGCCCGCCACACGTGGGCGAGGTGGCTCTTTCCCGACCCCGCCGGCCCGACGACCAGCGCTGCACCGTTTGGCCAATCAACCGTCCCATCGATCAGCTCGATGGCCGATTCATTCGAACCGCTGACGAGAAAGTCTTCGAGCCCCAAAGCGGAGCGGTGCGGAAGATCAAGAGTAAGCTGTTGAGGCTGTGCTTTCATCTAGCCTTTGAGGATCTGGGTCGACTTCGGGCGATGCCGCGCGATGGACGGAAAAAGGGTCATGCGATACGTGCGAACTCCTGTCTAGCATGACGCCCGCCGCGGGGGCCATCGGCTTGATGCAATCCAAGAAGCGGCCCCCCAACCACACCGCCAACCCGCAGTTCTAATCACGCGACATATGCACGATCCAAATCCGGAGATAGGCAAGTAGTGAGGCGATCGTCAGGGCTGCGGTGAACCAGATGAGACCGGTTCGAAGCCCCCCCAATCCGAGCGAAAAGGCCTCATCGGCCAAAACGATGGCCGCCAGTGAAATCTGCGCCACCGTCGTAGCCTTTGAGATCATCAAGGGTGCGATCTCGACCGGTTTCGAAAGCAACCATGATAAGGCAATCGCTGCAAGAATGAGCACGTCACGCCCAACGACCGTATAGACGAGCCAACCCGGCAGCTCCGCGCGCAATCCAAGGCCGACGAAAATCGAGACGATGAGCAGTTTGTCGGCCAGCGGATCAAGATACGCACCAATCTCTGTTCGCAGATCGTATCGCCTGGCGAGATAGCCATCGACGGCATCTGAAACCCCTGCAATGACAAACAAGAAGAACGCGATCGCATCTTCGCCAGCCAGCACGAGCCAGAAGACGATCGGCACTAGCACGGCACGCCCGAGCGTAATGAGGTTGGGTATGTTGATGGGCTGAACCGCCATTTTCACCAAGCCTTGGCTGCCCCCGCAGGCGAGGTAGGGACAAGAGGAGCCGACCGATCCAGCCCATTAAACCCATTCCCGTTACGGTTGTCTTCAGGCGTCCGCCAGCACCGCACCCCTAAAATCTCTGTCGCAGCACCCAGCGGTCACCCGCATTCTCAAGCGACAGGCCTTGCCGGGCCAAGACATTGGACAAACCGCTGCCACCCCCCGGGTAGCTCAACGACACCGTCGCACTACGCGCCGAAACGGCCCCGACCCGAAATGCTTCAACACCGGAGAGATCAGCGAGCTCGCGTTGCAACCGGTACCAATCGCGCGCGCTGTTGAACAGAACCTCGATCGTTACCGGCGCCGCCGGCTGGGTCAATGCGCCAATTCCACCCGATTGTCGGGTCCTCAACGCCTTCCATCGGCCCTCCAGAACACCAAGTGTCACAACCGCGGCCAGCTCCATCGCATATGCGGTATCTCCATCGTAAATGCGATACTCGCGCGACCAGTTGACGGGCCCGACACTGTCCTGTCCGTCGAGCCGCACCTTGAGGCGGTTTGTCGATCGATCAACTTCCGCCTGCACGACGACAACCTGCTGGCGGCCATACTCCGCGGCAAGGATTCGCATGCCCCTTGCGTCGTCGCGTTGCGCCAGCCCGTTGAACACATCCGGATGGATGTTCGGCCGCAAGGGCGCAATGGTGAGCGGTGTCACCGAATTCTTCAGATCAAGCCCGCCCCAGACTTCGCCCCAAGTCCCCGCCGAGCGCTCGGGCCCGCCAAGCCCGCCGATCAAAACCGGGACCAACAAGACCGATGGGGCCTGTTCGTCGATGAACGGAACGCCGCGGTTGCGCAGCAGGCCGCGCACTCCTTCGGGTGAAAACGTGAAATCAAGCGCGGCATAGTATTCGGTCGACGAATTTTGCTCCCCTCGCACGGAGATGCCGTTGACGTACTGCGATGCATCAAACTCTCCCATTTGCCGGAGGCGTGCATACGCGGTAACGGGAACAATTCTCTTCAACAGAGATTGCAAAGCGGCGCTCTGGCCGTCCGAAATGGCCGTTTTTTTGGCGGCAACTGCGTTCTTGCCCCGCGCCTCGACGGGAAAATTGGCAATCGTGTAAGCACCATCATCGCGGCCCGCGGCAGCCGCCGAATAACCCGTCGCAGCCAGCAGCACCGACATGAGCCCTGCCTTCAACAACCCGACGGCCTGGACCCGATTGGCCCCCAACATCATGATTGTACGTCCCCGTATTGTTCGTCACCCTGCCTTGACCGCCCCGCTATATTCGGGCAGTGCGGGATCGATTTGACAACTGGTTCGCCGCCAGCCTTACGACCACGCGATCTGCAATACGCTCGCGGATCAAGGAAACCCCCGCCTGCTATAACAGATCATCTCAACCCTTACGAGGTCACGTTCGACACGATGAGTGAGGATCCAGACCACCCCGTCACCTACCGCCAGGCCGGCGTGGATATCGATGCCGGCAATGCGCTGATTAAGGCGATAGCGCCGCTTGCACGCGCTACGAGCCGCCCCGGTGCGGACGCGGCCCTCGGCGGATTCGGCGGTCTGTTCGATCTTAAGCAGGCCGGATTTCGCGATCCCTTGCTGGTTGCCGCAACCGATGGAGTGGGCACTAAATTGCGTGTCGCCATCGAATCCGGCCAGCACGGCACAATCGGGACCGATCTTGTCGCCATGTGCGTCAATGATCTGATTGTGCAGGGGGCCGAGCCATTGTTTTTCCTGGACTACATGGCAACGGGACGGCTGGACGTTGCCACCGCGCGCGACGTCATCGCTGGCATCGCCGAGGCCTGCAGCCAGTCTGGCTGTGCGCTGATTGGCGGTGAAACCGCCGAAATGCCGGGCATGTACCAGGGCGGAGATTATGATCTGGCCGGTTTCGCCGTCGGTGCGGTCGAACGCGATTGCATCTTGCCGCTGCCTGGCATTGAAGCCGGCGACAAACTCCTGGCTCTGACCTCATCGGGACTGCACTCGAACGGATACTCATTGGTTCGCAAGCTCGTCGAGAAAACCGGCCTCGATTGGGACCAACCGGCCCCCTGGGAGCCGGAACTCAGTGTCGCGAATTCACTGCTGTCTCCGACCCGGCTCTACGTGAAACCGTTGCTTGCCGCACTCCGCGCTACGGGCCCCTCATCAGGAGCCATCAAGGCTCTGGCGCACATAACAGGCGGCGGATTGACCGAGAACATTCCCCGTGTACTGCCTGAGCAAACAGCCGCGACTATTGACCTTTCGGCCTGGCGGCAGCCCGCCGTATTCGCGTGGCTTGCCGAGGCTGGTCGCCTGCCGGATGAGGAGATGCTTCGCACCTTCAACTGCGGTCTGGGCATGGTCTTGGTGGTCGCTGCGGAACGAGAAGGTGATGTGACTTCCGCCCTCGAAAGCGCCGGCGAAACGCCGCTTCTGATTGGCGAGATTACCCAGCGCGGCGACGACGCGGTGATCTACCAGGGCAGCTTGGACGATACGCCATGAGCAACCCGGCAAGGAAACGCGTCGCCGTTTTAATTTCGGGCCGAGGCTCCAACATGATGGCCCTCGTCGAGGCCGCCTGCCGCCCGGGCTACCCGGCCGAAATTGTCGCCGTGATTTCAAACCGGCCGCAAGCCCCTGGCCTCGCCTGGGCCCGCGACCGAGGCCTGAAGACCATCGCCTTGGATCATCGCGAATATGCTTCCCGTGAAAGCTTTGATGACGCGCTCCACCAATCGCTTGTCGATGCAGGCGCCGAGCTTGTCGCCTGTGCTGGCTTCATGCGCCTGATGACTCCCAAGCTTGTCGATCGCTGGCGCAATGCAATGATCAACATCCATCCATCTTTGTTGCCGGCGTTTAAGGGGCTGAACACGCACGAGCGCGCGCTCGTCGCGGGTGCCAGGATCACCGGATGCACCGTCCATGTGGTTAGACCAAAGATGGATGAAGGCCCGATTTTGGGGCAGGCAGCTGTACCAATTCTTGATGGAGATACGCCCGATCTGCTCGCCGAACGCGTCCTCGCCGCAGAGCACCGCCTCTATCCACAGATCTTGTCGCTATTTGCCGCAGATCAATACGACATAGACGAGCAGGTCGCGCGCTTCAAAGGAAAACACGAAGCAGGATCAACGCTTTTTTCACCAAAACTTTAACTTAAACATTAAAGTAAGGCCGCTAGCTTTTGTTTTTCCGCGCCAGATTGTAGCGGTATAGGGCGATTTCGTAGACAATTGAGCCCCTAAGTGTTAGTCGCGCCGCTCTAACCGGGGATTGTGCTTCCCAGGTCACATCCAACCGGCACCGATCAGCGCATTATGGACAGCCGTCGGCGAGTCCACGCCGCCGCCCAATTTCTAGCGCTGCTATCGAAAAAAAGCAGTGACGGGAGCGAAACGATTGCGCGCGGCACTAATGCGTCCATCGAAAACGCAGGTGACGACGCAAGTTATTTGAATTTCGTCCTCTGACGGTTTGCCCGTCAAGTGCGAAGCTCCGGAGACGATTGAAAGATGACCATAGCTGAGCAGGATACCGCGGAATTTGGCGAAGAGAGCATCTGGTTCAAACTGTCGCCTCTTCTAAAGGACCCCACAAATCCAATGGGGGTCTTGATGCAGACAGCCGAGCGCTATGGTCCGGTCATTCCCGTGAGTATGGCCTCTCAGCGCGTTGTGCTGATTAGCGAACCGCAGTTCTTCAAGCATGTGCTCGTTTCGAACGCCGACAACTACGTCAAGTACTTTGCCGGACTGAAACCGATTTTCGGCAAGTCGATGATCACCCACGATGGCGCCCTGTGGCAGAAGATCAGAATGCCGCAACAGCCTGCATTCCATCCCGACGTCTTCGCCGAGTACATCCCGTACTTCAACGAAGCGATCCGCTCAAAGATGCAAAACTGGGCTGAACTCGCCAAGACTGGTGAGGAAGTCGAAATGGTTGAGCAGACGTGGACACTCGCCGCCGACATGATCTGCAAGGCGCTGTTCGACCGCGACATGCCCTTCAACCCACATGTGGTCTTCAGGTACGTTAAGACCTACACCGACGTGATGAACCACAAGTCGATCCGCGACAAGAAACAGGCCGGCGACGTCAGTGGTTACACGGAAGCCTCTCCCGAGGAGGCTGTCAAAGCCTGGACCTCGGTACCCCCGGCCGTTATCGCCGCGGACCCTCGCGAAGAACGCGAGAAGACTCTTCTCAAGATGATCCAGGCCGCCGTCGAAGACCCTGAGGTGCCCGAGTTCGATCAGCAGCAGGCAATCGACGAACTCAAACAGTACCTCTGGGCGGGAACGGAGACCACGGCGCTCACATTGGCTTGGGCGCTTTATCTTGTTTCCAAGCACCCAGAAGCCGCCGAGCGTATTCGACGCGAGAGCGAGGAGGTTTGCGCCGACCGTGAACCCAACGCGGCCGACTACTCCGCGCTGACCTACACACGTGCAGTCATTCAAGAAACCATGAGGCTCTATCCGCCGGTATGGAGCTTGATCCGCACGGCGGTTGGCCCCGACGTCATTGACGGCAAAGAAATTCAAGCCGGCGATCGCATTGTGCTGTTTGGATACGGAGCCCATCACAATCCCAAGTTCTGGGATTCACCGGAAGAGTTCCGTCCCGAACGCTGGATGGGAGATGCCGCCAAGAAGCGCGTGAAATACTCCTACATCCCGTTCGGCGCGGGCAAACGCTCTTGCATCGGGGGTGCGATGAGCCAGGTGGAAAACACGCTGGCGCTCTCTCTGCTCCTGCGCCGCTTCCGGCCCGAGTACGTCGGACAGGAGCCGGCGCCGATCAATGCGACCGTGACGCTCACGCCCCGAGGTGGTCTGTACTTCAAGATCCACGAATTGAGCTGAGCACAGCGTCACTTTGAAAGAAGAAGAACGAGGGCAGTTCAGTCCTCGTTTTTTTTGCGGTGTCGACCCCGTTGGGATTGATAGGGCGAAATTCAGAGGACTTCGTAGCGCAGCTTGACCACGCCATCGGAAAACGCGTGGATCCCATCGAATTCAAGCTTCTGCAGCTCATTCAAGGAATTCAGCAGAGACAGCCCCGAACCGATCAGATATGGGGCTACGCAGATTTCCACGATATCCACAAGTCCGGCCTCGAGGGCCGACTGCATCGTGACGGCCCCACCCACGATCCAGACATCCTTGGATGTGCGTTCCCGGGCCGCCTGTACCGCGGCCCTGATACCGTTCGGTATAATGACGGCTGTCGCTGGCACCGGCCACGGCGGCTGAGATGAAAGAATTAAGGCGTACTGTTCGGAATACGGCCATTCGCCAAACGCTTGAATCATTTGGCAGGTTCGGCGCCCCAATACCACCGCGCCGATGGCATCGAGAAACTCGGACTCTCCAAAGATACTCTTGTGATGGGCCTCCATCCACGTCGAGTCCCCGTCGCTGTCAGCGACGAAGCCATCAAGACTCATGGCGGCATACAACCTGACCTGTGTCATTGTCCTCCCGCGCGCGGCTAAGGACTAAGTAAGCGGCTCGGGCCCGCAGCTTCAGCCTACGATCTCATCTGGCTCGAAATTCAGGGAGATTTCGCGCTGCGCGGACCCCGGGCTATCTGAGCCATGAGTGGAGTTTTCACCCTTCGACAGCGCGAACTGCTTGCGGATCGTGCCGTCGGCCGCCTCCGCTGGATCGGTCGCCCCCATGACCTCACGGTACTTCGCGATGGCGTTTTCGCCTTCCAGGACCTGCAAGACAATGGGCCCCGAAGTCATGAATTCGACGAGTTCGCCGTAAAACGGCCGTTCCGCGTGCTCTTCATAAAACTTCTTGGCCTGGGCTGTTGTCCACAGGACTCGTTTCTGGGCGACGATCCGCAGACCAGCGCCTTCAATGACGGCGTTGATCTGGCCGGTGACGTTTCTTTTGGTCGCATCTGGTTTGATGATCGAGAACGTGCGCTCAACTGCCATACAAGCATTCCCCCGGGAATTATTCATTTCGGACCAGCGCCTTATAGCGATGGCCCGCCCACCCCACAAGACCGCCAAGGTCAAAGACCTTTGATTGCTTCCGGAAGATCGAACTCAATAAGTCGCGTCGCAACACAATTGCATACCAGCTAAACAATCCGGCTATCCATCGATTGGCATGGCCAACGCCTTGTAATAGCCAGCTTTAGTGTGTGAAAAGGCTCCAGAAGCGATGGCGGAGACAGATTGCGCTGCCATCTCGGACTTAGGGGGCACACAGGTTTCGAGGGGATTTGCGTAACGTTGACGCGTTGCGCTTATCCGTGTGAAACGAGCGAGGAACAAAGTGCGGAGGCGACCGGAGTTCCGTCGACCCAGCCCACTGTGAGAGCCGATGAGCGAAACGAACTCTGAGATTGTTTGGTACATCGCCCGGGAAGGGGAGCAGCACGGCCCGCTTTCGGATGCCGAAATGAAGCTCTTCGTGGAGAACGGGCATCTCAAATCAACCGACCTGGTCTGGAACCCGGAAATGACGGATTGGCAGACCGCTGCCTCCATATTCCCGCCGCCCGCACCACCAACGCCACCACCGCCACCGGCAACGCCAAAGGTCACCACGTCAGCGGCTCAGGGGGGCTTCAAGCAGCCCACACAGCACGATCATCTGACGGCCCCGAGCCACACACCAAGCCCCACCCTGCAGGTCGAACCCAGCTCATCAGGCGCCGCGCGCAACACCCAAGCGGCGTCGCCAGCCGCGGCGGACCATGCATCGCTCCGGCCCGATCCGAGCTTGACCGTGGGCGCAAATGTTGCCGCACACCATCCCGCACCGGTGGAAGGCTATGATGTTGAAGATGCTGACGACGAACAGCCGCGCCGTCGCGGTCGGATTGGCCTGTTGATTGGGACCGTCGCTGTTGCCGCTGCCATCGCGGGTGGCGGCGTCGTCGCTTTCCAGAACAAGGACGCCATCCTCAGCTATATGAACGAGCCCTCTGAGGAGGCGAGCACTCCGGTTATAAAGGCCGACACGAACACCAAAACCGCGGCGGCCGAAAAGCCCAAACCTCCGCAAGAGCAGGCGCCCGAAGATCCAAACAACGGAAACACGCCGGTGCCGGGCATCACGGTAACGGTGCCGAAGACGCAACCCGTCGCTCCGAGCGCGGCGGCGCCCAATAGCGTTCCGCTTGAGACGATCGATAGCAACTTGCAAAAGTCTCAGCTATGGCGCGTGATCAAGGAAGAGTTCCCCGACTGGTACAAGGAGCGCGTCCAGGAAATTTCGAAGCTGAGCAACACGGCCAGCGAGACCGACCTGTCCAAGCATCTCATTAACAAACTCGTTGCCCTGCGCCGCGAACACGCCAACGACGCACTGTCCTCGAGCACGGAACACTTGCAGAGTATCGCTGGCGCCTTCTTGGCAAACCTGAAGAGCCTCGCCGGATACTCAACCGATGCCTGCTACACTTTCGTCAGCAAGGGTGAGACAAGCCCGGCGGTCATTTCGCTGTTCCCAAAGCCAGGATACGGGGATGCCATCGAAGGTCAGATTGCCGCCGTATTCCGCGCCGTGGCCGATGGCCGCAAAACGCCTGTGAAGCGGCAAAGGGCCGGCAAGTCGGATTATGAGATACTCTACTCCGAGCTGACAAAAATTGGTTGGACGAAAGCTGAAATCGGCTTGTTCTCCAACCCGCAAGCGATGGCCCAGGCACCGCGCGAGCAAGTCTGTAAGTTGGTTCAGGATTGGTTTGTAGCTCACATCGCGGTGAACGACGAGCAGGTGCAGGAAAGACTGCTAGTCGAATCCCTTCGCCCACTCGTCGCGGGCTGATCGACCTACCTGGCGCGACAAAATGTCCTAGGCAATGGGTATCTCCAGGCGGAGCCGCTCGCAGGCCAGTCGGGGCACCTTGCGCCGCCCGTCAACTTCATCGAAATCGACAATTCCAAAACTTTTGAAGCGGCGTAGCGTCAACATCAGGCTTGCTTTCGGTCGCCCCGACAGACGTGCCAGCTCCGCGACGGACTGCGGAGAGGCCTCTTTGATGAGTTTCAGCAATTCAACGTTGCGGCGAGAAAGTAACCGGGAAAAGCCGTCCAAAGACGCCACGTCGCACTCCAACGCCAAGTGTTTCTTGCCGTTTGCGGCCGATTTCACTCGAACCCCGTTGGCCGGCTCGACGAACTCGTTGCTGTTCCATCTTCCGTCGTCATGCAAAACCATCTCGACGTGAAGCGTCTTGGAGTGTCTTTGCATTATCAGCTCCCGCTGGGTGTACGGAACGCGGAAGCAAAAAATCGAGCGCCCCATTGCGTCACCGCGAACAATCATGATCAGGGTCAAACGAAGACGACGCGCAGAAGGATCACCTCCCAACGAAGCCTTCTAGCCCGCAGTGGCGGTGCTCGCGCTAACGCGCCTGCCAGACACCTGATGGCAGATAACGTGCCCTACGAAGCGAACGCCGGTAGACGTACACAGAGACTTTGACCACCGCTGAATCGGCCAGCGTGACCTCGACAGTCTCGCGACGGTAATCATCAAGTTCCCCGCGTTCGCACCTCACGCCTTCATAGTGGTCGAGCCATTGCAGGGTTACGGCCGGCCGGAACAGCTCGAACACTTCCCCGTGAACGACATCCTCGTCGACGTTGGAGATGATCAGCCCAGGATACTGGCCCAGCTCATAAAGCCGTCCTCTGAGCGTCGCGGGACCCAGGCTTCTCGCCTCACGCGAGAGCCGCTTCCTCTCGTTTAGCCCCAAGGCGCCCTTCGCCCAGCTCATCAGCGTTCCGTACACGAACAGACCGTGCGAAGGAGTACGTCGTCTGTGCTCGTCGGCCACTTCCATCTCCATTCCAGCGAAGCGCGAGGGGCAATCACGAACACTTCACCTCCAATTTGAGTGCATGTGAACGCGGAAGTCGCCAAGTTCCTAGTCATCGAATGACGCCAACAGGACCAAACGAGTGATGTTGAGAAATCGCACCCAATGGACAACCCCGGTTATCGCAGTGCTGGCACTGCTTGCCGCCGTACTGTTTGCGGTGCAGGACGCTCGCGCAGCCAAATCCGAGGTCTTCACGGGCCTCGAAAAAGGCGTCGCCGTCGGTGGCTATGATCCGGTGGCATACTTTTCTGACGGCAAACCCGTCAAAGGCAGCCAATCCATCGCCCTGGAATACAAAGGAGCCACATGGCGCTTCAGTTCAGAAGCCAACCGGTCAAAGTTTGAATCCGACCCGGGCAAATACGCCCCTCAGTACGGCGGCTACTGCGCCTGGGCCGTGAGCAGAGGCTACACAGCGAAAGGCGACCCGCGCGCCTGGACCGTTGTCGATGGCAAGCTCTATCTGAACTACAATCTCGACGTGCGATCCACCTGGGAGAAGAACATTCCAGGCAACATCGCCAAGGCAAACTCAAACTGGCCGGAAGTTTTGAAGAAATAGCCCCCGGCTTGAACAAAGCCCAGCCTTAATGCCGCGCCACTTCGCTCCCCCCGTGCCCCCCTTCGCGGCAACAAGACCCCGCCGGACACCCCCCCTCTGCCGGCGGGGTCCCCTTTTTCGCAGCCTCCATTTTGAATGGCTCGTCCCGATCTTGTTCTCGCCGGCTCCAGATCGCACGTCTCGCCAATCGCGGCCAATGCCGATAGAACGCGTGCATCAGACACGCCGAAGTCGGCGCGCGAAACAGGGGGCGTGCGATGTCGCGATTGATTTTCCTTGTCTGGCTGGTTGTATCCCTGGGATGGATCCTGGCGGTCGGTGCATTCGCCCAGCACAGCTGGCCGCATATGCCGCTTGATATCAGCCACTCCGACCCGGAAACACGTGCCGCCTTCGACGAGGCGGTTCTCGCCCATATCGGCAAGCATGCTTTGGTCGCCTTGCTGCCACCGCTCGTCATGCTGCTACTGGCGCGCTTCGTCAGTCGCTAGAGCCGCGGGTTTCAGCGCACACTTAAGCCTTTCTGAGATAGCCGATTTCTATTCCCCGGGTCTCCCGGATGCGGTCCAGGATCTGGCGCACTTCTCGTGGGTGCAGGGGCAGGTTTGAGTTCTTGGTGCGGTCCAGCTCGAGCGCCCGCAGTTCTTGGAACAGCGGCTCCGCCGTTTCGTGCAGCATGGCAATGGCGGCAATCGCGCTGCGCTTCATATTCACTGGCACCACCGGGATAACGTCATCGATCATCTCTTTGACATCATGCGAAAGATAACTCGCCATCCGGCCCAATATCGAAATCAAGCGCACCTTCAAGGTCTCATGGAATTTGTAGCCGTCCTCCTCCATCCACTCGAACATCTTATCCATGACGATGTCCTTCAGGCGGAGGTTTGACGTGACCCTGTAGTCCTGCCACTCGGCGATGATTTCAAATCCGGGTTCGAGCTCCAAATCACCAGGCGCGAAGGTTTCCGCCGCGTCGACTCCGATGCGGTTGAGGAAGTCCCTGTTCTTCATATCAAGATGGGTCGCAAACGTTGGAAACAGCACCGCCCCGTCGCTGGCTTCACGAAAGGCGCGCCGCACCAGCTTTGAGCAGTAGAGATTGTGCGTCTTTTCATCGAGCGTCATCGTGAAGTCATACAGAATGCGCTTGCCCCATGGGCTGTTGGCCTGCTGCACGCGGTCATGGATCAGCGTCGCAGCCCGCTGCGCCAGATTGGTATCTTTGTGCCGAAACAAAATCGCCCGCCCAAGTTCGTGATCGAGCCACTCCGACAAAGGCTCAACGATCGCACCGCGTTCAATCACGCTTTCAACCGCCCAATGGCGGCCGCGGGCATCGATGTACACCATGGCGACATGCGAGAATTGCGAGTCGATGTCGCCGATGCGAGCGATCGCCGCGCTGTTGTGCAGACGCCCGCGGGTCAAAATCACGTCGCCGGAGCGGAACGCCATGGTCCCGTCGGCATCCCGCTCACCGGCGCGGTTGTAAAGCGTGTTGTGATTGGTGCCTGTAAAAGCCCGGTAGGTGCGTCCGCCTTCGGGCAGTTGCTCGAAGCCGGTCCAAATCTCCCCCAGGATGTCGATGGCGTAGCGCGTTGCTCTCAAGCAGTCCCGCGCCGACTTCTGCGCCGGTCGCGACATCAAACCGGCCTTCTGCCAGATGCCGACCCGTTCCCGCAGCTTCATCTGCAGGTCAAAAAGCGCGAACATCGTCTCCGGCGCTTTTTCGCGCTCCTGGAAGACGTCGTAGCGGAAGAAGTCCTGCTCCTCGAACGAATTATAGACACGCTCGAGTGTGGCAGCGAGCACCGACGCGGAACCAATGGGCCGATCCAGCGCGTCGCTAAACACGGCAACCTCATCTAGGAAACGCTTTTGAACGGCCGAATCCAGCACGCCAACCTCCCTCGCCTGCGACGCTGCCGCGACACGAACAGTGTGCCATGACTGCCTGCAATTTGCACAGGTTCAGGGAAATTCCGTCATTTATTCGGCGGCCACCACGATCTGCGCGGGAACGAGGCCTAATTCACGCTTCGCCTGATCCCTCAAAACGTCGATCGGCTGCAGTTTGCCGTTACGCTCGTAGTGCCAGAACGTCCAGCCATTGCACGCCTGCTTGCCTTGCACCTCGGCACCCAGGCGGTGAATCGAACCCTGGCTTGCACGATAACGCAGCGTCCCGTCGGCCTTGACCTCCGCCCGGATACGGCGACGCGGATCAAACAACGTTGAGCCCGGCTTCAAAATCCCAAGTTCGATGATGGTTCCAAACGGCACCCGCGGCTCGGCACGCTTTGAAGGCTGCGTTTCAAGAGCCGCCTCGTCGAGAACCTCGACCTTCGCGATCCGCTCCCGCGCCGCCTTCACATAATCGGCGTCTTGCTCGATGCCGATAAACCGCCGGCCGAGTTGCCTGGCGACGGCCCCCGTTGTGCCTGTCCCGAAAAATGGATCGAGCACGACATCCCCGCGATTGGTGGAGGCCAGCAGAACTCGCTGCAGGAGAGCTTCCGGCTTCTGCGTCGGATGCGCCTTGCGCCCGCCCTCGTCCTTCAGCCGTTCCGGACCCGAGCAAATGGGAAACAGCCAATCCGAGCGCATCTGGATGTCGTCGTTCATGGCCTTCATGGATTCGTAGTTGAACGTGTAGCGCGAGGACTGCTCGCGGCTCGCCCAGATCAATGTCTCGTGTGCGTTGGTGAAGCGGCGGCCGCGAAAATTCGGCATCGGGTTCGTCTTCCGCCACACGACATCGTTCAAGATCCAGTACCCGAGATCCTGCAGCGCCACCCCGAGCCGAAACACGTTGTGATAAGATCCAATCACCCACAGCGCCCCGTCGGGCTTGAGAACGCGGCGGCATTCACCAAGCCACGCCCGGCAGAATTCGTCGTAATTGGCGAAGCTGTCGAACTTGTCCCAATGATCATCAACGCCATCGACGCGCGTGTTGTTGGGACGCAGGAGTTCTCTGTCGAGCTGCAGGTTGTAGGGCGGATCAGCAAAGACCAGGTCGACGCTGGCGGTGGGAAGTTTCTTCAGCTGGCTCAGACAATCGCCAGCAAGCACCTTATCGAGCGGCAGTTTTTGTTTCTTTTCACGCTTCTGAACCCCAACACGACGCACACCCATCGAACTCACAGCTTCCTTGAACGCAACCACACTGCCGAAACGAGACAGCTCACTCTAGCCTGCCGACTGACACCCTCGGCAAGAAACACTGCCACGCCACAACTTAGAACCCGGCCTGACAGAGACCGACACTCGCTTATAGCTCACTCTCTCGCCAAGATCGTTAAGAGAAACTTAACCTCCGTAAACAGTCCGTTAAATTCCTATGTCGCCCCAATGAGTCGAACAAATGACGAACGGCATCGGTCACGGGTTGCAGCGCCACGCCGCGAAAAAGAAAAGGCGCCCCGCGAAAATCGCGAAGCGCCTGCGTTCAAAATCTCTGCGCGGGTGAGTGCCTGATCTGGTCTTAGTCGCAGTAGCGGTAGAACTTGCGGCACGCCCGTCGGTAGCCATCCTCGCACCCCCAGTACCACTTATCGCAGCGGTGCCGATAGCGGCGGCGGCTGTAGTAATAATCGCGGTCGCGCGCACGCGCCGCTCCGGCGATCAAAGCACCAGCAACGATGCCGCCGACGATTGCGGGACCCAGATAGCGACCACGTCGGCCGGCCACGACGATGGACTGAGGCTTGACGTTCGCAGCTGCAAGAGCACCGGCGGGAGTTGGCGCCGACGGCCCGTTCAACGTGACGCTCGGCGTCTGCGGCGAACCAGCCTCAGCCGCCCAGGCCGTTTGACCAACAAACGGCATCACGGCAACCAATGCTGCAAAAGCGACGAGTTTCATCAGCATCTTCATTTCAACTCTCCTAGTTTGACGTCGCCCGGCTTCGTCTCTTTGCCCGGCAACCCGGCGCTAGGCCCCCGTAGCCTGCGCCGCTGAATTCTATAGCCGAAAAGCCGTCCGCACACCCGGGTAATTTGAGCGCCGGGACCTGAACCCATAATGAACGTTCCTGAACCGGGTTCGCTCCGTCTTTGACCGCAAGCTGGTCTCGCGCCCTGTGACTTCTGAGTCTAAGCGGGAATTGCGGCATCTTTTTTTGCGCGCGTCTCAGACTTCGGGTTATTGCGCAACCGCTTGTGATCGGCCTATCAACGAAAGCAAGATCACCGCACGTCACCCACCCGCCCCATAAGCACACGGTGAACATTAGACCTTGTCCGCCAGCCTGACGCTCAAAAAGGGCCAGACGCCAAAGCCGCTGGCAGCAGGGGTCCGATGCCGTTCTCAACCCTGAAAAATGAGACCCGTGCCGAAAGGGGATGGATTCATCGCAGACCTTGGTATACGATATGCCAAGGTGGAAACGTCTCGATAACAAGACGAGAGAATAACAAATGAGATCGCTCGTCCTCGCAATCGCACTATTTCTCTTTTGGCTGGCACTCTCCGGACATTACACGCCCTTCCTTCTGACGATAGGGCTGCTTTGCGTTGCGTTGACGGTGTTTGTCGCCTCTCGCATGCTCATTGTCGACGATGAGGGCCAGCCGATGGAGTTGCTGTTGGCGGCCCCCGCGTACTGGGCTTGGCTTTATGTCGAAATCGCCAAATCCGCGGTCACCGTCACCCGCATCATCCTCGATCCCAGCCTGCCAATCTCACCGACATTCACGAGAGTTCGCGCCAGCCAGAAGACGACGGCGGGCCTGGCGACCTATGCCAACTCGATAACGCTGACGCCCGGCACCATTACAACCGGGGTCGAAAATGACATTCTCACCGTTCACGCCATTATCCGCGAAGGGGCAGACGACCTTGAAGCCGGCGGCATGGACAAGCGTGTTCGGCAATTCGAGGGAGATGCCTGAATGTTTGTTCTCGCAACCGCGGCCGTTCTCCTCGCCCTGCTCCTGGCGGTCGTTCGTGCCATTCGCGGACCGACCGTTTTTGACCGCGTGTTGGCCGGCAACACCGTCGGCACGCTTGCCATTCTGCTGCTTGCCTCGATCGGCTTCTTGACCGGCCGGCCGGAGTTCCTGGACATCGGCCTGACCTACGGCCTTTTGAATCTGATCGGAACCTTCGCCGTTTTGAAGTTCTTCCGTCACGGCGACCTTGCCTATGACGTCGATGACGACAAGGAGGGCAAGGCATGGAAATAATCGCCGACGCCATCTCCTGGGTGTTGATCGCCCTGGGCAGCTTCTTCCTGGTCAGCGGCGCCATTGGCCTGATACGCATGCCCGACGTCTATACGCGCATGCACGCGGCAAGCGTCATCGACACGCTTGGCGCCATGCTCCTGATCCTCGGCCTGATCTTCCAGGCGGGTTTCACGCTTCTGACGCTCAAGCTGCTTTTCGTGATCGCGCTGTTGTTTTTCTTCGGGCCGGTTGCAAGCCACGCGCTGGCACAGGCCGCCTTGCATGCCGGAATTGAACCGATTCTCGCCGAAGACCGCCGCGCTCGCGAAGTCCCTGCCGCACAGCCGCCCGAACCACCCGGCGAGCACAAAGGAGCGCCTTCCGCATGATTGGGACCCCCAGTGCCGAAGCCTTCGTCATGGCGGTCCTGCTAACGCTTCTGGCTGCCGTCACCATCGCCATCGCCCGCCAGCGCAACATGTTCGGCGTCGTCATTTTGGCGAGCATCTACAGCTTCCTGATGGCCTCGCTGATGATCGTACTCGACGCCGTCGACGTCGCCATGACGGAAGCTTCGGTCGGAGCCGGCATTTCAACGGTCATTTTGCTGACCACGCTGTATCTGACCGGCTCGATGGAATATCCGCAGCGCCGCAGCGTCGCGATTCCGCTGTTCGTTAGCATTGTCGTTGGCGCGGCATTGGTCTGGGGAACCATTGGCTTGCCGGCCTTCGGCATCTCCGACGCACCCATCCACCAGCATGTTGCTCCCACCTACATCGACTTCTCGAGAAAACACGACATGCCGCCCAACATCGTCACCGCGGTCCTCGCTGATTTCCGCGGCTTCGATACCTTGGGCGAGACCACCGTCGTATTCACGGCGGGGATCGGTGTGTTGCTGTTGTTGCAGGGCGGCTGGCGCATCGGCGGCTCACGGCGGGACGAAGAGACTGAAGGAGACGACGAGATATGAGACTCGATCTGATCCTCAGGGTCGGCGCCAAGCTCATCCTGCCCTTCATTCTGTTGTTCGCACTCTACGTTCAGTTTCACGGAGACTACGGACCGGGCGGCGGCTTCCAAGCCGGCGTTATCGCCGCCGGCATGGTCATCCTTTACGCGATCATCTTCGGCGTCCACGCGGCCAAACGGATTGCCCCACCCATCATGGTTGAAATGATGGTGCCCATGGGGGTCGCCATCTTCACCGGTGCCGGAATTGCTGGCCTTTTGATGGGCAATAACTTCCTCGACTACACCGGGTTCGCGCACGATTACCTTCATGCTCACGAGTGGGGGATCCTGATTGTCGAACTCGGCGTGCTCGTGACTGTTTGCGGCACCATGGTGGCCATGTTCTACGCGTTCGTGCAAAGGGGGCGCTCTTGATGGAAATGCTCGAGACTTTTGCCGCCCACTACAATTACTTCATCACCATCTTCTTGATGATTTCCGGGCTATTCATCGTCATTGCCCGCGGCAATCTCATCAAGAAGCTTGTCGGTCTGTCATTGTTTCAGACCTCGGTCTACTTGCTCTACCTCACCCCTGCCAAGATCCTCGGCGGGACCGCTCCGATCTACGACGAGAGCTACAAGCTCTACTCCAACCCTCTTCCGCACGTCTTGATGCTGACGGCAATCGTCGTCGGCGTGGCCACGCTGTCCCTCGGCCTCGCCCTAGTGGTGCGCATCAAAGAGGCCTACGGAACCGTCGAAGAGGACGAAATCTTTGCAAAGGACCCTGAGGCAGAATGAATGCGCTAAGCTGGGGAGCGGCCGAACCGCATCTTCCAATCCTTGTTGTGGTCATTCCCTTGGTGGGCGCGTTGCTGACAACGTTCCTGCGCAACGGCTTCTTGGCCTGGCTGGTGGCTACGCTGGTCGCATTCACACTACCGTTCATAACGATACATCTGCTGCTCACCGTTCTCGAAACCGGACAACCCATCACCTACAAAATCGGCAATTGGGAAGCCCCCTTCGGGATCGTTTACAGGGTCGATCAGCTGTCCGGATATGTCCTTTCGGTCATCGCCATCATTGGCGCCGTCATCATGCCGTTTGCGCGGCGCAGCGTTGTCGCGGAAATCGATGAACGGGCACGTTCCTGGTACTACACCATGTACCTTCTGTGCCTGGCCGGACTACTTGGCATTGTCATCACCGGAGACGCGTTCAACGCGTTTGTGTTCCTCGAGGTCTCGTCACTCGCCACCTACGTCCTGATCGCCCTGGGCAAGAACCGGCGCGCCCTGCTGGCGGCCTACCAATACCTGATCATGGGCACCATCGGCGCCACCTTGTACGTCGTCGGCGTCGGCCTTCTTTATGTGGTAACTGGCACCTTGAACTTTGATGACATGGCGAGCCGCCTCAGTGCCGCCATCGTCGACCCCGGACAACGCAACGCCGTCGTTACCGCCCTTGGCTTCATGGTTGTCGGTCTATCTTTGAAACTCGCGCTGTTCCCCATGCACATGTGGCTGCCGAACGCCTACGCCTACGCGCCGTCGTTTGCGACCGCGTTTCTGGCCGGAACGGCGACCAAGGCTGCGATCTATCTCCTGGTCCGCGTTGTCTTCTCCGTTTTTGGTGTCGGCATGACGCTTGAGAACCTGCCGATCGGAGAAGTCGTGATTGTCTTGTCGATCGCCGCGATGTTCCTTGCGTCCATCAGCGCCGTATTCGAGACCAACGCCAAGCGCATGCTCGCCTATTCGTCAGTGGCGCAGATTGGGTACATCACGCTTGGCATTGCAATCGCGAACCAAGCCGGCTTAACCGGCTCACTTGCCCACATCGCCAATCACGCCGTCATGAAGACCGCACTCTTCCTGGCGCTCGGTGCCGTCTTCTACCGGGTCGGCTCGGTGCTGTACGACGACATCTCAGGCATCGGCCGCAAAATGCCCTTGACCATGGCCGCCTTCGCGATTGCCGGACTGGGCTTGATGGGAACGCCTGGCACGGCGGGCTTCATCTCGAAATGGTACCTGGCCGTCGCGGCAATAGACGACGGCATGTATTCGGTCGTCTTTCTGATCGTTGCCAGTTCCCTGATCTCAGTGGTCTACATCGGCCGCATCACCGAGGTCGTCTGGTTTCGCGAACCCTCTAAGGCAGCCGCCCAGGCGAAAGAGGCACCACTGTCCATGCTGATACCGCTGTGGCTGTTGGCTTTCGCCACGGTCTATCTGGGCTTCGACACGCGCGCCACTGTCGGCACGGCGTCGGAAGCCGCCAAGGTCCTGCTCGAGGGGGTCCGCTGATGTTCACCAGCTTGTTTGCCGCCCTCAACAGCATGGCCCCCGAGGACCTGATCGTGGCTGCCCTGTTCATCCCGACCGCGGCCGCGTTACTGATCCCGCTGTGCCATCGGGTTCCGAATTTGCGCGAGGCCGTTACTCTGATCTCGGCGGTCGCACTCGCGACCGTCACCTGGTCGCTCTACCCCTATATCATTGACGGCGTGCGGCCAGAACTGAAGGTTTGGGACGTCGGCCAGGGACTCACCTTGTCTTTCAAGGTGGAGCCACTCGGAATGCTCTTCGCGCTCGTGGCATCGACGCTCTGGATCGTCAACTCGATCTATTCGATCGGCTACATGCGTGGAAACAATGAACCGCGCCAGACATCGTTTTATGTCTGCTTTGCCGTCGCTCTGGCATCGACCATGGCACTCGCCTTCTCCGCGAACCTGTTCACGATGTTCCTCGCCTACGAGGTGCTGACGATCTCCACCTACCCCCTCGTCACGCATAAGGCGACGCCGGAAGCCATGAAGGCCGGCCGTGTCTATCTGATGCTCCTGATTGGAACGTCGATGGTCCTGTTCCTGCCAGCGATCGTGATCACGTGGGCGACCGCTGGCACTCTCGACTTCACCGCCGGCGGCATCATCCCGATCACTGGCGAGAACGCCCTTTCGCCGTTCCTGCTCGGCGGACTGTTATTCTTGTTCATCTTCGGCATCGGCAAAGCCGCCGTTATGCCGATCCATTTCTGGCTGCCCGCGGCGATGGTGGCACCGACGCCGGTCAGTGCGCTCCTGCACGCCGTTGCCGTCGTCAAGGCCGGCGTGTTCTCGATCCTTAAGGTGGTTGTCTATGTATTCGGCATTGACGCTCTCACCACCACCAGCGCGAACACATGGATCATCTATTTGTCTGCGTTCTGCGTGCTCATGGCTTCCATCATCGCGATGAACCAGGACAACCTCAAAGCACGGCTCGCCTATTCCACGGTGAGTCAACTGTCCTACATCGTACTGGGCGCTGTCCTGGCAACGGCAACCAGCGTCACCGGTGGCGCACTTCACATCCTGATGCACGCCTTTGCGAAGATCACGCTCTTCTTCTGCGCCGGTGCGATCTACGTTGCCCATCACAAGACGGAGGTGAGCCAGCTCGACGGTGTCGGCCGCCTCATGCCAGTGACCATGTTCGCCTTCTTCATCGCCTCGCTGAGTATCATCGGCATTCCTCCGCTCGGCGGCACCTGGAGCAAATGGTTCCTGGCCCTCGGCGCGCTCGACGCCCACTATCAATTCGCAATGGCCGTTTTCATGATCTCCTCGCTCCTGAATACGGCTTACCTTCTGCCCATTGTGTCACGCGCGTTCTTCAAGCCCTTGCCCGGAACCGCCGCCGGCCAGAAGGTCGCGATCGCCGAAGCGCCGACGGCCTGCTTGATCGCAATATCACTGACAACGCTGGGTTGTTTGATCCTCTTCTTCTACGCCGATTTCGCCCTCGACATGATCAAGCTTGTCGACTTCACGGGCGCCCAAACGAACACCGCATCTTCGCCTGCAGCCGGTGGAGAGCTCTTGGAAGGAGCCTTCAATGTCCGCTGATCACGACCACCATGGTTTCGAAACGCCACCACACGAACGCACCTGGATCGACGACCCCAGGAACGTCGACAAGATCGTGTACGCGCTCTATGCGATTTGCGCCCTCCTCATCCTTATAGATCCCTGGATCCACAAGCATGGTCCGTTTGCGGTCGAGCACTATTGGGGCTTCTACGGCATCTACGGATTTGTCGGCTGCGTCTTCCTCGTGTTGGCCGCCAAGCTGATGCGCGTGTTCCTCATGCGGCCGGAAGACTACTATGACAAATGAGCTGAACCCGGGCCTGATCATTATTCTCGGCGCCCTGCTGGTCCCGCTGCTGCCTGGGCGCGTGCTGCGCGGTGCCTATATGCTGGCGCTACCCGTCGCGGCCTTCGTCTATCTGCTGGGGCTGCCGATGGGCGAAATGGGACAGGTCGAGCTCATGGATCTGTCCCTCGTTACGCTTCGGGTCGACAAGCTCAGTTTCGTCTTCGGAACCATCTTTCTTATCGCCACAGCCCTGGGTGTGATTTACGCGCTTCACGTCGGCGATTGGGTTCAGCACACCGCCGGCCTCATCTACGCCGGCAGCGCCATAGGCGCGGTCTTCGCCGGCGATTTCGTGACCCTTTTCATATTCTGGGAGATCACCGCGATCTCTTCGGTCTTCCTGGTTTGGGCGTCCGGCACGACGTCGGCGATGGCGGCCGGCCTGCGTTACCTTGTGATACAGGTGGGTTCGGGGGTTATACTGCTTGCCGGCGTTCTCATGCATTACAGCGACACCGGCTCGATCGCCTTCGGCGCCATGGGAACTGAAACGCTTGCCGGCAAGCTCATTCTCATCGCCTTCGGCATCAAGTGCGCTTTTCCGCTCCTTCACAACTGGCTGCAAGACGCTTATCCGCAGGCCACGGTAACGGGCACCGTGATGCTGTCCGCCTTTACCACCAAGCTTGCCGTCTACGCCCTGGCACGCGGCTATGCGGGCACCGAAATCCTGATCCCGATCGGCGCCGTGATGACGGCCTTTCCCATATTCTATGCCGTGATCGAGAATGATCTGCGGCGGGTGCTTGCGTACTCGCTCAACAACCAGCTCGGCTTCATGGTTGTCGGCATCGGCATCGGCACCGAGCTCGCACTCAACGGCACCGCTGCGCATGCCTTCTGCCACATCCTTTACAAGGCCCTGCTGTTCATGGCGATGGGTGCCGTGCTTTACCGCGTCGGCACAATCAAGGGTTCGGAGCTTGGCGGGCTCTACCGGTCGATGCCCTGGACCACGGTTTTTTGCATTGTCGGAGCCGCATCGATTTCGGCCTTCCCTCTGTTCTCTGGATTCATCTCCAAGTCGCTGATCATTTCCGCGGCAATGAAGGAGGGGTACTATTGGGTCTGGCTGACCCTGCTGTTCGCCAGTGCCGGCGTTTTCCACCACTCCGGCATCAAGATCCCGTACTTCGCGTTTTTCGCTCACGATTCAGGCAAGCGCTGTGAAGAGGCCCCGATGAACATGCTCATTGCCATGGGCATCGCTGCGGCATTCTGCATCGGTCTTGGTGTCTATCCCGATCCGCTGTACGCGCTCCTCCCTTACGATGTGAAGTACGATGCTTACACCGTTGAGCACGTCGTCACCCAGCTGCAGCTGCTGATGTTCTCGGCTCTCGCTTTCACGGTTCTGATGCGCACCGGCATCTATCCGCCCGAACTGAAGTCGGTCAACCTGGACACGGATTGGTTCTATCGCGTTCCTGGCAGCCATCTCTCACAACTCGCAAACCAGTTCCGCTCGATCACCTGGCAATGGGTGGCTGACGGAACCGTCAGACTTGCCACCAAGGTGCACGACGCCCTGTATAAGCACCATGGGCCGGAGGGTTGGTTCGGTCGCACCTGGCCAACGGGGACGATGGCGTTTTGGACGACGGTGACGCTCGGCGCCGTGGTGATCCTGTCGTATCTCTAGCGCGGGCAGGCTTCAGTCGGGATCAATGAGCCCCAAGGCCAGTTGCACCGGCCGGAACGAGCGTCGGTGCACTGGGCTCGCGCCAAACCGCTGTAAGGCCTCACGGTGCTGCGGCGTGCCATATCCTTTGTGTCGCTCGAAGCCGTAACCTGGATAAACGTCCGCCAGCTCAGCCATCAATCTGTCCCGGGTGACTTTGGCGACAATCGAAGCCGCGGCGATTGACAGGCACTTGGCATCTCCCTTCACGATCGTGCGTGCCTCGCAGCCGACCGGTGGACGCCTGTTGCCGTCAACCAGAACAAGGCGTGGCATTTCCCCGAGCTCTGCCACGGCTCTCGCCATCGCCCACATCGTGGCGTTGAGAATGTTGTCGCGGTCAATTCTGTCAACTTCGGCAATACCCACGCCTACCCGCGCGGTCTTCTGGATGCTGACGAAGGCCGCATCCCGCTCCTGTGCGTTAAGGGCTTTGGAGTCCGCAATGCCGATCGGCAGGCGATCGAGGTCGAGAATAACCGCGGCGGCGACGACTGGCCCGGCCCACGGACCACGCCCCGCCTCATCGACACCGGCGATCGCACCCGGCGCCAGCGCGAGCTCCGCTTGCTCCAGCTCGAGTGTCGGCCGATTTCGTTTCTGCAGCCCCTTCATGGCCAATAGTGTCGCCCGAGTCGGCAGGACCCGAAAGACCTAAATCAGCGAGAGCTGGCCGTTCTTCGCGGCGGGCTTGCGAAACAAGTCCGTCCGCAGCCGCTCCCGGCATTCGTTAAGCCCATGCCGCTTCAGCGCAAGCCTGAAGCGCATCGCCACCTGCCCGGCATAAGGACCGCTCCCCTTCTGCCTGAGCCCGAATGCGCTGCGGTAGTCGCGACCGTCATGCATCTCTTGAACGAGCTTCATCACGCGACTAGCCCGCTCTGGGTAATCCGTCGCCAGCCACTCTCGGAAAAGTTGCCCGATCTCTAGCGGCAGCCGCAGCATGACGTAACCCGCCTCAGCCACGCCGGCCGCGCTGGCGGCTTCCAGAATGCCCTCAATCTCGTGATCATTGAGCGCCGGGATAATCGGCGCGACCATCACCGCCGTCGGAACCCCCGCCGCATGCAACCCGCGAAGAGCTTCAAGCCGCTTACCTGGGGTCGAGGCCCTGGGTTCCATTGATCTCGCCAGTCGCCTGTCGAGCGTCGTCACCGACAGCACGACCTTCGCAAGCCCGTCTTTCGCCATTCGCGACAGGATATCTGCATCCCGCAACACCAAAGCCGACTTGGTCACGATGCCGACGGGGTGCCGAGCCGCCTCCAGCACCTCCAGGATCTGTCTCGTCAGCCCCAGTTGCCGCTCGATAGGCTGATAGGGATCCGTATTCGTACCGAGTGCGATCGTCGAGGGCTTGTAGCCCGGCTTCGCCAATTCCGCTTCGAGCAACTCGGCGGCATTCGGCTTCACGTAAAGCTGGGTCTCGAAATCAAGCCCGGCCGAATGCCCCAGATAGCAATGCGTCGGTCGCGCATAGCAATAGGTGCAGCCGTGTTCGCAGCCACGGTAGGGGTTAATCGACTGATCGAAGGAAATGTCAGGACTGTCATTGCGGGAAATAACGCGGCGCGCGCTGTCCTGATGAAGGGTTGTCTTGAAAGCTGGCAAATCAGCGCCACTTTCCCAGCCATCATCGACGATCTCGCGCCTTTCCGATTCAAAGCGTCCGGAGACATTCGAACGTGCACCGCGGCCCCGCCGGCGTTCTGCATCAAGCAAGTCCGGTTCACCGGCGCTTTTCACCAACCCGCGATCGCTCATGGAATGGGTCACACCAAACCTCCGGTTTGCCCGACACATTCACCAACCTAGCACTAGGGGCAGAACAAATAAAGAACAATCCACAGAGCCCAATGACAGTTCTGAGCTATGTCAACGAACCCTTGTAGGGTTGCCGGTGAGGTGCGAAACACAAGCAATGATCTCAGTCATCATTCCCACACTGAATTCGGAAGCCACTTTGGGCAGATGTCTCATTGCCCTTGTTCCTGCGGCGGTTGACGGCCTGGTGCAGCAAGTCGTGGTTGCCGACGGTGGCTCTTGCGACCGGACCCTGTCAATGGCGGAGGAAGCAGGTGCCGACATTGTCGAGAGCCAGCCCGGGCGCGGCCAGCAAATCTGTTCCGGCATCGCGCAGGCGCGCGCACGTTGGCTGATGGTCCTCCACAGCGACACGGAACTGCAGTCCGGCTGGGAAGCCGAGGTCTCGGCCTTCATGAGATCGGTCGACCTTGGTGAGCGCGACAGGGGGGCCGCGGCGTTTCGGTATGCGCTTGATGACCATGGTTTCATGCCGCGCCTCATGGAGGCGATGGTTCATGCACGCAGTCATCTGGCCAAGCTGCCATACGGGGACCAGGCACTTCTGATGCCGCGCCGGCTTTATGAGGAAATCGGAGGCTACAAGCCGATGCCGGTCATGGAGGACTTCGAGATTATCCGGCGCCTCGGTCGCCGCCGCGTGAGTATTTTGAAGTCGTCCGCGTTGACCAGCTCTGCGCGCTATCGCGACGAAGGCTACCTGCGCCGCGTCGCACGCAACCAGCTGTGCCTTATCATGTACGCTTGGGGCGTACCGCTGGAGCGCATCGCCGCGTACTACTCCGCGGCAGCCAAGCAAAGTGACACTGCTCCTGGGATAAGCGACACCGCCGCAAAATCCGCCGCGCACAACATCAAGACGTCGTGATCCAGATGCTTCGAAAATAGGCTCGAAGTCGCGCCACCGCAGGACTATTTATGTGGCGAAGGTCAGGCCCACTACCCCGCAGCGATGAAGACCTGACCGTTGAGTTTAGAGCCATTTGGAGAATTGCATTGCCAACGAGTAACCGGCGGACGTTTATGATCTCAGCTGGCGCCGCAGCCGCCGCATTCGGGATTGACGGACAGCTGGCATTCCTGCCATCCGTCCGCGCAGACGAACTTCGCGATCAGGGCTTTTACAAGTTCAAAATCGGCGACATCGAAGTCACGACCATTTACGACGGCCACTGGAATAAACCCCATGACCCGGGCTTCATTCTCAATGCGTCGCTAACCGAAACAAAGGCCGCACTCAAAGCCGCCGGGCGGCCTGAGGATAAGGTTCAGATCCCGTTCACGGTGACTGTCGCGAAAACCCCAAACCGCACCATCATGTTCGACGCCGGAACCGGTGGGCAGATGGCCCCTACGGCAGGACGCCTGTCGGCCAACATGCAGGCCGCCGGCATTTCCCCCGCCGACATCGACACCATCGTCATCACGCACTTCCACCCCGATCACATCTTTGGCCTGATGGAAAAGGACACGAATGCGCAGGTTTTTCCCGACAAGGAGATCCTCGTACCGGAGCCTGAATTCGCCTTCTGGACGGACGAAAGCCGTACGGCGGGGTTGGGAAAATACCGACAGGGACTTGCCCAACGCGTACAGGCCACCATACCAGGCTGGTCCAACGTGACCCGCTTCCAGACTGGCAAGGAAGTGGTCCCCGGGGTGACTGCTGTCGCCGCCCACGGCCATACCGCCGGTCATACCGTCTTCTCGATCGCCTCCGGTGACGACCAGCTCTTGGTCCTGGGCGACACCTCGAATATTCCGGCATTGTTTGTCCGCAATCCAGGATGGCACGCCAGCTTCGATGCTGACCCAGAAACCGCTGAAGCTTCCCGTCGCCGCGTGTTTGACCGCGCCGTCTCCGAGAAAGCGTTGGTTGCCGGCTACCATTTTGGAATGCCGGGTGCCGGGCGCATTGAGAAAGATGGGCAGGGCTACACCTTCGTCCCGCTAGCCTGAACCGCAGCCACGCATGTTGCAGCAACACCTCGTTTTGATGGTCAAGGCTCCGGAGGCCGGCCGGGTGAAGACCCGCCTTGCAAGGGGCATCGGCGTCGTGGCCGCCACGCGCTTTTACCGGACGGCCACCGCCGCGCTCGTCCGGCGGGTCGCCGACCCGCGAAGATGGAAGACGTGGCTTGCGGTAACCCCGGACCAAGCCATCAATCATCCCGCGTGGCCCCCCAGCATCGAGCGCCGCGGCCAGGGCGCTGGCGACCTCGGTCAGAGAATGCAAAAAGTCCTCAACACCCTATCGCCAGGGCCCGTAGTAATTATCGGATCGGACATTCCGGGGATCACACGCTGCCATATCGCGCAGGCATTTCAGGCAACCGGCCGTGCCGATGTCGTTATTGGCCCCGCCCCCGATGGCGGGTATTGGCTGATTGGATTCAGGCGCCGGCCCGCGGTGCCGAGGATTTTTGAGGGAGTAAGATGGTCGCATCAAGAGACGTTGGCCGACACCTTGCGCAACGCAACAGGCTTGAGAGTTGTCCAGATCGGCATCCTGCATGACGTGGATGAAGCGCGCGAATTGCCTAGGTTCGCCGGTTGGAGCGGTCGTATTATCCTTCCACGCCTTGTATCTGCGCCACATCCAACTTCTTGGTGACGACAGATGGCGGACAACGCGCGCTAGTCCTGATAAACTCAGTTTGATCATTCAGTGGGCGACTGATCTGAAGCTGCCTGCGATAACGAAGTCGAAAGTGGTGGGAGTGGCCCAAGTCGGGTCACGGGTGGACCTCGTATGACTGACAGCCCGCGCTATACGCCGGCCCAGATCTTGGAGATGGGCCGGCGCGCCGAACACGAAGGCAATCTCGAATACGCAACGCAGTTCTACTCCTATATCGCGGACAACCTCGCTGGCGCGCCGGAGGCTGTCGACGCACGCTTGGCGCTCGACCGCCTCACACATCTCCATCAGAGGCGCCCGGAGCCCGACCCGGTCAGGCATCAACACCCACAATCGGCTCCGGCAGGGTATGAGGAAGTGCCGCGGACGGGTGCACCGGCACAACCTGTTCCAGAACCCTCGCTGTCAATGCCCAGCGGCCACATCGCACCCCCATCGACAGCGGACCCGCGGCAGCAAGGCGTCGCCCCCGTTCAGCATCCCTACGGCCAGCCATCGGCCGCACCACCTGCAGGCCACACAAACGCGTACCAACCCGTGCCTCATATGGCCCAATCCGGAAGCGATGGTGAGGAGGAAGAAGCCGAGTTCGAACCGGGATATCGCCTGGGCCGATTCCTCGCTTTTACACTGCAGTTGATTGGCTGGCTGGTATTGCTGGGCGGACTCATCTTCATCGCACTGAACCTGGCCGGTGTCGTTGCCAGCGAGATCGTCGCACCCATTAGTGGTTTGCCCGGCGGCGTTGTCCTAGGCCTCGGCGCAGTCGCCGCGGGTCTTGCACTGGTTTTCATCGGCCTGTTTGCGCAGGCGACCTTTGAATCGGCCAACAACACCCGCGAGCTTCTCGAGATAGAACGCGCCAAGGCGGGTTGGTGATCATCACCAATCGACCAAACGATAGAATGCCGGAACGAGTAGCGAATTGACATTCGCCGCCATGCGATAAGAGCCGAGCTTCAAGATCCCCCCCGGCGATGCTCCTCTAGCCGCGGCATGATCTCAACGAAGTTGCAGGGCCGATGTCGATTGTCGAGCTGCCATTTTAGGATCCCCTCCCAGGCGTCGCGGCACGCCCCCGGAGACCCCGGCACGCAAAAAATGTAGGTCCCAGACGCAACGCCCGCGAAAGCTCGCGACTGGATTGTCGAGGTCCCGACTTTCTCGAACGACAATTGATGAAACAGGGTCGAGAAGCCGTCGATTTCTTTTTCAAACAGCGGCCTGACGGCTTCCGGTGTTACATCGCGTCCCGTAAACCCGGTCCCCCCGGTCGTGATCACGACGTCAATCTCATTGTCCGCGATCCAACGCTGCACCACCGCGCGGATCGACGCGACATCGTCGCTCGACAGCGCGCGATCGGCAACGACATGCCCGGCCTCGGTCACGAGCCGAACCAGAAGCCCCCCCGAGGCGTCCTCATCAAGCGTGCGTGTGTCGGACATCGTGAGTATTGCGATGCGGACCGGGATGAAGGGGCGGTTTTCGTCGATTTTGGGCATGATGATCCGTGCTGATCTGTCAGACTGGCGCAAACGGCCGTCGGCTGGCCGGGCACCCCTTCCACCATTCTCTGGTCAAAGCGGCGGCGCCGCAAGCCTAGCGGCTTTTCACCGGCACCAAAACAGGACCATCAGGCGGCGCGGCGAGAATTCTGAAACTTGTCGCAGCCACGTGCCGGGATCAGCAAATTGCTGCGAACCTCATCCCCATAGCGAAGCTGCCTGACATCCAAGATCACCGTCACGATCGGCCGGCCCAGGTCAATTTTGACATGCCCGCCGTCACCAAGTTCCGCATGCATGCTGCGCAGCTCTGAAAGCATGGACGAAACCGGTCCATTGTGTCTGCGTCGGAAGTACGCCCCTCCTTGAAGTCTGAGGCGTTTCAGTTCGTTGGTCTCGCTTTTGGTGACGCTTGATGGCAGCTCGATGCAGGCCTCGAAGCAGGCGCCGCCGTCTTCCAGCGCCGAGTGCTGCAGCAGCCCGTAGCCGATTTCAACTTCGCTGCCGAGAGACTTACGCGTAATCCAGTCGTTCAGGATGTCCCAGGACTTGCGGATCGACACACCCGAAGCCCTCGGTGAGTTGATCCCCACCAAGCGTAGCGGACGCAGATACACTAGTCCCACAGACACCTTGGACGTCCCTAATCAAACATGGCGGCAACCGCCCAACAGACTCAATTCCCGCACTATACGAGGTTGGGCTTTGGTTGAACTTAAACCTGAAGGATAAATTGCGACCAATCGCGCCAGAATCTCTTAGGGTGACTCGATCCTTTTTCCGTGTGTTGAATCAAGACGATTCTAGCAGCGCCCGCTGCAAACTGATGAGATCCTGCCAAGCCTGCCGTTTGGCGGCGGGCGTCCTCAGCAAGTAAGCCGGATGCAGGGTTGGCAGCGCACGCAGGGTACGTCCACCAAGGCTGACTTGCTTCCACTTGCCGCGCAGCCGCATGATTCCGTCGCTGACCTCTAGGACATTCTTTGCAGCTGCGCCCCCTAACAGCAGCAGGAATTGAGGTTCCACCAAAGCCGTCTGCCGCTCGAGGAACGGCCGGCAGCTTGATGTCTCCTGCAGCGTTGGCGTGCGGTTTCCCGGCGGCCTCCAGTAGACCACGTTTGTGATGTGAACCGACTCTTCGTTTAGCCCGATAGCCGCCAGCATACGGTCGAGAAGCTGGCCCGCCCGGCCGACGAACGGCCGCCCCACCAAATCCTCGTCCCGCCCTGGCGCTTCACCAATGACCATAAGGCGCGCACTCTTCGCTCCCCTGTAGAAGCACATGTTTTTCGCGGTCGCCCTCAAGGCGCAGCCTTCGAAGCTTTCCAGGGCTGTACGTAGCTCTTCAAGGTTGCTTGCCCGTGCCGCAAGGGTCCCTGCCGCCGCGACGCCTGGGTCCAATGGGCTTCGTGCCGCACCGCCCGCAGCCGGCGGACGCCGCTCCGGTCGAACCGTCGCCGCCCCACCGGAACGGCGTGTTTCGCCCTGCCTCGTTCGCTCCGGCACCGGCCCCGGATGGGACGCAGTTCTCCGGTCGCGGCTATTTGGCGCTGGTACCAACGCTTGGCGAATGGCATCGCCCGGGGCAGCATGACCGTGATTCAGCCAATCGACAGCCTCTTCGCTTAGAGCGCAGTCAACGCCCAGCTCTGCATAGAAGGCGAGCAGTTCGACTAAATCTTCTTTGATGGTTTCAATCGACATGAGCGCCACGTTAGCGCTAAAGCAGGGATTTCAGTAGTGCGAGAAGCCTGCACAATTCCATTGGCGTGGAAAAAACGATGCAATACGGCGTGCAAGGTCGCTTCAGCACGCCACCCGTTCTAATGCGACGAGATCAATTAGGAGCATAGCACGCATGGCGGAAATGAACGGCGAGCTGCCGGAGCGCGATTCAATGGAATTCGACGTCGTGATCGTCGGCGCCGGCCCGGCCGGTCTTTCGGCGGCGATCCGATTGCGCCAACTGGCAGAGGAGGCCGGCAGCGATCTCAGCGTCGTCGTTCTCGAAAAGGGCTCCGAAGTCGGCGCCCACATTCTCTCCGGAGCCGTCATCGATCCATCCGGACTCGATCGCCTATTGCCGGAGTGGAGAGAGAGCGATTGCCCCCTCAAAACGCCCGTTGCAGAGGACCGCTTCTACTATCTGCGGCCCGCCGGCAAGATCACCATACCGAATTTTCCAATGCCCCCGTTGATGAACAATCACGGCAACTATGTCGGCAGTCTCGGCGAATTGACCCGCTGGTTGGGCGAAAAAGCCGAAGCGCTCGGCGTCGAAATCTATCCCGGCTTCGCCGCTGCCGAAGTCCTATACTCTGACGACGGCGCTGTTGTTGGAGTGGCGACAGGAGACATGGGGGTTGGGGCCGACGGAAAACCCGGTGACGGTTTCACACGTGGCATGGAGCTGCGCGGAAAATACACGCTGATCGCCGAAGGCGCGCGCGGCTCGCTATCAAAGCAACTCATCAAGCACTTCAAACTCGATGCGGACCGCGACCCGCAAAAGTTCGGCATTGGCCTGAAGGAGCTTTGGGAGATTCCGGCCGAAAAACACAAGCCAGGCCATGTGCAACATACCTTCGGCTGGCCTCTCGACAATGCCACCGGCGGCGGCTCCTTTCTCTATCACTATGGCGACAATCTCGTCTCGCTCGGCTTCGTTGTGCATCTCAACTACACGAACCCCTATCTCAGCCCCTATCACGAGTTTCAGCGGTTTAAGACACACCCTTTGATTGCAGAGCTGCTCGAAGGCGGCCGGCGCATCGGCTATGGCGCGCGGGCCATCACTGAGGGCGGCTGGCAGTCCATCCCACAGCTGTCGTTTCCTGGCGGCGCACTGCTGGGTTGCGCCGCAGGCCTGGTGAATCTGCCCCGCATCAAGGGCTCACATAATGCCGTGCACTCGGGCATCGAAGTCGCGGAAACGACCTTTGCCGCGCTGCAGGCAGACCGCAGCCACGACACGCTCGAGGGATACGAGGATCGTATTCGCGACGGAATTGTCGGTAAGGATCTGCGTAAAGTGAGAAATGCGAAACCACTTTGGTCTCGCTTCGGGACCGTCGGCGGCATCATGATGGCCGGGGTCGATATGTGGGCCAATACCATCATCCCCGGCTTCGGGCTCGGTTTCACTTTGAGCCACGGCAAGCCCGACAGCGAGTCGATCGAACTGGCGGCCTCAGCCAAGAAAATCGATTATCCTAAGCCCGACGGGAAGCTCACATTCGACAAGCTGACAAACGTCTCCTTCTCGGCCACCAACCATGAAGAAGATCAGCCGGTGCACCTCGTTCTCGCGGACCCTGCGATCCCAATCAGTATTAACTTGCCCAAATACGCCGAACCCGCTCAGCGATACTGTCCAGCCGGTGTCTATGAGGTCATCGAAGGAGAGGACGGCAAACCTCGTTTCCAGATCAACGCGCAAAACTGCGTTCACTGCAAAACCTGCGACATCAAGGACCCCAGCCAGAACATTACCTGGGTCTGTCCGGAAGGTGGCGGCGGCCCCAACTATTCAGGGATGTAAGCCGACCAGAAACCGCGTGTTTTGCGACGGAAGGTTTGGGCCACAGGGCTGAGCTTGTTAACAAGTTGTGACTGTGACGTGCTGCGGCCACTGCCTCATTAATGTGCGCTGGAGCGGGGCAAGAATCGGGACACAACCACAAAGCCTCCATAGAGCATTGATAAATATATGACTTTTATGGAAGGCCTGGCGCGGAAACAACGTTTTGCACAACCCTTCCGTGCGGGCAACCAAAGGAACCAAAACCTTGCGGACGCCTTGGTATAGCCTCGTGAGTGCGTATATGATCGCAAAGTTCCGAATCTTGTTGCTAGACTGGCAAGTCGCTGGCTAGGCGAAAATATATGAGCCTGCTCATTCAACAGAGGGATTTCCCGCATGAGACTCACACGCTTGCTGCGTGTCCAGAATGTCGGCCTTCTTAGCTTAGCAGCGCTGCTAACCAGTTTTATGACGCCCGCGCCGGCGTCAGCTTGGTCAGGCGTCGATGGCACCAACACACGTTCGCTAGCTGGTAGTTACCTTGCTGGTCGTTTCGCGCGGTCCAGCCATGATACTGGCAAAGCCGCGAACTTTTATCGCAATGCTCTGCGCCAGGACCCCGACAGTGGCGTTCTTCTCGAACGGACCTTCTTGATGGAGGCCTCCGAGGGCAATTGGGAACGTGCGGTCGATCTCGCTCAGCAGGTCGTAAAACAGCAGCCACGCCATAGGATGGCTCGGCTGTTGTTGGGACTGGACGCCTTCAAGTCGCGCTCCTACAAGCGCTCACTCAAGCACTTCAAAGCCGCCGGCAGCGGTCCCATTGGCGAATTGACCAGTGTCATCACCCAGGCATGGGTGGAACACGCCCGCGGCAACACCATCCGGGCGCTCTCATCGTTAACCTTACGCCGTCAGGCGGATTGGGCTCGCTTCTACCTGCGCTACCACCGCGCGCTGATCGCCGATCTTGCCGATCGTCGCTCGGACGCCAAACGTGCCTATGAAAGCGTTTTCCAACAGGATAGCAGGACGCTGAGAACCGCCCTTGCCTACGCTAGGAGTTCCGCGCAAGCCGGCGACTATCGCCGCGCTAAAAGCATCCTGCGAACCCACATGCGTCAATCCTCGGGTCAGCCGCATCCGCTGGCGCAGGATTTGATGGACCGTCTGACCAGGGGCGATAAGGTCACACGAATGATTGACGACCCCCGTCAAGGCATGGCCGAATTGTTTTACGGCCTTGGCGAAGCCCTGACCGGCGAAGGTGGTGTTTCAATCGGAGTGTTGTATCTCCAGATGGCGCTCTACCTGAAACCGCGCCATCCATTTGCACTGGCGGCTCTCGCATCCGCCTACGAGTCGATGAAGCGCTACGAGAAAGCGATCGACGTCTACAATCAAATTCCAACGGGTTCACCGCTTCAGCTCGCAATCGACATCCGCAAGGCTTTCAATCTCAATGAGCTGGAACGCGTTGAGGACGCCAAGACGCTCCTGGAGCAGGTCGCCGCCGCCAACCCGACCAGCATTAAGCCCTATGATGCCCTCGGCAATATTATGCGCGCCCGTAAGCGCTACAAAGAGGCGATCGTCTATTACACCAAAGCCATTGAGTTGATCGACGAGCCCAAGAAGAAGGATTGGGTTTACTTCTATTCGCGCGGCACCTGTTACGAGCGCATCAAGAAGTGGAAGCAGGCCGAGGCCGATCTTAAGCAGGCACTCGATCTCGATCCCGATCAGCCGCTCACGCTCAACTATCTTGGTTATTCCTGGATTGACCAGAACATCAATCTGCGCCGCGGCCTGAAGCTCATTGAAAAGGCCGTTTCTCTGAAGCCGGATGACGGATACATCGTCGACAGTCTCGGTTGGGCACATTACCGGCTTGGCAGTTTTCCAAAGTCCGTAAAGTACTTGGAAAGAGCCGTTGAGCTGCGCCCCGAGGACCCGGTTCTCAACGACCACCTTGGTGATGCCTACTGGCAGGTGGGACGAATTCGTGAAGCCCGCTTCCAATGGGATCAGGCCTTGAGCCTCAATCCAGAACCCGAGCTCATTGGAACCATTCGCACCAAGCTGGCTGAGGGTCTGCCGGTCAAACGACAGGCTCTGGCTGATCGAGCCACGACATTGGAGCCGGAGCTAGAGGCAACGAACTCTTCGCGTTCTGAAGAGAAGCCGGTCCCCATACCACGGCGCCGAAACAAATGATAACCCGGCACAGCTCGATGTGATTGCGAATAGAGCACGCGCGAAGATCAACCTAACACTCGAGGTGTTGGGCCGGCGCGCGGACGGGTATCATGAAATCGCTAGCCTGATTACTTTTGCCGACGACGCCTATGACATCGTAAGGCTCGACGTTGGCAAACCGGTCGGCGTTACCGTCAGCGGCCCCTTCGCCTCTGCGATCGTCGGCGAGAACATCGTCAGGCGGGCACTCCAACTTCTCGCGGACGCCGAACCAAGATTGAAACTCGGCGCCATCGACATTGAAAAGCACCTCCCCGTTGCTGCTGGCATAGGCGGGGGATCAGCCGACGCCGCCGCCGTCTTGCGAGCCGTTCAGCAAGCCAACCCGGAACTCGCTGCCGGCATTGAGTGGACGTCACTTGCTGCGAGTCTCGGCGCTGATGTATCCGTCTGCTTCACCAACCAAACCTGCTGGGTTACTGGCGTCGGAGAAAAATTGGCACCGGCAGGGCCGTTGCCATCACTGGGCGGCGTGCTTGTAAATCCAATGGTTGACGTGCCTTCCGACAAGACCTCACAAGTCTTTCAGCGGCTCCAAGCACCCTCGATAAAGCAAGCCCCCGTGCGCGCCGCGCCGCCGCCTGAGGCATTACACCGCACAGCCCAACTCATCGAATTCATGCGGCGGTCGGGAAACCAGTTGCTGGCCCCCGCGACCGCTGTAATACCGCAAATCGAGGAGACCTTGAGCATCATCCGCGAAGCGCCTGGATGCCGCTTTGCTGGACTCTCTGGCGCCGGCCCGACATGTTTCGGCGTTTTCGATGCGCCCGACTCTGCTGCCACGGCACTTCAGCGGGAACACCCCGGCTACTGGATCAAGCCAACGCGGTTCGGCAACTCGAGCTCCTAGTGCGCTCGCGCGATGCAGAAACCGATGACATCTTGCAACGCCTGTTTTTCACGGCTGTCCTTAAAAATCTCCATGGCATCACGCGCAACCGTGCCATAGGAACGCGCCCGCTCGACCGTCGCCGTGATCGCATCGTGCCGCGAGATCAAGGACACGGCATGCTCGAGGTCACCCTCCTCGATCTTTCCTTCCCCGATGGTGCGCAGCCAGAAATTGCGCTCGCCTTCGCCACCGCGCCGGAAGGCCAAAATCACAGGCAGTGTCACCTTGCCCTCGCGAAAGTCATCACCAACGGCCTTGCCGAGGTTCTTGCTGTCGCCGGAATAATCGAGCGCGTCATCAATCAACTGGAATGCGATACCAAGGTTCTTGCCATAGGACCTGAGCGCAGAGAGTTCCTCGGCGGGGCGATCGGCAAGCGCGGCCCCTGACTCGGCAGCACCCAGGAACAGCGCCGCCGTCTTCGCATTCACGATCCCAAGATACTCGTCCTCGGTCGTAGCGAGGTTTTTGGCGGCCGATAGCTGCATCACCTCGCCTTCAGCGATTACCGCCGCCGCATTCGACAAGATCCTCAGGACCTGCAACGAGCCGACATCGACCAGCATACGGAATGCCTGACCCAGAAGAAAATCGCCGACCAGAACACTGGCCTGGTTGCCCCAGATTGTACGCGCAGCCCGTTTGCCGCGCCGGTAGTCACTTTCGTCGACCACATCATCGTGCAGTAGCGTCGCCGTGTGCATGAACTCCACGGCCGCGGCAACCCGGACATGCTCCTTCCCCTGATACCCGGCCATTTTCGCCGTCGCGATCGTCAGCATTGGCCGGAGACGCTTGCCACCTGAATCAATCAAGTGATGCGCCAATTCCGGTATCATTTCGACATCGGAAACAGCTTTGTCCAATATCAGCCGGTTGATCCCCTCCATGTCCTCGCGCACGAGTTCGAGCAGGGGTTTTAGACCATTTGGATCTCGGGATTCTTCGAACGGGACTACTACGCCCAATGTTCATTCCTCAGTTGAGTTGCTTCGTCCTGTCGTGCATACGAGGGCGAACCGGGCGGACAATAAAGCCTCTTTGCCGCATACGCATCTGAAACTTAAGGGTCAGGCCGCACAGCATGCATGAACTCATACGGACGAACGACCCGGTTCTTTTGAGTTATGTCGAGAAAATCCTTGCTGAGTCCGGCATAAAAGCTGTGATACTGGACACCAACATGAGTGTCCTAGAAGGATCACTAGGGGTGCTTCCGCGCCGCCTCCTGGTCCCAGACGCATACGAAACAGCCGCACGTCGGATTATCCGCGAGGCCGACCTTGGTCAATGGCTGATTGATGAAAAAGACCCTTGAGCCCCGTCCGATCGCCAGTCCGGCCCGCGATGAACCACCCTCCGCCGGATTATCCGATGACGCGTTCCTGGGCGGCAGACTCCAGCTTTTGCAACCGCGACACGGCTATCGCGCCGGCATCGACGCTGTGCTTCTCGCAGCAGCCGTAGAGGCAACAGATGTGGCGACTGCAAATCTTCTTGATCTCGGCGCCGGTGTCGGCACCGTTGGGCTGTGCGCGGCCCGCCGGATCGCCTCGTTGCGTGTAACACTCATAGAGCGTGAACCGGAATTATGCGATATCGCAGCCAAGAACATTCAAAGAAACGGGCTTGAAGCCCGAGTCCGCTGTATAAGGGGGGCAGTCGGCACACCCTTCGGTCAACTTGCCGCGGCAGGTCTTGCCGATGAGAGCTTCACACACGTCGTCGCCAATCCTCCGTTTATGGCGCCGGGAACAGGCACCAACAGCAAATCCCGCCTGAAGGCAGCGTCGCACGGTTTGCAGGATGGTCAGTCGTTTGATGACTGGGCACGCTTCGCCGCCCGCATGCTCCGCCCGGACGGCTCCGTGATCTTGATTCACAAAGCCGACACTCTATTTGAGGTTCTCTCAAGCCTTGACGGGCGCTTTGGCGCAGCTACCGTCTTGCCCCTGCATCCACGCGCGGGCGAACCCGCCAACCGAATTATTATCAAAGCCATCAAAGGACGCCGCACCAGATTGACCCTCATGCCAGGCCTCACTCTCCATGGTGAAGGCAACAGCTTCACGCCGCGCTTGGATTCTATTCTAAGACACGCGGCTCCGCTCAAAACCACGCAGTGAGGCGATGTCAAGAAACCGCTTTCGCTGCCTTACACCAAAACAGATAATCACCGCGCGGCACGGCCCTCCGCTGCCGCCATCAGAACATTCCAACAATCAGATGCGGGGAATAACTTAATGTGGCCATTCACAAGCGGACCGGTCGTGCCCGTCCTGCGCTTTACTGGTCCCATAGGCATGGCAACTCCGTTGCGCCAGGGGCTTTCTCTGGCCGCCGTCGCCGGCGCTATCGACCGTGCCTTCAAACTTTCACGCCTGCCAAGCGTCGCGGTGGTCATCAACTCCCCGGGTGGGTCCCCCGTACAATCAAGCCTGATCTTCAAACGCCTGCGCCAGATGGCCGAAAAACACGACAAGAAAATCTACGTTTTCTGCGACGATGTTGCCGCCTCCGGAGGGTATTACCTAGCCATCGCCGGCGACGAGATATACGGGGACGCCTGTTCGATCGTCGGCTCGATCGGCGCGATCTCAGGCGGCTTCGGATTCGTCGAAGCCATCGACAAGCTTGGCATAGAGCGGCGTGTCTACACCGCCGGCACCGCCAAAAGCCAGCTCGACCCATTCAGGAAGGAAAAACCCGAGGACGTGGAACGCTTGACGCAGATTCTCGGAGAAATCCACGATGCCTTCATCGGCGTCGTGAAAGAGCGGCGCGGCGCCAGGATTCAGGCTCCCGACTCGGAGGTCTTTTCCGGCGCGTTCTGGTCGGCCCCCAGAGCAATGGAACTCGGTCTCATCGACGGCATCACCGATCTCAGGACAAAAATGCAGGAATTGCATGGTGACAAAGTCCGCCTGCGCGTCGTCCCCTTGTCTCGCGGCGGTCTTTTGAACATGCTAAGAAGGTCGAATATGGAAGGGACCGGCCTGATCGGATCAGGCCCCGGACTGGCTGACGAGTTCTTTTCGGCGGCCGAAGCCCGCGCATTATGGTCCCGCTACGGTCTTTAACCTTCAAGGAGGCCGCGATGCCACCGCAAGTCCTGCTGCTGGCGGCGATTGGCGCAAGTTTCTATGCCGGCTACCGCTTGGCGCAACGGGCTCTGCAGGGCCCAAAGGCAACGAAGACCGCCAAGACCGCCGAAGAAAAGCCAGAAGTCCGCAATCTTGGCGACCTGGTCCACGATCCCAAGACGGGTGAATACCGCCCGCAACCCTGATGACGCCGGCGCCCAGATGGGTATAGTGCTGCCGTTTTGAAACAACGACGCGAGCGGACATGCCCAAGGCGGCGAAAAAATCAGAAAAACAGGCGGCGCAAATGAAGAGCGCCATACCGGCGGTGCCCGTGACCGACACGCCTGCCGTCGCGCTGCGGCCGACGCAATCATTCCAGGACATGATCCTTGTGCTGCAGCAGTTCTGGGCGGCTCAGGGTTGTGTCGTTCTTCAGCCCTACGACATGGAGGTCGGCGCCGGGACGTTTCATCCCGCGACCACACTGCGATCCTTGGGTCCGAAGCCCTGGAACGCTGCTTATGTGCAGCCGTCGCGCCGCCCCAAGGACGGCCGCTATGGTGAGAACCCCAATCGGTTACAGCACTATTACCAGTTCCAGGTGATCATGAAGCCGTCCCCGCTGGACATCCTTGATGTTTATCTTCAAAGCCTTGACGCCATCGGCATCGACACCGCCATAAACGACATCCGCTTCGTTGAGGATGACTGGGAGAGCCCGACACTTGGGGCCTGGGGCCTGGGCTGGGAAGTCTGGTGCAACGGCATGGAGGTGACCCAGTTCACCTATTTCCAGCAGGTTGGCGGATACGACTGCCGGCCGGTTTCAGGCGAGATCACCTACGGTCTCGAACGTCTCGCCATGTACGTCCAAGGCGTCGACCGGGTCTATGATCTCAACTACAACGGCCGCACGGACGACCGAAAGATCACCTACGGCGATGTATTCCTTCAGGCCGAACAGGAATACTCTCGCTTCAACTTCGAACACGCCGACACCGAAATTCTCTTACAGCACTTCAAGGACGCCGAAGCCGAGTGCAAATCACTGCTGGATAAGGGGACCGGTGGAGACAAACACCTGTTGGCGCTGCCCGCATACGATCAGGCGATCAAGGCCTCTCACATCTTCAACTTGCTTGATGCCCGCGGCGTCATTTCCGTGACCGAGCGACAAAGCTATATCCTCCGCGTTCGGGAGCTGGCCAAAGCCTGTTGCGGCGCCTGGCTACAATCCGATGGCGGCGGCGCAGCCTAGCCTCGGCGTCCCGCCATCGCGCTGCCCATGCGAGCCACGCAAAACACACCGCTCTCGGATTGTGCACACTGGAAATACTTATATTTCCGCCCCCAAACCAGGCAAAAAAAGGTGCCCCCAGCAAAGGCCGAACGCTGACGGCCAACTTAAACATTATTGCGATCAGAGGGTTAGGAGGAATATCAGCACACACCGTCTTTGTGTCATACCTTTGACGGAACGACGGAGTTATATCCTCCGCGTTCAAGAACCCGCCGGCACCCAAGGGTGATGTCCGGCCAAAACCGATGGAGGTGGTCCGTGAACCATTGGATTGGAATTGCTATCGTCGTCTTGCCGGTGCTGCTCATCGCATCGCTCATTCTGAAGCGCCCGGTGTGGTGGTTCCTGGTTGTCCTGATCGCCGTCGGCCTCGGCTATCTGCAATACACAGGCGCCGCCGAGGACGTTGGAAACATGGTGCTGACGGAGGTCAATAAGATTTACCCGACAGGCTTCGAGCCCGGTCAGACCGGTCTCCAGGGCGATACGACAGCAGCACCGGCCCCCGCCCAGTAATGCGAGTTGAATGGTGTGGATCAATGGAGCGCGATAGCTGGAGGCGCAATGGTGCGGTCCGTTTCAAACGGACCGCTTCCATCAAGGCCAATCACGCTCTAGAACGGAGCTCCTAATAAAGGGAGCGCCACGACCTGCCATGCCCCAACTCCTGCTCGAACTCCTCTCCGAAGAAATCCCTGCCCGCATGCAGTCGCGCGCGGCACAAGACTTGTTGCGCCTTGTTGGGAATGGTTTGAAAGCGGGAGGGCTTGAAATCGGTGAGGGGCAGGCATTCGCCACGCCGCGCCGGCTCACCGTCGTTATCGAGGACGTGCCGCCGATGTCGCCGGCCATTGCCGAGGAACGCAAGGGCCCCCGCGTCGGTGCACCTGATAAGGCCATCGAGGGCTTTCTGCGCGGCGCCGGGCTGTCCTCTATCGACCAAGCCGAAGTCGTCTCCGATCCCAAGAAGGGAGACTTCTACGTCGCCCGCATCGATAAGCCCGGGCGTCCGGCTTCCGAGATCATTGCCGAGATTGTACCGGAAACCGCCGCGAAGTTTCCATGGCCCAAATCCATGCGTTGGGGCTCCGGCAACTTTCAGTGGGTTCGTCCGTTGCACTCGGTGCTGTGCCTTTTCGACGGCCAGGTTGTGCCCTTTGAGATCGCCGGTCTGAGCTCTGGCAATGCCACCCGTGGACACCGCTTCCATGGCGGCGAGCCATTCACCGTCGAGGACTTCGAGGATTACGGGCGCCAACTTCAGGCCGCCAGGGTCCTACTGCCCGCCACCGAACGCGCCGCAATGATAGCTGAAGACGCCCGCCAGCTCGCCGAAGATGCCGGCCTTGAGCTGGTCGAGGACGAAGCCCTGCTAAACGAGAATGCCGGCCTCACTGAATGGCCGGTCACTCTCATGGGCACCTTCGATGAAGACTTCCTCGAGGTCCCGGCCGAGTGCCTTATTACCTCGATGAAGTCGCATCAAAAGTGCTTCTCGCTGCGCGATCCCGAGACCGGCCAGCTCGCCAACCGCTTCATCCTGGTGTCGAACCTCATTGCCGCTGATGATGGCTTGCAGATCACCGAAGGCAACGAGAAGGTTATTCGCGCACGATTGAGCGACGCGAAATTCTTCTGGGACCAGGACCTCAAACGCCCCCTCGACGAAATGGCCTCCGACCTTGAGGGTATCACCTTCCACGCCAAACTCGGCACCCAAAAGGACCGCGTCGAACGCATCGCCGAGCTGGCCTATAAGATCGCCGGCGCTGTCGATGCGGACCCGGAGTCAGCGCGCCGCGCCGCGCAACTGTGCAAGGCCGATCTCGTCTCGGAAATGGTCGGCGAGTTCCCTGAGTTGCAGGGACTGATGGGCCGCTACTACGCCGAAAGGGGCGGGATCAAACCCGACATCGCCCGTGCCATCGAGCTGCACTACAAGCCCAAGGGCCCGTCAGACACCGTACCGCTGGAGGAAGAAGGCGACCAGACCGCCCTCGCCGTCGCACTTGCCGACAAGCTCGACACACTTGTCGGCTTTTGGGCCATCAACGAGAAACCAACGGGCTCCGGCGACCCCTATCAGCTGCGCCGAGCGGCCTTGGGAGTGATCCGCATCGCCTTGGACAACGATCTCCGGCTCAGCCTTACAAGGAAAATCACCAGAAGCGTTGAACTGTTTGCCCAGCAACATCGTGTAGCACCGGAAACCACGGCGATCATCGACGACCTGCTCACCTTCTTCGCCGACCGCCTGAAGGTCCACTTGCGTGACGAAGGCCGGCGCCATGACCTGATCGACGCCGTTTTTGCACTCCCCGGCCAGGACGACATCGCCCTCATCGTCAAGCGCGTCGAGGCACTCACCGATTTCCTCGAAACCGACGATGGCGCCAACCTTCTGGCCGGCGTCAAACGCGCCACCAGTATCCTCGCGATCGAGGAGAAGAAAGACAATCGCCCCTACGAAGGCGACCCAGAAGGCCCACTCCTGTCCGAGCCTGCAGAACGTGCATTGGCAGCAGCAATCGCCAAGGTGAAGTTCGATACCGAGGCCGCCATCAACGTCGAGAATTTCGAAGGCGCCATGCGCGCTCTCGCGGAATTGCGCGCCCCCGTCGACAAGTTCTTTGAAGACGTCACAGTCAATGCCCCCGATAAGGCTCTGCGCGAAAACCGCCTCAAGCTTCTCTCCGAGATCCGCACGGCGACTCATGCCGTCGCCGACTTCTCCAAGATTGCCGGCTAGCCGAGATCACATCGTCCATGGCAACCTGATTGCGCCGGTAGGTGGCGACCAGATTGAACGTCTGCCGACGGCGACGCCCGACTATTGCTTGATGTATTTTTCAGAGTGGAAGCCATGGCCAAGCCTCGCGACAATCAAGACAACCCACTCGAACACAAGGCCACCGGCTCGGTCTCCGACGAACCCATCGCGGTCGAAGTTGAGCACAAGCGTCTTCGCGCCGCCGCCGTTTTCGACATCATCCGACGCGAAGGCGACAAGGAGTTACTCCGCCGCTTCCCAGCGCTTTGGTGGTCTGGCGTCGCCGCCGGCTTGTCGATCGGCTTCTCCGTTGTTGCCAAGGCGATTCTGGCGGCGCACCTACCCGAAGCATCCTGGACTCCCTTGGTCGATAGCGCCGGCTACTCCGTCGGCTTCTTGATCGTGATCCTCGGACGCCAGCAACTGTTCACCGAAAACACGCTGACGGCCGTCCTGCCCGCCATGCAGCACGGCAAGTCCGTGTGGTGGCTCATTTTGCTCCGGCTTTGGGCCATCGTTTTGAGCGCCAATGTCGTCGGCTGTGCGATCTTCGCGGCATTTATCTCCTACACCGGGGTGCTGGGCACGGAAGTGCACGACGCCGTCACGGAGATCTCCACGCAAATGATGCAGAAACCAGCAATTGAGAAGTTCCTTGCCGGCATCATGGCCGGTTGGCTCATTGCCGCGCTGGTGTGGATGCTGCCGTCATCGGAGGGTAATGAGTTCATTGTCATTACATTGATGACCTACCTGATATCGGCGGGAGATTTCACCCACGTCATCGCCGGTTCGGTCGAAGCTCTGTTCCTTGTTTTCGAAGGTCACACCGGCATGGCCGCGGTCGTGTTTTCGTTCTTCCTTCCCACCCTGATTGGCAACGTAACAGGCGGCACCGTCCTGTTCGCGGTCATCGCCTACGCGCAGGTGCGCGACGAAATCGACGAGACGTAGTAAGAGGATGAACAGCGGGCAATAACGGCAGGACCCAGCTAGCCCGCCTCGCGGAAGCCCTGCGCTGTTTCCAGGTCCACCGACACCAGCTGCGAGATACCTTTCTCGGCCATGGTGACACCGAACAGGCGGTTCATGCGCGTCATCGTCATGGGGTGGTGAGTGATGACCAAAAATCGAGTCGACGTGTCTTCGGCCATGCTTTCCATCAATGTGCAAAAGCGGTCGACGTTGGCATCGTCAAGCGGAGCGTCAACCTCGTCCAACACACAGATCGGTGACGGGTTCGTCAGGAATACGGCGAAGATCAACGCCAAAGCAGTCAGGGTCTGCTCGCCTCCCGACAGCAGCGACAGTGTTGCGGGTTTTTTGCCGGGCGGCTTGGCGATGAGCTCCAGTCCGCCCTCCAAGGGATCCTCGGCCGACTCGATCATCTGCAGGCGTGCCTCGCCTCCCCCGAACAGTGTCTCGAACAAGCGCCCGAAGTGCCCGTTGACGATATCAAACGCCTCGTTGATGCGCCGCCTGCCTTCACGGTTGAGCTGTCCGATACCATGGCGCAGCTTATCAATGGCCTGCTGCACGTCGGTCCGCTCGGCTTCAATTTGCTCCACTTGCTCGCTGATGCGCTGCAGATCCTCGTCGGCCTGCAGGTTGACGCCGCCGAGCCGCTCTCTGTCCGCCCGCAATCGCAGCAGTCTGCGCTCGACATCCTCGAAAGGAGGCAGCTCAGCCGCCTCTGGCAGTTCCGCCAGAGTCAGGCACGACTGAGGGTCGGTATCGAAGACTTCACGGATGCGTCGTTCATCGTCGGCACGGCGCTGCAGCTGTGCTTCAAGCCGGGCTTCGCTACCCGCACGCTCCTCGCGTGCAGCCGCCACCGCCGCCTGTGCTGCGCGCAGTGCATCGACCGCCAACTTCGCCTCGCCTTCGGCCTCCTGCAGCAAGTCTCCGGCGGTTTTGTGCTGCGCGTCGGCCTCACTTGCGGCATGCAACAGCTTCTGACGCCGCGCTGCGGTTTTCTCGGGCAGATCCGCAAGCTCATCAAGCTGGCCTGAGGCCTTCGCGATCCTTTCGCGCAAAGCGTCGATGTGCTGGACGGCGGCCTCCGCACGCTCCTGCCATCGCTTCACATCCTCCCGAAGGCCGGCGATACGCTTCTGTCGTTCGTCCCGCGTGGCATGCAGCGCGTTGAGTTCGGCACGTTTTTCAGCGGCGGCCGCACGAAGCGTCCGGGCCAGCTCCTGCGCCGTCTGCCAACCGGCTTCCAGCTCATCAATGCGGCCTTCACCAAATTCCGAAAGTGCCGCCTCGGACTCCGCGACGCTGTCGCGCATGTCGTTCAATTCAGCTTCTGAGCGCTGCTTTGCACCGGCAATCGCCGCCAGCTTGTTTTCCGTTTCGGCGATCCTGCGCTCGACATCCGACAGAGCCCCGCGAACGCTCCCCAATTCGCCCTGCGTTTGCCGCCAGGCCGAACGGAGCTCGCGCTCTGTCGCCTGTACAGTCTGCAGCTCCTGTTGTGCCTCTGCCAGGGCCACCTCACGCATTTCGAGATCACCGGCCGTCTCGGCCTCTTCCTGCTCGAGCGCCGTAAGCCGGTTGCGCTGTTCCAACCTCTTCGCTGCCGCCGATACACCCTCCGACGCGGCAACAAATCCATCCCAGCGCCACAGGTCACCCTCGAGGCTGACAAGCCGTTGGCCAGGACGCAACTGCATCTGCAGCTGCCGGCCATTCTTGCGCTCCACAATGGCGGTCTGTTTCAGCCGCCGCGCCAACTCCGGTGGCGCCTGGACAAACTCAGCTAGACTTTGCACACCTGCTGGAAGGTTCGGATCCTCGTCGGCTCCGCTGTCGATCAGCCGCCAGTGCAGCGCCGATCCTTCGTCGGCCGGAGCATCAAGATCATCACCAAGCGCCGCACCGAGAGCCGTTTCATATCCCGGCGCAACCTTGATGGCATCGATGAGAGCGGGAAACTCTCCGGAGTGCGAGGGCCCCAGCAACCGCGCCAAAGTCTCGCGCTCGGTCCGCAAAGCGTTCGAATGCAACCGCGTTTCCTGCGCCAACTCGCGGGTGTTATCCAGAGCCGTCACACAGACTCGCACACGCTCCTCGACATCCGATACGTCGTTTTCGACAGCCTCAAGCCGGTTTTCCAGTTTGCTGCGCAGATCCGTGGCGGAGGCCCGCTCCTCGCTCAACGCCTCGCAGCCGCCGATCTCCACGGCTTCCTCGGCAAGCGCGGCAACTTGTTGCTCGAGGCGCTGAACACCTGCGCGCCGCTCCTCTAGCCTGCGCTCTAAACCGGCACGGCGGGCGGTTTCGTTCGCCAACGTTGTTGTCGCCGTGGTCAGCTGGGCTTCGCCCTCCTGCAGAGAAGCTTGTGCGCTTTCACATTGCAATTGCGCTTCACGTTCGGCGGCTTCAAACCCCGCTTCGGCGCTTTCCAGGGTGACAATCTCAGCCTCAAGACGGGTGACCGTCTCAACGGCTTCCGTGTGCATTTGCTGTTCGCGGTTCTGGTCGCGTTGATAGCTCTCCACCCGCGCCTTGAGTTCATCTCCGAGCTGAGCCTGCCGCTCGGCCTCCCGCTCAAAGGCCTCCAGCTCGTGACGGATCCGCGCCGCCGCCGCCGCTCGCTCCGCCAAGGAGTCACGCAGCGGCTGCAGCCGCTCGCTCACGTCCTCTTCCATTCGGAGCGCCTGTGCTTCGGCGGTTGCAGCCTCACCCAGCTTTTCGAGCACGCCCCGCAGCAGGGCTTCCTCGTCCTCCACGGCTTCGTGAGACAACCGCCACGCAAGATGAAGTGCCAACGCTTCGACTTTGCTGATCTGATCTGAAATCGTGCGGTAACGGCGCGCCTGGCGGGCCTGCCGCTTCAACGAGTCGATTTGCTGATTGAGGCCGCCCACAACATCATCAAGGCGGGCAAGATTGGCTTCGGCGGCCTTCAGCCTGAGTTCGGCTTCGTGGCGGCGGGAGTGCAAACCGGCGACACCGGCCGCATCCTCCAAAATGCGCCGACGGGCTTCCGGCTTCGCATTGATGATCTCGGCGATCTGGCCCTGCCTGACCAACGACGGGGATCGTGCCCCCGTTGCGACATCCTCGAATAGAACCTTAACGTCGCGCGCCCGTATCTCGCGTCCGTTGATCCGGTAAGCGGAGCCTGCTTCCCGCTCAATGCGGCGGCTGATCTCAATCTGTTCGGCATCATTGTACTCGGCCGGCGCGAGCCGTTCGCTGTTATCGATGAACAGCGTGACTTCAGCCGTGTTTCGCGGCGGCCGCACTGCCGTTCCAGCGAAGATCACGTCATCCATGGCCGAAGCGCGCATCGACTTGTAGGAGCTCTCGCCCATCACCCATCGAAGCGCTTCCAGGAGATTGGATTTGCCGCACCCGTTCGGCCCGACCACACCGGTCAGCCCGCGGGAAATAACAAGTTCCGTCGGCTCGACGAATGATTTGAAACCGACGAGCCTTAAACGGCTCAGGTGCATGCTAGTGGCTCCACCCTGGCGCGCAGCGAATCTCGATTCACCGGAGTTACTTTCAAACTCGAAGCAAGTTTGATCAGTTCGCGACTATGGTTTTGCGAGTGCCCAATTCGGTATCGATGAGAAGCCTGAGATCCTCGATATTCAAAACCTTCTTCACCAGCTTGTTTTGAATGAAGAAATTGGGCGTCCCAATAATCCCGAGCGTACGGCCACGATCCTTAACCCACTTCAGACCCTGGATTAAGTCCTGATTCTTGAGGCAGGCGTCAAATTGGGAGCGGGATAACCCAACCTGGGAGGCAACTGCATGAATTTTGTCCAGCCTGACTTCCTGGGACACCCAGCGGGCCTGCTGTCGTAAGAACTTGTCATAAAGAGTGAAGTATTTGGAGGCGGACACGCATCTCAATGCAATCGTCGCATTCCCAGATGAGCGCCCAATCGGAAATTCACGGATGATGAAACGCACCTTGCCGGTATCGATATACTCGCGCTTGAAAGTGGGAAACACCTTCAGCTGGAAGCGCCGGCAGTGTGGGCAGGTGAGCGAGGCGTACTTCACGACGGTAACGGGTGCGTCCGTTCTGCCAAGCGCCATTTCCGGCAGCGCGCCAACCTTCATAACGTCATCAAGGGTCGGCTGGGAGATAACTTCGCGGCGGCCGTAGTCTTCTGTACTCCTGTCGCGAAACGGATTGAACGGCGGCGCTTCGGACTGTGTATTACCGGTGGCGTACGCGCCGCCAGTTGCCTTCGCAGGTTCGACCGTCAAGGAGTTGGTCTGCAGCAGCTGATCGCTGGAGCAACCAGCGATGCCAACCGCAACGACCATCGCGACAACGGCCAAACCCACCCGACGGAAACAGTCCTGCAATCGCCTTCCCCCAGAAACGTGCCCTAGCCCCCGGCCAGCAGCGGATCAATAGCCTTGGCGAAGTTCTCGACGGTGGGAGCTCCCTGCAGCTTCTCACCGTTGATGAAGAATGTCGGCGTCGAAGTCACGTTGAAATCCTTGGCCGCGACGTTCTTCTGCTGAACGAGTTTATCGATCAACGCTTGATCCTGCAGGCACTTATTGAAGCTTTCCTCGGTAAAACCTGCCTGCTTTGCGATCTCCAGCAGAGCCGGTACGGGATTACCGCGCACAAACGCCCAGTCGTCTATCTTGGAGAACAGCACCGAGACCATCGGCATCGCTTTTCCGTCACCCGCGCAGCGCGCCAGCATGGAGGCGGCAAGTGCCAGTTTGTCGAGTGGGAATTCCCGGAATACGAACCGTACCTTCCCCGTATCCACGTACTTTTCCTTGAGCTTCGGATAGACGTCGTTGTGGAAACGAGAACAGTGCGGACACGTCATCGAGGCATACTCAACGATCGTGACCTTGGCATCATCCGGTCCGGCAGACAGCACCGGCAGGCCGTTGTCTGCCATTAGCTTCGACACTTCAACAGCTTGGGCCTCTTGCGCCGGCAAGCCAACGCCCAGGCTGGCGGCACCAATCATCGCGCCGGAGCCAGCAAGCAGATGGCGGCGGCTGAGGAAAGAATAGCCCATGGGCTGGTTTTGCTTAGGCAAGGTGCAGCTCCTACTGACAGTGAATGCTTCAAGGGTGCCCGGAGTAAACTCAAAAAATCCCCGTAAACCACCGAACTGGACCGATTAAGGCAATTTCTCTGTGAATAGCAACTGAATGGTTTGTGAAACTATGGGGGTTGCACTTTGGCAACCGAAATCCCGGCCAATCTACGGCTAGACTACCGTTGTTGGCCAACAATCCCCGCCTGCAGTCGCTGCAACGAGTCGCGCAGCCTCTCGTCGAGAACGCCGGAAAGCAGCGTGTCGTCACTTGACGCCGCTGTATCTGCGTCACCGGTAGCGGCGACTTCTTGCTGAGGCGCGGCCTGGTCGTTGCGATCGGCATTGATCGCCAACTGCTGCAGGCGCAGCTCAGCGACGGCTCTGTACCCAAAATAGCTATTGATGCGTTCAATGATCTGTGCGGCGCCATATTGTACTTCGAGCGCCCGCGAAGGCTCCACGCGGACCACCAGTGTTGCCCCGGGGCGCCCTTCGCAGCCCGCCTCCGAGTCACCTTGCGCCTCGCCTCTGGGATTCGCCTTGCGCGGCCATTTGAGCCGCTCCGGAAGCGTGCAGCCGGCAAGCTCCTGTCCAACAATCGCCGGCCATTCTGTCAGCAGCGCCACCGTCGAGAACCCAAATTTCTCAAAGGCCTTCTGCGCCAGACTCGGCACGAAGCTGCCGACCGACCGGCCAATATTTGCGTTCCGGCGGCCGCGAGCCGCACCGCGCAGAATCTCGCTGCGCCGCGCCGCGACCTGGCGGGCTAAGGCCTCACGTTGTCTTCCATGGCAATGCGATCCGCGCTGCATCGTTCCGCTCGCGATCTGGCGTTAGTTCCTGCGCGTTTCCAGGAACAGCACATAGGGTTACCATTTCCTTAATGATTCGCGCCGGTCGCCCGGAGGGCCCGATGAGCACTGTTGCACAAAAACAACTGCCGTTACGGCCAGCCGGCCCCGCCACGGTCGAACGCCTGCTCAACTGGTATGATGCCGAACGCCGGGAACTGCCCTGGCGCAGCCCCCCAGGCAAGCGCGCCAAGCCGTATCATGTCTGGCTGAGCGAGATCATGCTGCAGCAGACCACGGTCAAGGCGGTGATCCCCTTCTACCGCGACTTTCTCCGTCGCTGGCCGACCGTGACCAAGCTTGCGGCCGCCGACCTGGACGATGTCCTGGCGGCCTGGGCGGGCCTCGGTTACTACACCCGCGCCCGCAATCTCCACAAATGCGCAAGGGTTGTCACCGAAGACTACAACGGTCGCTTTCCCAAATCCGAAAAGGAACTGCTCAAACTGCCAGGGATAGGTCCGTACACGGCCGCCGCCATCGCCGCCATCGCGTTCGGCGAGAAAGCCGCGCCTGTCGATGGAAACATTGAGCGCGTGGTCGCTCGGTTGTTTGCGTTGCAGCTTCCACTGCCCAGCGCAAAGCCCGAGATACATCGCTTTGCCGCAAGCATGGTCCCGGGCGACCGGCCCGGCGATTTTGCACAGGCCATGATGGATCTCGGTGCCACGGTCTGCACGCCAAGAAGCCCGTCGTGCCTCACCTGCCCGCTGCAGCCCGATTGCCATGCCAGCGCCAGGGGCATCGCGTCGGAATTGCCACGCAAGGCACCTAAGCCCGAACGTCCCAATCGCCACGCTCACGCGTTTGTGGCGCTACGGGAGGATGGCTGCGTCCTAATGCGCCGCCGCCCGCCAGCTGGCCTTCTTGGCGGCATGCTTGAAGTCCCGTCGACCGACTGGCTCACGGCGAAAACGACACTCAAGAAGGCTTTGCGAACAGTCCCCGTGGCCAGCGAGTGGTGGGCGGTCCCAGGCGTCATCACCCACACCTTCACCCACTTTCGTTTGCACCTGCAGGTCCACCTTGCGATTGTCCCGGTCGAATCCAGCTTGCACCTTTGGGCCGAGCCCGACCGCTGTTCTTGGATCAGCCGCCACAAGCTTGAAGACGCGGCGGTGCCAAGCGTAATGCGCAAGATCCTGCTTCACGCTTTGAAGAACCAAGAAGCCTGAATAGCGCTGCCTATTTCTCGCGAGCCGCCAATCGAATTGGCGGCTTGTCGATTGGTTGCGCATTCTGTTGCTGTCGCGCCGTGTCGGAAGCGGCCTTCGTGGGACGAGACTTGGCCGCGCTTTGCAGGCTACCTTCGCGCAAGACGCGAAAGCCCAAACCGTTGTTCGCGAAATCACTCTTCACCCCAACGCGAATCGCAAGGTTGAGATGCTCCGCTGAGCTGAACCAACCTCCGCCCTTGGCGACTCGCCGCGAACAGTCAGCTTTGTTCGATCGTGCGGAGCTCGAGTTGCTGAGGTAACCATTCGACCAGCAGTCCGACGTTAACTCCCATGCGTTGCCGTGAACGTCGTGCATGTCGTTGCCATTTGCCGCATATCGGCCGACCGGCAACGTGCGCCGGGCCCCGCGCCGGTTCTTGTCTGCAAAATTCGCTAGCTCACCGCTCGGCGGCCCGTCCTCGAGATAAGCGCCTGTGACACCCGCTCGCGCTGCATATTCCCACTCGATTTCCGTTGGCAACCGGTAGACAGCTCCGGTCTTACGGCTGAGCCAATCGACGTAATGGTTTGCGTCCCTCCAGGTGACACAGACGACCGGGCTCATCCGGTTCTGTCTGAAACCCGGACGAAGGAAATGCCCCTTCTTCTTAGGTTTGCCGGCCACGCGACATGATCTGCCGGGCCTGTAAGAGGATTCATTAACGAAAACTTGGAATTCCTCGACCGTGACCTCGTACTTCCCGATGCCGAAATCACGGCTGATGGCGACGTTTCTTGCCGGCCCGAGCTTCGCGCCTTTCAGCGACGCGGTCGCGGTTGAGCCGATCATGGTCTGCCCCGCCCTGATCGGCACGATCACTGGGCATTTGGGACAATCCTGGAGCGAAGCACCGCCTCCTGTCTGCTCCTCCCCCGGCTCGCCCTCATCGCCGCCGGCCATGTGCTTTTCCTCCGGAGGGGCACCACCGCCGCCACCGCTGCCAGCACGGCCGCCGCCAGGGCCGCCGCCGCCGCCGCCTGATGCCTGACCACCCTGCTCACCACGTTCTTTCTTGGTGCGTTCCCAGTCGCCATAAATGAATTCGCTGTCGTCCTCGATCAGAAAGAACAAGCCAAAGACTGCGGCGAACATAGCGAACAGGCCGTACCGCGCTCGCACTTTGTCTTTCTCGCTCAACCCGGCATCAACCATCCAGGCGAGTGCGCCAACCATGACAAGCACGGCTGCCAGCGCCACGACGATAAACGTGCCCATATCAATCATGGCCGAGCCCCCAGTCGCCGATCATGTAGAGAATTGCATCAATTTGCATACGGTCAATGCGCACACGACCATCAACGTACCAGGAGTGTATAAAGCAATCGTTGAAATCCGCTTCGAAATGCGGCGGCAGAACCGGCACGACTCATACGCTCGAGCCAATAAGGCCTTCGTCTTTTCGTCGAGTAAGCACAGTGCGCCTGCCGAGGAGTTGGGACCGCACGTCGACAAAAGTAGTAAGCACTCGGACATCGTCTCGCAAATCGACGCCAGCAAACCTCAAACCGGACACTGGCACTATACTGACGATAGTCAGGTGAGGTCCAAGCCACAAACCTTTGTCGCAGGGCGGCTTTCTTGACACCCCTAAGGGCCGACTCTATGGTCCGCCGCATCACGACACCCGCCGAATTCCCAGCCCGAATCTGCCGTTGAGGCTTCCGTAAATGTCACCTGCAGGCGAGGGCCCCGACCAACGCGACGGCGAGATCAGCCGGCAAGAAAGAGACGACATCAAGCGGCGTTCTGCCGATATCGGCCGCAGGCTTGAAGAGGCACGCACGGCTGCGCCGGACCAAGGCTCGTCTCGCGGCTCGGGCAAAAGTGCAAGTAACGAAGTCATGGGCCGTGCGCTAAGACTGTCGACGGAGTTGATCGGTGGGATCGTCGTAGGCGCCGCAATCGGCTGGTATCTGGATACCTACCTGATGCCAACCGTGTTCGGCGTGAAGAGTTGGCCGCTGATGTTCATCATATTCTTCCTGCTCGGCTCCGCCGCGGGAATGCTGAATGTGGTGCGAACTGGAATGAAGATGAAGACCGGTCCTTCCGACCCCGCTAAGGGGCCTTCGGTCCCGGACATTGAAGACGATAGAGGTTGAGGGAAAATCCGTGGCAGCAGACGGTCATGACCACAGTCCGATCAAACAGTTCGAGATCAAGGAATTGGTCCCGATCGACCTATTCGGTATCGACGCCTCACTGACCAACTCCGGCGCCTATATGCTGGTGGGTCTGGGACTGATCTTCGGCTTCTTGTACTTTTCAACGGGCGGTCGCTCGCTGGTTCCGACCCGCTTGCAGTCGATCTCCGAGCTCATTTACGAATTCGTCGCCAACACCGTGCGCGAGAACGTAGGCCCAAAGGGCATGCAGTTTTTCCCGCTGGTGTTCTCGCTGTTCATGTTCGTTCTGGTCGTGAACCTGCTCGGAATGATTCCGATCCCCGGCATTACCTTCACAGTAACAAGCCACATCGCGGTAACCGCGGCTCTAGCGCTGCTCGTCATATCGATTGTCATCATCTACGGCCTCTATAAGCACGGTCTTGGCTTCTTCGGTCTGTTTGTGCCCTCCGGAGTTCCCGCGGTGCTCTTGCCGATACTGGTCCCGATCGAGATCATCTCATTCATCTCCCGACCCATCAGCCTTTCCGTCCGTCTATTCGCCAACATGCTCGCAGGACATATCGCCCTGAAGATTTTCGCCGGTTTCGTCGGCCTTCTCCTTGGCGCGGGTTTTTGGGCGCTGCTGGCTCCACTGCCGCTTGCTTTGACGGTTGCGCTCACCGCGCTTGAAGTTCTGGTCGCGGTCCTGCAGGCCTACGTGTTTGCGGTTCTGACCTGTATCTACCTTAACGACGCCGTGCACGGCGCACACTGATGTGCAGCCTGGCCCGGCAATTCTAACCGTCGCAAATTTGGATATTGCGAACACGACAAACCAAGGAGCTCTAAAATGGATCCAGAAGCAGCCAAATACATCGGTGCCGGCATCGCTTGCCTCGGCATGGCCGGCGCCGGCATCGGTCTCGGCACCCTGTTCGGCCAGTTCCTCTCGGGCGCATTGCGCAACCCTTCGGCTGCCGACGGCCAGCGCGGGACGCTGCTGCTTGGCTTTGCGCTGACCGAAGCGCTTGGCATCTTTTCGCTGCTCATCGCACTGCTTCTGCTGTTTGCGGTCTAGTCAGCTCAGTACCAAAGCAAGACCCATCGGCGAGGCATCCCTGTTAGGGCCGGCCTCGCCTCTTGATGTGAAATCACTGATTCCGGCGAGCCATGGCTGAGACAAACAAAATCGGTGGCGCTGACGGCGCACACAAAGACGTCCATACGTCGACAGGCGCACACGGCGGCAGCGCGGAAAGTAAGTTTCCACCATTCAACACAGAGACCTTCGCGCCTCAGCTTGTATGGCTCGCGCTCACATTCACCTTGCTCTACGTGTTGATGTCGCGCATCGCTCTACCCCGCATTGGCGAAGTCATTGAGGAACGCCGCGAGCGCATTCAACGCGACCTCGATACCGCAGAGCGTCTCAAGTCGGATACCGACAAGGCGCTCGCAGATTACGAGAAAGCCCTCAGCGACGCACGTTCGAACGCCGGGGCGATCGCACGCGAAACGCGCGACAAGCTGGATGCAAAGGTTGCCAAGCGTCAGGCGGTCGTGGACGCGGAGATACACGACAGAATCGCGGATGCCGAAAAGCGCATCCAGGACACGCGGACCAAGGCGCTAGCCAGCGTCGATGAGATCGCCACCGACGTCGCCGGAGCCGTTGTCAAACAGCTCATCGATTCCGACGTGTCTCCCGCCGACATTCGATCCGCGTTGAGCAAAGGCTGAGGATACCCGACATGCAGGCCATAATCGACAACCCCGAAGTTTGGGTCCTAGTGTCCTTCCTCATCTTTTGCGGCATCCTGGTCTACCTAGGCGTACCCGGCATGATGGCGAAGGGTCTCGATGATCGCGCCGATCGCATCCGCAGCGAACTTGATGAGGCCCGGCGCCTTCGCGAAGAAGCCCAGGCGCTGTTGACCGAGTATCAAAAGAAGGCGCGCGAGGCCGAGGAAGAAGCCAAGGGCATCATCGACCAGGCCCGCCGCGAAGCCGAAGCCCTCGAAAAGGAAACCGAAGTCAAGCTCAAAGAGAGCCTTGAGCGCCGCACCAAGCTCGCCGAGGACAAGATCTCCCGCGCCGAAGCTCAGGCCGTTAGCGAGGTCAAATCTTCGGCCATCGATGCCGCCATTTCTGCTGCCGAAAAAGTCGTCAGCAAGAAGGTCACCGGAGACAAGGGCAACGACCTTATCGACCAGAGCATCAAGTCACTCGGCACGCGCCTGAACTGACACCGCTGCGTTTGGGCGGCTGCTCGAAAAATGCGAATGTCCAAGAAAATGGGCGGGCACCTGGAAGGTCCCGCCCTTTCTTATTGGACTGCATTGCCTCGATAGGCCGTTCTGCTTGCCGGAGTCAGCTCGCTCCACCAGGAGCCTGTTTTTCGAAGCCGACGTGCATCTTGTACTCGCCCGGGCGCGCACCCTGCGCAACGTCAAAGGCGATGATCCGCACTGCCGAGAAATAGCTGATGGGGCGATCGAGATTCAGATCAACGGCGACCTGCATTGTGTCGGCCACGACCTCCTGCCGGTTTGAATCCGTCACGAAAACCTTGACGGGAAATGTTGCCGGTCCGGTCTGTCCGCGCGGACCAAGTAAGACCCGACCGGAGAAACCGTATTTGACCGTCACACGCCCCGGCTGGACGATGCACTCACGTGCCGTTTTGGTGATTTCGCCGCGGTGCTTCACCGCCAGACCATCGCCGATCCGGCCGTCTTCATAGATCGTAATGTGACGGTGGCGTTCCTTCGGGACGAATTTCGGACATCCATGCGCGATGCCACCCGTAGACAACGCACCGGTAGCACCGTTCGCGTCGGCCTTTGCCGCCGAAAGCAATTGTTCTTCGGAAACGCCGGCGACTTTGGTCTGCTCCGTACCGCCTCCGAGAATGCTCGAACCGAAGCCCGTTGACAGAGATGGTATACTGCATCCCGAAAGACCAAAGGCTGCGATCGCCGCAAATGCGCAAGCGACAACCGATTGCTTTTTGCGCAACGGTCTGTCTGCCCAGAACCCAGAAACCCCCAGCTCAGTGCGTTGCATGTTGCTCTGCGAGCCCCCATACTTCGACTGCCGCGAACGGAGCCATTTGTTCATCCCCCGACACGTCTTATGCTGACGTGTTGCCATAATCCGACTCAAAGCCTAGCACCCCCAAGGGTATCCAAAAAGTGCCCGAATGAGCCAACCAGACCTCAATGCCCGGAAATCGAGGCCGATCGACAATGAACACAAACGCAGCCCCGGCACGGACGATTGATCGTAACGAGCGCCCCCCACTAAAGATCCTGTTGGCGGCCCCGCGCGGCTTCTGTGCTGGCGTAGACCGAGCCATCAAGATCGTCGAGCTGGCTCTCGAAAAGTTCGGTGCGCCCGTCTATGTCAGGCATGAGATCGTGCACAACCGTTATGTCGTTGATTCTCTGCGATCTAAAGGCGCCATTTTTGTGGATGAACTCAGTGAGATACCAGACACTGACCAGCCTGTGATATTTTCAGCACACGGCGTTGCCAGGTCCGTGCCGGAAGCCGCAAAATTGCGCAACATGTTCGTTCTCGATGCCACCTGCCCTTTGGTGTTCAAGGTCCACTTTGAAGCTCGGCGTCAATATGATGCAGGATATCAGTCGCTTCTCATCGGGCATGCCGGGCACCCGGAAGTTGTGGGCACCATGGGACAATTACCGGATGGGGCTGTCACGCTGATTGAAACCGTCGCCGACGCGGACGCATTCGAGCCGATTGACCCGGAGAAACTTGCGTTTACGACGCAGACCACACTATCCGTCGACGACACCGCTGAGATTGTTGAGCGTCTTCGGCAGCGGTTCCCCTCCATTCTCAGTCCGGCGAAGGAAGACATCTGCTACGCCACCACCAACCGGCAGGCCGCCGTCAAAGAGATCGCCGGGGAATGTGACGTTGTGCTCGTCGTCGGCGCACCCAATAGCTCCAATTCGATGCGTCTCGTAGAGGTCGCCGAGAAGGCCGGATGTCCCTCCGGTTACCTTGTTCAGCGCGCATCTGACATTCCCTGGAATGAGCTGCCGCCATCCGGTGGCACCATAGGTCTCACGGCCGGTGCATCGGCACCCGAAGTCCTGGTGGACGAGGTCATCTCGGCTCTGAAGGAGCGTTACGAGGCCTCCGTCGAGGTGGTGACGACGGCCGAGGAGAATGTCGCATTCAACATTCCCCGCGCGCTTCGCGATACCGCCCCGGCCGCTTGACCGCCGGACGCTTGCCGAAATCCAGGCTGAAAGATCAATCAACAAGCGGAACCGTGATGGCCGTCTACACCGAAGTCAGCGACGACGACCTCGCTCAGTTCCTTGAGCGTTATGACATTGGCGATCTGCTTTCCTTCAAGGGCATCGCCGAGGGCGTCGAAAACACAAACTACATACTGCACACAACCAACGGCGCCTTCATCCTTACACTCTACGAAAAGCGCGTCGCCACGGCGGACTTGCCCTTCTTCCTCGGGCTCATGGAGCACTTGGCCAAGCACGATGTTTCTTGTCCTCTGCCGGTCCGCGATCGCGAAGGCAACAACCTGAATTCACTGTGCGGGCGAACGGCCGCCCTCATTACCTTCCTGGAAGGCTTCTGCATCCGCCGGCCTAAGCCACCCCATTGCACCGAGGTCGGCCGTAATTTGGCGCGCCTTCACCTTGCCGGCGACGGCTTCGCGATGCGCCGGGAAAACGCTCTCGGGCCGCAAGGTTGGCGCCCCCTGTTCGAGCACTTTGCCGACGAAGCCGATGTAATCGCCGGCGGTCTGCAATGCGAGATTTCCGATGAGCTTGACTGGCTGGAACGACACTGGCCCGCGGAATTGCCCAAGGGCATCATCCACGCCGACCTGTTCCCCGATAATGTCTTTTTCATCGGCGGCAATCTTTCAGGCGTCATCGACTTTTACTTCGCCTGCAACGATTTCCTCTCGTATGACCTGGCCGTCTGCCTGAACGCATGGTGCTTTGAAGAGGACTTTTCGTTCAACGTCACCAAGGGCCGCGCGTTGCTCAAGGCTTATGAGGAAGTACGCCCACTTCAAGCCGAAGAACGTGAAGCCATGTCGACGCTTGCACGCGGCGCCGCATTGCGCTTCCTGCTGACGCGCTGCTACGACTGGCTCAATACCCCGCCTGGAGCCATCGTCAAACCGCACGACCCCAAGGCCTATCTGCGCCGCCTTCGCTTCCATCAGCGCGCGGCAACCATCGCCGACTATGGCTGCTGACGAACAGCCGTTCCATCCATGACGAGCAAGTAGACAACGGCACCGCCAACATGGCCACTGCGAAACCAAGACCCCACGTCACCATCTACACCGACGGAGCATGCTCGGGAAATCCCGGCCCCGGCGGCTGGGGCGCGATCCTGATGTCGGGCGAACACCGCAAGGAGCTGAGCGGCGGCGAGGAACTGACCACAAATAACAAAATGGAACTGACCGCCGCTATTGAGGCTCTCGCCGCCTTGAAACGCTCAAGCAAGGTCGAGCTGCACACGGATTCAACATACGTGCAAAACGGCATCAAGACATGGATCCACGGTTGGAAGCGCAACGGCTGGCGAACCGCTGACAAAAAACCGGTCAAGAATGCCGAGCTATGGCAACGCCTCGACGAGCTCCGCACCCACCACGATGTCGAATGGCATTGGGTCAAAGGGCACGCTGGCCATCCCGAAAACGAGCGCGCTGACGAACTGGCCCGCGAAGGCATGGCGCCGTTCAAGGTGTAAGGTGGATCGTGACGGTACTGCCGCCCCCCCCCTTCATTGCCGTTGCCTCCAGGCCAGGGCGATTGTCTCTTGCGCGCCGCCGCCTAGTGAATTTGCGAGGCGAGCCCGACGCCAAGCAGACAACCGCGTTCGAGACGGCTTGGCGTACCGCAGGCCCGTGGCGCTTTCCTAGATTGAATCCCCTATCGCCGAGCACAACGTGGCGGCACTTGATTTGTCATGCTCCGGCGGTGCTTCATCGATGTTGAGCATCTTGACGACGCCGTCATCAACCAGCATCGAATAGCGCTTGGAACGCACTCCAAGTCCGAACCCTGACAGGTCGATATCAAGCCCGGTCGCCTTGGCGAATTCGGCCGCACCATCGGCGAGTAGCTCGACTTTGCCAGTCGCACCGGTGTCCTTGCCCCACTGATCCATGACGAAAACGTCGTTGACCGCCGTGCAACATATGGCATCGACACCTTTGCCCTTGATCTCGGCGAGCCGCTCCAGGAAACCGGGCATGTGCTTTTGGTGGCAGGTCGGCGTATACGCACCCGGCACAGCGAACAGGGCCACCTTGCGCCCGGAGAACACCTCCGAAGTGGTCTTGGGCTGCGGCCCTTCTGAACCCATCACAAAGAACTTGGCTTCTGGCAGCCGGTCACCGACGCTGATGGTCATAGGTCTCTCCTCGAAAACTCGCCAAAGACGATCAAGTGTGAAGTTGAAGTAAAGTTGAACGACGCGCCGGCCCAGACGGTTTGCGACAGGCGACCGCGACGAAATGAACTATACCAGCGGCTCATCAAGGAGATAGGGCGGAAACCCCACCACATCAATCAATCGGCAGTTTGCGCTCCGATTGCCCCTCTGCACCGACCAGCGTCAACGTAATTGTTCGGCCCTTGAGGTCCTCGAGTTCGAACGAGTCACGCAAATCGATCACGAAGCGGGAAGAGTCTCCGTCAGGCCCGGCAACCCGCTTCGCCATCGGCAGGTAGATACCATCGGGCGCCTCGGCGAATACATCGCCCTGATCGGCCCCACCTGGAAACTTCAAATCGAGCACGATGCGGGGCTCTTTACCATTCAATACGGCTTCATGGCTGATGAGTTCGGGATCGCCGCTTCGTCTGGCGGCAGCGTGCCGCGGCGCGTGGTCGAGTGCCTCGGTCAAAGGCCTCGGCATTGGCAGCGAAACGCCCTGCGGAACAACCAGGCTCAGGCTGGCCTCGGCCGGAATACAGATTTCCCGGCAAACTCCAAACGCGAAATCGAGCTTGAGGTGCAGCGGCCGTCCTTCGTCACGCGGTGTGATCACCACCGGCAGAACGACGCTATCTTTGTAGCCGATGCTATCGCCTGAAGCGTCCGCCAGCCGTTTCGGTGCCGGATACACAACCTTCGCGTCCGCCACATTGCTGGATTTTGACCAATCGAAATAAGGCGGAACGCCACCCGCTTCGCCAGGGTTGCGCCAGTAGGTCTTCCATCCTGGCTGCAATTCAATCTGTACACCAGCAACTATTTTGGGCGCCTCTGCACCCTGCGCCAGGCCGCGCCCGGCGACCATCCGGACCCGGGAAGCATGACCATCGACCCAGTCCGATGCGAGACCCGGTCCGGCCAGAACCGGCCCCGGCGCACCGCCCAGAATCGCCGCCGAGACGCCCACCACGGCTGCAAGGGCCCCCAGCCCGGATCGGGTCCACCTGATGTTAGAAAGTGGGGTCAAACCGCCCCTCCTGATCAATTCGGCCAATCACCATCACTTAAGCGGTTTCCCGCAGACCGCAAATCACGACTGCTCCAGTTCGCGTGACCAAACCCGGTCCGTTAAGTAAGTACGCATTGAACCGAGCGAAATCCGCTTCACTTCCGCCGCTATGCGGCGCTAAGCTAGGTTCATGAGCAAGACGTCTTTGACAGATGACCAAGGTGCTTCGTTTCTTGAAGGCCAACTCCTGATCGCGATGCCGGCCATGTCGGACCCGCGCTTCGCGCGATCGGTAATCTACATGTGTGCGCATTCCGACGAAGGCGCCATGGGGCTCATTATTAATCAAACGGCCAAGCACATCTCATTTCCCGATCTTCTCGACAGATTAGAGATTTTCCCCCCAAACGGTGAAGCGGACACGGGTTTCGAGGATGCTCCCGATCTGCCCGTCCATGTTGGCGGCCCCGTTGAAACAGGGCGCGGCTTCGTCCTCCATAGCGCGGACTACTTCGTAGACAACTCAACCCTGGCGATTCAGAATGAGATTTGCCTGACCGCCACACTGGAAATCCTTAAGGCGATCGCCTTGGGGCAAGGCCCGGAGCACGCGCTTCTCGCCCTTGGCTATGCCGGTTGGTCTCCCGGTCAGCTTGAAAGCGAAATCCAGGCCAACGGCTGGCTAAATTGTCCGGCCGATCCGGATATCGTCTTCGCAGAAAACCAATTCGACAAGTACGGGCAGGCTCTGGCCGTCCTCGGAATCGACCCCTCGTTTTTGGTCGCCGACGCCGGTCACGCTTAGACGTTCCCCCACGGGCTAGCCCTGCCTCTGCTTCTTGACCGTATCGACACCACCGCCAGCGGCGACAGGCGCGGCTTGTCCCGCGGAGCCCGCCGCTGGTCCCTTGCCGGCAAGGCGACGCAGGCTCGCCGCAATACCCGGCGGCAGATGGGCGTAGGGGTCCTCCTCATCCGGACCGGAAGGCGAAGAAGGCCCGTTGCCGGCGGTCAGAGGCGGAGCGGCGACGGGTGGCAGTGGCGAAGTTGACGGCGTGGCAGGTGGGCCCTTGCTGAGCGGAGGAGGGAACGGTTGTGACGCCGTTTTGTCGCCGGCACCTTTTGTCACTGCATCGTCGCCCGCTTGCGGCGGGCGCTGCCCCGCAGGCGGCGGAGGCGGCGGCTTGGGCTGCCCGTTCGAAGCTGGAGCGCTCACAGGCGGCGCCTGGGGCGGCTTGGGTGGGGACAAAGGCGGCGGAGCTTTTGCGGAGGACGCTGATGCCGCGCCCTTTGTGTCCCCAAACGCACTCGTCGCGCTTGCGGCGTTTTTCGGGGCAGCCGCGTTGACGGGTGGTGTCGGAGGCGGCTTCACCGATGCGACTGGCTTCGGCTGGGCTGTCTTTGGAGGGTCGCCGGGGCCACCTGCTGAAGAGGAGCCCCGAACGGCCTTGCCCAACGCCAATGCGGCATCTTGGACCGGAGCGGTAGGACTTGCACCCCGGCGTCTGGACAGGTTCTCCGTTTTGGGCTCCGCGGCCATAGCAGCCGGAGGTGCCGGGCGCGGTTTCGCGGGAACGACTGGCGGGGCAGCAGGGGCGGGCGTCGCCGTACCGGGCTTGCGCGCAGCATCCCCACGAGCAGCAGGCGCCTGCGGCATGGGAGGCATTGCACCCCCATTCGGCGGTCGTTGTGGCATCGCAGCCGGTGGCGGCGGAGTCTTTGGTGGCGACGGCTGCCCTCTGGCCTGCGGAGACTGTGGCGGCGGCACGTCCGTCTTCTGCGGAGCCGATACAGGCTTTGTTATCGGAGCGGCAGGCCCGGCAGGCGCCGCATTCGGTGGTTTCGCGGCGGCAACAGGCTTGGCGGGTGCCGCGACTGGTCGGGGCTGCCTTGGCGCAACCGGGTTGGCGGCTCTGGCAGGCTGCGGCACGTCACGGGCCTTTTCGGGCGGCTGCTGACGCTCCATGGGCCGCACGGTCACATTTGGAAGGCTCGCGATCGTTCGTCTTGCATCCCTGGCAGCATCATCGACGGGCGGGCGCTGCGGCCGCGGAGGCGTTCTTTCGCTTGTCGCTCCTTTTGGCGGGGGAGCACCTTCGTAGGTGAGCTGAAGCGGCTTGGCCGGGCGTTGCGAAGCCGCGTCGGCTTCGGCGTCGGTCCGCTTTTTCTTCTTGGTCTTCTTCGGGCGCGTCCGGAACAGGCCAGCCGCCTCGAGCTTGCGCTCCGACTTTGCGATCAGTTTGACAAGCTCAACCACGTCGGCATCTGGCATTGGCTCGCCGTAGTAAAGACCCTGCCCGTATTCGCAGCCGATCGCCCTGAGAAACACGACGTCCTCTTCGATCTCAACGCCTTCGGCCAGCACCTTCTTGCCGAGTTCATGAGCCAACGATGCGATCGATCGGACAACCGCAGCCCCCTCGCCTTCGCCGGCCGTTCCGGCCTGCACGATGGACTGGTCGATCTTGATCGTTCCAATTGGGAAACGTTGCAAATAGGTCAGCGAAGAGTAACCCGCACCGAATTCGTCAAGGACAATCTCCGAACCGGCCGCCCCAAGGGCCTGCATGAGTTCGATTGCACGTTCCGGATTGTCCATCGCCAGCGCCTCGTTAACTTCAAGGCGAATGCAGCTTGGTGGCACAATATGGCGCCCGATGATTTGTCGCCATTCCTCCACCAGCTCCGGCCGGAACAACTGACAATTCGAGATATTGATACTAGCGAACAGCGGCGCCTCGCTGCGCGGCAACAGCTTCTGCCAAACCTTCGCCGACTCCAGTGATCGGAGCAGCAGGTGGTTTCCAACCTTCTTGATCAGGTCGCACTTTTCAGCAATCTCAATGATCGTGCCGTGATTGATCAGCTTGTGCTTAGGATGCTCCCACCGCAACACGGCTTCAAAACCAGCAAGTTCCTCGGTCGGCAGATAAACGATCGGCTGGAAGTAGACGGAGATCTGCCCCGCCTCGAGGGCTGCACGCAGCTCTTGTTCGCGCAGAGGCAGACCAGATGCCTCGCTACGCATGTCGGGATGGTAAATCTCGATCCGGTCCGCGCCTTTGCGCTTCGCCCGGTACATGGCGATTTCAGCTCCCTTGAGAAGCTCTTCAGGCGACGTGCTATCGCCATCGTAGACCGCAATCCCAAGCGAGCCGGTCACAATGATGTCTTGTCCGGCAATCTTGATCGGCGAGCGAAGAGAACGCCGGATCCGCTCAGCCAAACCGGCAAGCTCGCGCGGGTCCTGCTGGTTCAAAAGCAGCACGGCGAATTGATCGCCGGCGATCCGCGCCAGGGTGTCATGCGCTCCAAGGTGGCGCCTGAGGCGTCTTGCAATGGTCAGCAATAGACTGTCGCCGACGACGAGACCGAGGTTCTGATTGATACTACGGAACCGGTCGAGGTCGATGAAGATGATCGTCGGGCGAATATCCGGCTCATTCTTCGAGCGTTCTCCAGCGACTTTAAGCCGGTCGAGAAAAATCTCTCTGTTGGGCAAGTCCGTCACGCGACAGCGAACCGCGTCCTGAAGCAATCTTTCGTGTGTCCGCTTCGGGTCGGTGATATCGCGCAGCAAACCAACGCAGCGCACGTTACGACGGTCGGCGCTTTCTACGCTGGCGGCTTCCAACTCATACCAGCGGTACGTATTGTCGGAATGACGCAACCGGAACTCCAATCGAATGCGTCCGCCGGATCGCTCTTGAATCGACCATAAAACCAGCCGGAACCGATCACGGTCCGCTGGATGCACGTGTTGAAGAAACTCCTCGACCTTGGTCGACAGCTCGCCCTGACTAAGACCGAGTTGCGCTTCGAGAACCGGGCTGACCTTGATCTCATCGCGCCGCGCGCTCCACTCCCAGGTCGCGGCTCCGACCCCATCTACCGCCAACGCGCGAAGCTGCTTTTCGTCTGGCGCCGAGCCGTACGTCGGCTCCATCGAACGGAACGCAAATTGCGTCACCGTAAAACCGATCAAAACGACCACAAGCACAAGCCCTGCCGCCAGGCCGGCCACGACGACATCACCCGACATCCGCCCTGTCAGCGTAACCGCGGTCCCAAAGGTCCAAACCAGAAACAGCATCCAGGTCGGGATCAATGACATCGCCCGGTCTTGACCACGCACCGCCAGGAAAAATACGAGCGCCGCGCCAGCCCCTCCGATCAACAGGAAGGACAATCGCGCGAATGTCGCCGACAATCGCGGATCAACCACGGCTACGGCGATCAGCGCCAACTGGGACAGTATCCAGACGCCGAACAGCATCCGCACCAGGCCGTGCCCCAGCCCAAGCCGCAAAAACGTGTAAAGGAAGATAACAAGGCTCGCCGCGATCGAAGCTTCACCGGCAGCGCGATAAACCGCATTGTCCTCCGGTCGCAGGTTGAACAGCTTGTGAAAGAAGCCGAAGTCTACGCAAAGGTAGACAAGGACACACCACGCCACCAATGCCGCCGTCGGAAAGATCGCCTTGTGATTGGCGGCGAATATGGCGGTGAGAAAGATCGCCATCAGACCGGTCAGGCCAAGCAGCGTGCCGTTGAACAACTGCCGCTCACGCACCTTGAGTTCGTAGGCCAACGGCTTCCATAGGAAGATGCGCGCGAACCTTTCCGAGGACAACTCGGCAACGTATGTGATCGTCTGACCCGGCTCCAAGGTGATGCTGAAGACGTCGGCGCGGTCGCTCTTCACCCGCTCCGGAACAAAGCCGATCGACGGCGTAACAGAAGTAATCCGGCGCGCATCGAGGTCTGGCCAGACACCGCCGGAACCGACGCTGTTGTAGCGATCGGCCGTAATCCACCGCTCAATATGACGGTCGCTGTTGTTGGTCAGCGCGAAAACGATCCAGTTGGGGTTGGTTCCCGCTGTCGCCGCCTTGACATCCATCCGTCCGACGACGCCATCGACACCAGCGGCTGTTTCCACCTGCAGGCTATCTCCGCGGTTATCCCAGATCTCCCCGCGGGACGTAATTTCGATGGTATCGAGTTTCGGATTGACTTGGATTGGCTCCAAAGCATCACTGGGACCGGACTGCAACAGCAAGCCTGCCAAGACGACCGTCAGCATAACGACAACGCGAAGCCGGAGCCATGCCAAATCAGGCATGCGTCCCCCCCGGCCGCGATGATCGTCGTTCATAAGCCCTATGTCCCCTCGTCGGTCTCATCGGCAAGAAGCGCGAATCGAATATGATCTTGCCACGATCCGCTTATCTTTAGATAGCGTCGTGCCAAGCCTTCCCGTGCGAATCCCGTCCGTTCCAACACCCTTATCGAGGCTGTATTGGACGGCATCGAGGCAGCTTCAAGCCGATGCAGACGCAACTGTCCGAACGCGTAGGGGATAACCGCGCCTACGGCCTCGCTCATGAAGCCGCAGCGGACATGGGCCGCTCCAAGCCAATATCCAAGCGTCGCACACTGCATAACGCCACGTCTGACGTTACCGAGCGTTAGGCCCCCAACCAGCCTGTCTTCGGCGGTCTCAAAGACACCAAAGGCATAGCCTAGGTCTTCCCGCGCCTCCCGCTGATAATGCCGTATCCGCCGCCGGTAAGAACTGCGCCAGAGTTCATCCTGCCGCCACTCCGGCTCCCAGGGCTCGAGATGAGCCCGGCTGGCCGCTCTAAGGTCCGACCACTCCGTATAGTCGTCCAGAGTCAGCGGACGCAGATGGACACGCTGGCCCCGAACAATCTCTGCAACCTCGTTGGCGGTTGAAGGACGCAGGAATGCCAACTTCGACCTCCTCCTTAAGCGGCCGCCGGACGGAATGACTTGCTGGCACGCTGTGCGTGATCCTGGGACCTTGCGCCGGCGCCGACCACCGCAACCGTTGGAACGCCGAGGATCATGCCAGCAATCAGCTCGCGTACATCCTCCGCTGTGACCGCATCAACTTTGGCGACAAGCTCGCTCTTGTCGATCAACCGGCCATGGCAGATGAGCTGCCGGGCCATCTGTTCCGCCCGCGCTGCGGAACTTTCAAGACCCATCATCAATCCGGCTTTGAGCTGAGCCTTGGCCCGCATGACCTCACTGCACGTCGGGCCGTCTTCCGCCAATCGCCGGATCTCATCGCTGAGAACGCCGAGAAGTTCATCAGCAAGCTCCGGCCCCGTGGCAGCGTGAACGGTCATCACTCCGGTGTCGCTCAGGCCCCAGACCGACGAGTAAACCGAATAACAAAGGCCGCGTTTCTCTCGCGCCTCCTGGAACAGTCGTGAGGACATTCCGCCGCCAAGCAAGCCGGAGAGCACTTGAGAAGCAAAGTAGCCCGGCCGGCCGTACGCCGGCGATTCAAAGCCGAACAGAACGTGACATTGTTCGTAAGGCCGCGCTGAAGCCGTCACCCCGCCGCAATAGCAGGCCCGCTCGCCGTCCGCGCCGGCTCCATCGGCAAAGCTAAGCCCCCCGAACAGGTCCTCTGCAAGACGGACGACTGCATTGTGATCAACACGCCCCGCGGCGCTCAAGACCATACGCGACGAGGTATAGCGGCTATCCAGATAGGTACGCAGCCCTTCCGAAGTGATGCCCGTCACTGTCTCTGGCGTCCCCAGGATCGTCCGGCCAAGCGGTTGGCCGGGATAAGCCGCTTCTTGTGCCAGATCATAAACGACCTCATCGGGACAATCACGGCTGGCCGCGATTTCTTGCAAGATGACATCTCTTTCGCGCCGGAGTTCCTCTTCATCAAAGCGGGAGTTTTGCAGAATATCAGCCAGGATCTCGAGCGCCGTGCTTTCATCACCTTTGAGAACCCTGGCGTAATAAGCGGTTGTCTCGAGGCTGGTCGCCGCGTTGAGGTCTCCCCCGACGCTCTCGATTTCTTCGGCGATATCTTGAGCCGAGCGCCGCGACGTTCCCTTGAACGCCATGTGCTCGAGAAAATGCGCAATCCCATTTTCCCGAGCTGGATCGTGGCGCGCGCCCACACCGACCCAGGCGCCCAGCGAAACGGTCTCCAGATGCGGCATGTCGTGGGTCACGACCCTTAGGCCGTTAGCCAGCGTACTGAGATTGGTTGTCATCCGGCTCCTTAGGCGTGGTTGTCGGTCCCGGCACGGGCATTATTTTCGATGTAAGTTTCAATCACCGCCTGATCATTGTCGAGAACAGGAAACCGCTCTTTATCACTCATCAACGATTTCAATCGCTCGGGAAGCTTTGGCCGCTGTCCGGTGATGGCCTCCATGGCGTCGGGAAACTTGGCGGGATGAGCCGTTGCAAGCACGACCTGTGGCACTGTCTGATCACTGTCGTTTAGGCAATATTTAAGCGCATGGACGCCGCAGGCCGTATGCGGCTCAACCAGGTACTGCGAATCTTCGAGCACCTTGCGCACAGTCCTCGCGACATCGTCCTCACCTGCCGACGCGGCTGCGAAATCAACACGCATCGCGCTGGCAACTTGCCCTTCGAGCTCGAAACGCCCCGCTTGCTTCAAACTGTCCATTTGTCTGCGCACGCCAGAAGACTCGCGATTTGAAGCTTCATAAAGATAACGCTCGAAATTCGAGGACACTTGAATGTCCATCGACGGCGACGTTGTTGCAACGACGCCCCGGGTTTCGTAAGTGGCGCTCTCCAAGGTTCGCGGCAGGATATCGTTTTCGTTCGAGGCAATGACCAAACGATCGATCGGCAACCCCATCCTCTTTGCGCCATAGCCCGCGAAGATGTCGCCGAAGTTGCCGGTGGGTACCGAGAAAGACACGCGACGGTGAGGCGATCCAAGCGCGGCGGCCGCAACGAAGTAGTAGGTAATCTGCGCGACGATCCGCGCCCAGTTGATGGAATTGACTCCCGAAAGCTGCACACGGTCGCGGAAGGCATGATGGTTGAACATTCCCTTCACAAGCGCCTGGCAATCATCGAACGTGCCCCGCACAGCAATGGCGTGCACATTTGACTCGCTAGGCGTCGTCATCATGCGGCGCTGTACGTCGGAAACCCGGCCATCCGGGAATAGAATAAACACGTCCACATTGGAGGTGCCGCGAAACGCTTCAATCGCCGCCCCGCCGGTATCGCCGGAGGTCGCTCCGATAATCGTCGCCCGGCCTGCGCGCTTTTGCAAAACGTGATCCATCAGACGCGCCAACAACTGCATGGCGACATCCTTGAACGCCAGCGTCGGTCCGTGGAACAGTTCCAGCACAAACCGGTTCGTATCGATCTGAATGAGCGGTGTAACGGCCGCATGGCCGAAGCTCGCGTAGGCGTCGCGCGACATCTCCAACAGCGCTTCCCGACCGACCGACGTTCCAACAAAGGGATGTATGACTTCGACCGCCGTTTCAGCGAAAGGGCGCCCCGCGAACGATGCAATCTTGGCGGCGTCAAGTTGTGGCCAGCGCTCGGGGACATAAAGACCACCATCCCGCGCAAGCCCGGCAAGCAGCACCTCTTCAAAGTTCAGGATTGGGGCTTCGCCCCTTGTCGAAACATATTTCAACGGCGGTCTCTACTGGCTTGGCTGCAACATTTCATCCCGACATCAGAGCTTTGCCGTCCGCCGAATAGGACGCCATGATGAATGCCGGATTCTTCAGAGCAAACAGCACGGCCGTCGCAGCGCGAGTGTCGGCAAACTGGGTGGCAACGTAGTCGCACAGGTCAACGACAACAAGATGCGCTTTTTTAGCCCCTCAACCGGGACCATGCGAAGACGGCATACACTCCGACCAGCGTCAGTGCCAGACCAAACCAGGTTACAGCGTACTCCAAGTGCCTGTTCTCAACGGCGACCTTGGAAACACCAGGCCGCGGCCATTGGGTGTCATCCACAGGCGTCTTCGCCAGTCTTGACGCGGTCTCTTCTGGTCCGGCCACGAGGAAAAAGGGAGCCGCTTCCATGCCATCGTCACCACCAAACGCCGATGCCTGCATGCCCGCGAGGTCCCGCCAATACCATACATTCGCACCAACATCGTTATCCGGCGTGAACAGGCCCGGTTTTGCCGGCAGTCTGGCATTGCCGACAACGTTGACCTCGCCGGGTCCAGCCCGCCACTGCTCAGGTTGATCGAAAACCCGCTCCGGGATGAAACCCCGGTTTACCCACACGACCTTGCCCGGAGCATAGGTCAACGGCTGATAGACGTCATACCCCGGTCCGAGCTTGGGCTGCGGAGCATAGTAAAAGCGCTCCTTGTCCGCGACAAACGAACCACGGGCGCTTAGCTTTTGATAGTCGGCGTCGGCACCAGGACCCGCGGCAATGAACTCTGCCAGCTGAGCGGGCTGACCCAGACGGCGCGCTTCGATCTTGGCGATCAGCGCTTCCTTTTCGGCTTTTCTTGCAAGCTGCCATCGGCCAAGTCCGATCAGGATCGCCAAACCGGCGATACTGAGCACTGTCGGCCACAATAGACCCGCACGCCTTAGACGCCCGATCATGACGCAATCCCAAACAGCAACCTGGCTAGTCCTCGGAAAGGCGGCCTTCTTCGGCTCGGTGATAGTACTGCAATGCGATCAACGTGGCCTTCAAAAACCTGAGCAGGCCGAGCGCAAGGATCGGCGTAACAATGCCCCACAAAACGATATGCACCCAAAGCGCTGGTTCGAAATTGAACTCCACCCACAGCGCCGCACCAAGGACGACAAACCCCAGTATGAAGATTGCGAATACTGCCGGGCCATCTCCGGAGTCGACGAACTTGTAGCTGAGCCCGCAAACCGAACATCCCTCGCGCAGATTGAGGAACGTGTGCAGGAGTGAGCCTTGCCCACATCGCGGACACCTCACCATAAGTCCGGCATAGAGCGGCGACACCTCAGCGGCCGGCGCCTCGGCCTTCTCAGACTTGTTCATCAATCGACACCGTAAAGTATGCGTTGCTGCGACAAAGCCTGAGCGGTTCCCAAATGTCGAGGGCGGCTTTTCGCCGCCCTCCCATGAGTGTATGCCAGCCCGTCCGGCTAGTGCCCGGCGCCCGCACCGGCTCCTGCGCCCCAGACATAGATGGAGGCGAACAGGAACAGCCAGACGACGTCAACGAAGTGCCAGTACCAGGCGGCGGCCTCGAAGCCGAAGTGTTTCTTCACTGTGAAGTCGCCCTTCATGGCCCGCAGCAGACAAACGAACAGGAAAATCGTTCCGATGATGACATGCGCGCCGTGAAAACCGGTCGCCATGAAGAACGTTGAGCCGTAGATATGTCCGGCAAAATTGAATGCCGCATGGCCATATTCGTAGGCCTGCAGAAAAGTGAACAGCGCGCCCAGCACGACCGTGCACACCAGACCGTAGATGAGCTGATTGCGCTTGCCTTCAAGAAGCGCGTGGTGCGCCCAGGTCACCGTCACGCCAGACAGCAGCAGCACCAGCGTGTTGACAAGCGGCAGGCCCCAGGGATCGAAGGTGTGCTGGAAATACTCCGAAGCGTCCGGGGGCCAGTGCCCGCCCGTGAGTTCATCGCGAGCCACCGTTCCGATAGGCTGTGTCATGTTCTCGATTTGAAACACGCCGGAGGGGAACAAGGCCACGTCGAAGTAGGCCCAGAACCAGGCGACAAAGAACATCACCTCCGAGGCGATGAACATGATCATACCGTAGCGCAGGTGCAGCTGAACCACCGGAGTATGATCACCCTGCTTGCTCTCTTTGATCACATCGGCCCACCAGCGGAAGGCCACATAGCAAAGGGCTACGAACGAAATGAGAAACAACCAGGGTCCGCTCATGCCAAACAGCGGCGTACCCATGTTGCTGCGCATCCAGACAATGGCGCCGATCGCCGTCCCAAGAGCTGCCACCGAAGCCACAATTGGCCACGGGCTGGGGTCGACAAGATGGTAGTCGTGGTGCTTTGCGTGGCTATCCGCCATGGTCCTCTCCCATAGTTCCCTCACCGCAGTTCTTGGTCGGCACTTCGTCTCCCAGGAACTTGAGCTTCGTTGACTCCAAAGTTTCTTCAGCCCGGCGAACCGCCGCGCACGCTCAGTCCATCATTTCCATTGCTTGCGGGTACTTCGGCCCGCGCATTCGTCTCGTTTTCAGTCTCAGCTGGATAGAAAGTGTAAGACAGCGTCAGTTGCGTGAAATGCGCCGCGTTAGGGTCGTTCACGATCTCCGGATCAATGAAGAAGCTGACCGGCATGTCGACGCTTTCACCAGGTTGAAGCTTCTGCTCGGTAAAGCAGAAACACTCGATCTTGTTGAAGTGGATCCCCGCGGAATCCGGCGACACATTGAACGTGGCAGTTCCCGTCAAGGGCCGATCAGACACGTTTGTCGCCCGGTAATTCGTTATTCGGTTCTCGCCGATCCGCAATTCGATCGTGCGCTCGAGTGGAACAAACTTCCAAGCAAGTTTCTTCGAAACATTGGCGTCGAAGCGCATGGTGATGGTTTGATTGAGCACGGATTGCGAAGGCCCACTGGCGACCTGTGGCGTCCCGCCAAATCCAGTCACTTGACAAAACATCCGATAAAGCGGAACCGCCGCATACGACATCCCAATCATACCGACAGCCACTGCTGCACACGCAATCGCGACGCTGCGATGATTGCGTGCCGGTGCTGCCTGGCTGCTGGTGGATGTCGATGACATACGCTTTCAAATTCCTCTCTTCATCACGGGTTCTACAATGGTCGCCTTAAGGCGTCGCCACCCAGATGCACAATCGTCGCTGCGTAAAACAGAATGACGAGCAGGACGAGCCCGACGGCGATGGCGATGGAGCGCATACGCCTGCGCTTCACCCTCTCCGCCTCCGCTTGCTCCTCTTTGAGCTGTTCCGTCGCGCCCATAAACCCAATCGCGTCCTTTAATCATTGACACCGCCGCACCGGCTCCATGCCGGAGGGCTAACCAAGAACTCCCGCTCCTCCTGCCAGGCCCATCAGCCGATCCGCCAGCTTCTCACCAAGCAGAACCGCGAACAGTGCAAACAGGTAGAAGATTGAAAAGCCAAACAGCTGCTTGGCCGCCCTGTCCGCCGGTCGGCCTTCACGCGTCCGGTAGACTTTTAAGGCGAGCCACAAGAAGACGGCGCCGAGCACCGCCGATGTGACGGCATAAACGACTCCGCCCAGCCCAATAAAGGACGGCGTCATCGCCAGTGGCACCAACAGCAGCGAATAGATGACAATCTGCCGACGGGTTTCCTGCAATCCTGCGACGACCGGCAGCATCGGCACCCCGACGCGCTCGTAGTCACGGCAACGGTAAAGCGCCAAAGCCCAAAAGTGCGGCGGCGTCCACATGAAGATGATGAGAAACAGCAAGATGCTCTCGACAGAGACCCCACCGGTAACAGCAGCCCATCCGATCATCGGTGGAAACGCGCCTGCAGCGCCGCCGATGACGATGTTCTGCGGCGTCCGCCGCTTCAGCCACATCGTGTAGACGAACAAGTAAAACCCGATTGTCACCGCCAGCAAAGCACCGGCAACCCAGTTCACCAGAACGCCGAGCGTCAGAACCGATGTGACCGCCAGCACCGCACCGAAAGTCAGTGCTTCGGTCTCGGTCACCAATCCACGCGGGATCGGACGCGCTGCCGTGCGCGCCATGTGCCGGTCGATATCGGCGTCGTACCACATGTTCAGGGCGCCGGAAGCGCCAGCGCCTACGGCAATTGCGAGAAGCGCAATAAAGGCGAGAAGCGGGTGCAGGCTGCCCGGCGCCGCAACCATCCCAACGAGCGCCGTGAACACGACGAGGGACATCACGCGGGGCTTCATCAATGCAACGAAATCTTCCACGCCGGGACCAGTGGCGAGCACGGCTCTTTCCACTTGCGATTCAACTCCCACTAGTCCAGCCGACCTGTCCATCACGGTTATGTTCTTCTTCCAGTTTTTGAGGCGCTCGACGGCGCAACGTGAGCCGGTCCTATTCATGGCACCGGGCGAACCAATGTCCGCCCGACTTCAGTATGTGCAGCAGGCCAGCCCCGGATGGAAGCTGGCCGCAACGCGAAGCTTTGAATCAGGCGGACGTGGGTCCGCCTGAGTCGTCCGCTCAGTGATGCTCCGTCGCCTTAATTCTCGGCAGCGTTTCGAAGCAGTGGTATGGCGGCGGCGAGGACAACGTCCACTCCAGCGTCGTCGCACCGGCACCCCAGGGGTTGTTACCCACCCGCTCTTTGCGAGACAGCGCTACATAGACTCCGATGAAGAAGCAAACGGTACCAAGCGCCGTGATGTACGAGCCCACCGAGGAAACCTGGTTCCAGAAGGCGAAAGCATCTGGATAGTCGGCGTAGCGCCGTGGCATGCCGGCGGCACCCAGGAAGTGCTGCGGGAAGAACAGCAAGTTGGCGCCAATGAAGGTGAGCCAGAAGTGCAGCCGTCCCCAGAACTCCGAATACATTTTCCCACTGATCTTCGGGAACCAGTAATACCAGCCGGCAAAGATCGAGAACACGGCACCCAGCGACAAGACGTAGTGGAAGTGCGCCACGACATAATAGGTGTCATGGAGCGCGCGGTCGACGCCGGCATTGGCCAACATCACCCCTGTAACGCCACCGACCGTGAACAGGAAGATGAAACCGAGCGCCCACACCATCGGCAGGCGGAACGAGATCGAACCGCCCCACATCGTGGCGATCCATGAGAAGATCTTCACCCCTGTCGGAACCGCAATGACCATCGTCGCGAACACGAAGTACGCCTGCGTTTCGACGGCGATGCCGGCGGTATACATATGGTGCGCCCACACGATGAAGCCGACCACACCGATCGCCACCATGGCGTAGGCCATGCCGAGATAACCAAACACCGGCTTTCTGGAGAACGTCGCAACCACCTGCGAGATGATGCCGAAGCCCGGCAGGATCAGAATGTAAACTTCTGGGTGTGCGAAGAACCAGAACAGGTGCTGATAAAGGACTGGATCACCGCCACCGGACGCTTCGAAGAATGTCGTCCCGAAGTTGCGGTCGGTGAGCATCATCGTGATGGCGCCCGCGAACACAGGAAGCGACAATAGCAGCAAGAACGTCGTCACCAGGATCGACCAAACGAACAGCGGCATCTTGTGCATCGTCATGCCCGGCGCGCGCATATTGAAGATGGTCGTAATGAAGTTGATCGCACCGAGAATGGAGGAGGCACCTGCGACGTGCATCGACAAGATACCAAAGTCCACGGCCGGTCCCGGATGCCCGGAGGTGGATAACGGCGGATAGAGCGTCCAGCCCCCGCCTATACCTGGTTGACCCGGTGGACCTTCCACGAACAGCGAAATCACAAGCAGGATGAAGGCCACTGGCAGCAGCCAGAACGAGATATTATTCATGCGCGGGAACGCCATGTCCGGCGCACCGATCATGAGCGGCACGAACCAGTTGCCGAAACCACCAATCATCGCAGGCATGACCATGAAGAACACCATGATCAGACCATGCGCAGTGACATACACGTTGAATGCATGAGGGTTGGAGAACCACTGCAGGCCAGGGTCCTGTAGCTCCATGCGCATCGCCACGGACATTGCACCACCGATGACCCCCGCCACCATGGCGAAGATCAGGTACATCGTTCCAATGTCTTTGTGGTTGGTGGAGTATAGCCAGCGCCTGACGAAGCTTGTCGGAGCGCCGCGCTCATCATAACCGGCTTGAGCCGTTCCCATAGTCTCGTTCCCTTCACCTGCGAATTCGTAGTTTCCCGGTCGGCATTATGAGCCCACCCAAAGGACCGCCGCGCCGGCTACACCGGCCGCGGCCCCGATTTTACTTCGTGGCCGATGCCAACTTCTTCTTTTGCTCCAGAGCCAGTGCCGCCTCGTGGATGATTGCGTTGGCCGCGTCTTCGTCATCGGCTTTGCGGGCTTCGACCCACTTGTTGAAGACATCTTCGCTGACAACGCGTACCGCGATCGGCATAAAGGCGTGATTGATGCCACACAGCTCCGAACACTGACCGTAATACACACCCTCCCGTTCGGCTTTGAACCAGGTGGCCGTCAAGCGCCCGGGAACCGCATCCATCTTTGAACCGAACGCCGGGATGGTCCAGTTGTGCAGGACATCTTCCGCCGTGATCAGGACGTGCACGACTTTGTTGACGGGAACCACGACGTCGTTATCGACTGCAAGATTCCGCGGCGCGTCGATCCCCTTGTCGATCAGCTCTTGGCGACCCTCATCATCCAGCATGTAGCTGTCGAACGAAAAACCACCTTGGTCAGGGTATTCGTGCCCCCAGTACCACTGGTAGCCCGTAGCCTTGATCGTCAGGTCTGGCTTGGGAAACGAATACTGGAGGTTCAATAGCTTGAACGACGGAACGGCGATGATCACCAGGATGATGATGGGAACGACCGTCCATACCACTTCGATGAAAGTATTATGGGTCACCCGAGAAGGGTTAGGATTGCGGCTCTCGCTGAACGCGTACATGGCGTAAAGCATGAGGCCCAGAACGAACAGCGCGATTACGACAATGATTACGGTGACCAGGTCGTAGAATTCTTGGATTGAATGCGCCACCGGGGTGACCGCTCTCTGCAAGCCGATTTGCATATCTACCGGTTGCCCGTAGACCTCCGCGCTGGCTGGCGCGACCATCAGCACCGCGGTAGCGAGGACGGCAAGACCAGTCCACGCCAGCAACCCAAGCAGTCGGTTCACCATTCTTTGCTCCCTAGTCTGGCTGATTCAAACAGCCTGAAGATTTGTGTGCGGCGTATTGCCGTGTTCATTACAAACCCCGCCCGTCAAGTCCTGCCCCCCTCGGGCTGAACCCAGGTTTTACAATTGAATTAATTGCGAGGTTGCGCACGCTTCCATTCATCAAAACCAAGCCATGCAGCACAAGTCAACATTTGTGCGTCATAAGCGCGCGACTTGTTTGAACCAGATTCTGGTCATGGCGGGCTAGTGCAGTGCAATATTGCGCGCCGTCGCGCAAGTCCCAATTTGGCCGCTTTACTTTTCCACTCCACACGCTTGCAATTGCCCGCGTGCCACTGCGTAGTCGATGTGCTTCAGGGTCAGCAATGTCACGGGGGAGAAAACAGATCAGTGGCGGGGATGAACGGACGGAACGCAATATTGGCAGGCCTAGCGCTAGCAACGTGCCTGCTCATCGCAGCAGTCTGCAGCTACATACCAACAACGGCCTACGCACAAGCCCGCGACGGCAAGGTGCGCTCGCAACACGGAGACTGGCAGATCGTCTGCAAGCCACCGCCACCGGGGGCCAGCAACGAGGTTTGCGCTATCGTTCAAAGCGTTACGGCTGAAGACCGCAATAACGTTGGACTTACGGTCTATTTCCAAAGGTTTTCGGATGGCACTCAAGTGCTGCGCGTCTTTGCCCCGCTTGGGGTGCTGCTGCCACCCGGCCTCGGCCTCAAGATCGATGGGCAAGATGTTGGAAACGCTCCGTTTCTTCGATGCCACTCGTTCGCCTGCTACGCCCAGGTCACCGTCGACAAAACACTTGTCGACAAGCTGAGCAAAGGCAAAACAGCGATCTTTATTATCTTTCAAACCGAGGAAGCTGGCATCGGCATTCCGATATCGCTCTCCGGGTTTCAGGATGCCCTGAAGAAACTGTAGCGAGCGGTCCAGACTTGGGGAGTGTGCAGGCACGGGCCCGCACCAACAGGCCCAGTGCGAAAAGTGCCCCTGCCTCTGTGGGCCCTAAGCTATTGCGGGGTTACTGCCGAACCCGACACCGCCCGGTCTTGTCGGAGCACAAGCTGGCCCCAGTAACCATCGAACTTGTGGACGTAGTCCGTCCTGCCGAAATCATCGACAAGGCGCCGCCGCTCGTTGTGCCAGCGAAAGATACCACCGCTCAGGTTGTAGACCCCGCTTGCACCACCTTGGAGAAGCCCATCTTGGACACGCCGCACGAGCTTGGAGCTGCGCGCCCCTATGGAGCAATAAACAACGACATTTTTGCCGCTCAGGCGGCCCGCACCATCAGCGAACTGATGCAGGGTGGCCTCCGGATCGATCCTGACGGCACCAGGAATACGGCTCACTTCGAATTCTTCCGCTTCGCGCGCGTCAATGAGGATCACGCGACCCCTTTCCTGTGTCATCGCGCGTAGCTGTTCGGGAGAAAGGTGTTCGATATCTGAAAACGTCAAACCAATGACGGTCTCGATCGCTGAAAGTGGGGAGATGTGACCTGGCCGCTCGGAGGCGCCTTGCTCATCGGCCTTTGTGCCGACTGTTTTCGGATACCAGCCGAGGCCACTGAGCGACAGCCCGATAAGGCTGATGCCAACCGCCATAGCAAATCGCCGAACGAGCAATCTGTTTCGCAATTCAAATGACCCCTCAACGGCGAAAGACTTAAAGCGGAGCTCAAAGGAAAAGCCCGGCGCGCAGACGCGTCGGGCCTGTCTTTCACCGACCCAAACTCAACTCTGTTTAAGTGTCGAATCTGGGTTCGGACCAATAAATCGCGATCACAAAGTGTTCAGGGTGCTCGCAGGTCTTCTCGACGAGCCTGGTCATGGTCCCAACGATTGCCCTGGCCGTTCAATTCCGTACGAATGACCTTCGGTTGAGCCATCTTGCGCGCCGTTCTCTCCTCCAAGACGGGCTCTTCGGCCTTCCGCTCGGTCATAAGCTCAGTCATACGATGGGTTGTATCTGCGCACTCGGCAAACGCTGTCTGCCAAAAGTCGGCATAAACCGCCATTAAACCCATCGGCGAGGGAGACGCGGCCAAAGTTGTAGGGAGCGCCAATGTGGCGCGAGCGCGCCTATTCGCAAGCGCCCAAAGTTCCAGTTGGCAACGCGCAAAATTCTTCCAGGCGGCCTGAGCAGCGTTGGCTTCATTGCCAGCGGGCGCGTAGTACTGCTCCATCATCTCTGTTAGCTGCCCGAATGATAAGCCATTGCTATTGAACTGAAAATTCATTCCTTGGGCCTCCTTACACAACACAAATACAGACCACTTCCGCCAATGCGGTATAACTCATAGTACCGCACTATCATGTTGACGCAGCGCAAAAAAATTCAACTATCCACTGCCGCGACGAATCGTCCAGCGGCCGGTTCGCAAAGACGCGAGCCGGGTCGAGCGAGACGAATTAAACCCTGGATTGTAGAGTAACGCCAAATAAACCTTAAGATGAATATCTGCTCAAATCATGAATTATATTGACAGTAGGCGGATTAATAATAGCGTGGGCTGAGTAAGCGGTGTTTTTTACTTGGGTGCGGGGGAGTGTGGTGCCCTTGTCTTGCGTAGTCCACTCGGGCACGACGAAGCCCGAAGTCGCTCGGCCAGTCTTTCGACCTGTCATTTTCATGATCTTGTTTGCGGCTTTGCTGGCCGTATCGTCATCTCCGCGGGCCACCGAAATCAGAAATAGTGAGTTTTCAACCGGCGCCGACGCTGCCGGCAATGTCTGGCTGATCTACACCGGCACAACCCTGGCTCCCTTTGGCGACATCCACCAAAACGGGTTACGTCTGCGCTTCGTGGGCGCGTATGGCCACTACGGTTATGAATCCATCTCCCGCACTTTGGAGCCGACGCACTTCGCAGCCAAAGTACACGCTGGCGATGCATTGATTGGCTATCTATGGCGGCTCGACCCCATAATCCTTAAGCTCTTTGCCGGCGCCGGGTTCTCCAGCCACGAAATCCGCCCGATTGATCAAAACAATTACGTTCAAGGCCCCGACGTCGGCATCAAGCTTGTTGTCGAACTCTGGTACAACCTCGGGGAGCAAGGATTTGCGTCCCTCGATGTGGCCTGGTCACAAGCTCACAACACCCGCTCAGCCCGCTCCAGAATCGGTTATGAAGTTTGGCCTGACCTATTCGTTGGTCCCGAGGCCGGGCTGAATCTCGACCGGCAGGCCGACTACAAGGTTTATCAGGAAGCAATGGACTACCGCACCCGACCGATTGACTACGGGCGCATTGGAACTTTTGCACGCTATGCGTGGGACGGCGGGGAGGTATCGGCATCCGTGGGGCTTGTTGGCGACTTCCGCCAGGAAAAAGCGGCCTATGGAACCGTGAGCTGGATCAAACAATTTTAATGCCGCAATGTTGGCCGAACGATTCCGAAGGTAGGAGAACGGCAATGGCTTGGGCATGGCCGCTGAGCCGATTGATACTATCAAGCATGCTGGCCGTTTCCGCCAGCACTCTGGGATTGGTGCCGGCGTTCGCCAAGACGTGCGCGTCGCAGGTCGTCCATGCCCGAGGCGAACCCGCCAGCTTCGAATGGATCGCCAGGATGAAAACACATGCAAATTGGCGTGCGAAGGTTCGCGCGTTGCCCGACCTGGGCGACCCCTACGCCAACTGGTCACGCGCCGAAAACTCCACAGAACGTTGCTTTTCGGGCGCGGACGGTACCGTCTGCCAGTTCACCGGTACGCCATGTCGTCGAGATTGAGTTTTACGCGTCCGCGCACGGAGAGCCTCAGCGCGCAGTAACGACCGGTACAGCGCGTGCCGAGATGTTTCCTCATTGTAGGTCTAGAACGCAGCACCTCGCCGGTTCGCGGCTGAAATCCACAGCACCAGCAGCGGCTTTGAAACTTGTCTTTGTACAGCCACATTCGGCCCGTACAGAAAACGAACGTTCGTTTTGTATGTAGTTGAAACTGTTCCTGCATCCACGTTGCGACCGCCGCGCCCATTAGCCGCCCAGAACTCACACCGACAGCCAACACAATGCCGAAACTCAGACCAGAAACACTTGAAGCCCGCAAAGAGCACATCCTCAATGCCAGCGAGCGCTGTTTCGCGCGCTCGGGCTTCCACGGCAGTACCATGGTCGACATCTGTTCTGAGGCGGGGATCAGTGCTGGCGCGCTCTATGTCCACTTCGAATCCAAAGAAGCCCTGATCGCGGGCATCGTCGAGCGCGACCGCAAAATGCTGACCGAGCACTTCGCCGAGCTGACGCGTGCACCCGATCTGACAGCCGCCCTCACCCAGCTGGGCGAGCACTACGCCGTGGACGAACCTCAGTACAAGCGTATCCTCAATCTGGAGATCGCAGCTGAAGCGACAAGAAACCCGCGCATTGCCGAATTGTGCCTGGCTTGCGATCGCTTTGCCATCGACAACCTGACCGAACTCATCGCCCGTGCGACCGAAGAAGGCCGCATCAGCCCCGCCAACTCCGCCAGCCAAACCGCGTTGATGTTGTGTGTGTTGGGCGAGGGGCTGTTTTGGCGGCGCGCCGTCGACGCCTCCTTTGACGCGAAAGCACTCATGCCAGCCGTGATGGGCTCTATTGCCGCCTTACTCAATGCTGCGCCAAACGACAAAGAAAACGCGACTAGGCCGCCGCAGAGCCGTGCGCCAGCCTTAGAGGGACAATCATGAGGAAGTGGATCTTCTTAGCAGTCTTGGCCGTAGCCGGTGCAGGCGCTGCTTATCTTGATCACGCCGGCCACATCGATCTGCGTGCAGCGATGAATCAGGGCAAAAAGGCTCTTGATGAAGTTGTGCAATCGATCAGTAAGGATGATGCGCACGCGGCAACCCAAAAGGCCGACAACGCACGCAAGAAAGTTCTTGCGCCTGCAGTGTCAGTCGCCACAGCAAAGCCGGAGCAGTTCGTCGAGAGAATCATGGTGACGGGCTCGCTCGTTGCCCGAGAGGAAATCCTCATTGCTCCAGAGGTTGAAAGCTTGCGCGTTATAACGCTGCAGGCCGAGGAAGGTGACAGCGTCGAAATGGGCCAGATCATCGCGACCCTCGAGCGCGAAACCCTGCTGGCCAAGCGCGCACAAAACGATGCGAATCTCCGCCGGGCCGAAGCCGCCATCGCGCAGGCAAAAAGCCGCATCAAAGAGACCGAGGCCATCCTGGAAGAGGCCGCCGCACAGCTAGCGCGTGCCAAACCCCTGCAACAAAGACGGATCATCTCGGACGCAATCTTCGACCAACGCCGCGCCGCTACCAGCACCGCGCGCGCGCAGCTCGCCACCGCCAAGGACGGTGTGCTGCTGGCACAAGCGGAAAAAGCCCAGATCGAAGCCCAGCGCCGCGAGGTCATGTGGAACCTCGCGAAGACGGAAATCCGCGCCCCAACGGCCGGGCTCATCACCAGGCGTTCCGCGCGCATTGGCGATCTTGCCTCTGGCGGTAAGACTGCACTGTTCCACCTCGCCCGTGACGGTGAAATCGAACTTGAAGCTGCAGTTACAGAACCCAAGCTCGCGCGTATCAAACCGGGCCAGAAAGTCGCCGTCAGAATCGCTGGAGCAGGTACTGTCGAGGGTGAGGTCAGGCTGGTATCGCCTGAAATCGATCAAACCACCAGACTCGGCCGCGTTCGCGTCTTTCTCGGCAAGAATGAGCAGCTGCGTATCGGCGCCTTCGGACGCGGGACAATCATCGCCAGCCGCACACACGGTTTGGCCGTCCCACTCTCCGCCGTCCTTTTCATTGACGGTCAGGCGTTCGTTCAAAAGGTCGTCGGCGGCAAAGTGAAATCCGTTGCTGTCGAGCTTGGCCTCACGTCAGGAAAAGCCGTCGAAATCAAATCGGGACTGGTAGGCGGCGATATCGTGGTTGGCAAGTCGGGTTCATTCCTGCGCGATGGTGATGCCGTCAGATCCATTGTTGCGAGCCAGCAGGTCAGCGAGGTTCGCTGATGAACATCTCGGCCTGGGCAATCCGCCAACCCATACCATCGCTTGTGCTGTTTTTGGTGCTGATGGTCCTGGGTTGGACCAGCTTCAACACGCTTCCGATCACACGCTTTCCGAACATCGACGTGCCCGTCGTCCAGGTAATGGTGACGCAGTCCGGCGCTGCGCCCTCGGAACTGGAAACTCAGGTCACCAAAAAGATCGAAGACGCCGTAGCTGGCATCACCGGAGTTAAACACCAAAACTCATCCATAACCGAAGGCTCATCGGTCACCTTGATCGAGTTTCGCCTCGAGGTGGACGAAGATCGGGCCCTCAACGACGTCAAGGATGCGATCGCACGCATTCGCAGCGACCTGCCCCGAACCATCGATGAACCGGTCATCCAGCGCATTGAGATCGAGGGCCTTCCCATCGTCACCTACGGTGTTCAGGCCCCGAACATGACGCTGGAGGAGGTGTCATGGTTCGTTGACGACACCATTAGCCGCCGGATGCAAAGCGTCAAAGGTGTTTCCGCTGTCGACCGGGTCGGCGGCGTGACCCGCGAGATTCACGTCACGCTTGATCCAGACCGCCTGCTTTCTCTCGGCATCACCGCCGGCGAGGTCAACGACCAGCTTCGCGCAACCAATATCGACTTGGCAGGCGGCCGAGGCGAAATCGCCAATCGCGAGCAGGCTATTCGCACCCTTGCCGGTAAGAAGACGGTTGCGGACCTCGCTGCAACTTCGATTGCTTTGTCCGGTGGCCGGGAAATCCGCCTGGATGAGCTGGGCACGGTCACGGATACCTGGGAAGAACCGCGAACCTTTGCGGTGCTCGACGGCAAATCCGTGGTGGCATTTTCGGTGACGCGCGGCAAGGGGGCCAGCGACACCACCGTCGCCAACGCCGTTGCTCAAGAGATCGAAAAGATCCAGGCCGAATACCCAGGCACCACCATCGAGCGCATCGACAATACCGTCGACAACACCTACGGCACGTACGAAGCGACAATGAAGACGTTGCTGGAAGGTGCCGCGCTGGCGGTCTTCGTCGTGTTCTTGTTCCTCCGCGACCTGCGCGCGACAGTGATTGCGGCCATCGCCCTACCGCTGTCCATCATTCCGGCATTCTGGGCCATGAGCGCTTCCGGCTTCTCGCTCAACTTGGTCTCCCTTCTCGCCATCACCATCGTCACGGGCATCCTCGTCGACGACGCCATCGTCGAAATTGAAAACATCGTCCGCCACACGCGAATGGGCAAATCCGCCTACCGCGCCTCTCTTGAGGCCGCCGATGAAATCGGTTTGGCCGTAATAGCCATCACCGTTACCATTATCGCTGTCTTCGTGCCGGTCAGCTTCATGGGAGGCATCGCCGGCCAGTACTTCAAGCAGTTTGGTTTGACGGTTGCATTCGCCGTCTTTTTCTCCCTTCTGGTCGCCCGTCTGATAACACCATTGTTGGCCGCGTATTTCATGCGCGCCGCCAAGCCGGAGCACAAAGAAGGCTGGATCATTCGAGCCTACACCCGACTCGTGAGCTGGACGGTAAGGCGCAGGATCGCCACGGTCCTCCTCGGCCTGTTGATCTTCGCTGGTTCCATTGGCTCGTTCTACTTACTGCCATCCGGCTTCATACCCACCGAGGACCTCTCCAGGGCCATGCTAGGGGTCGAGTTGCCGCCGGGCACGCGCTTGGAAGAAACGCGCGCCGTCACCGCGCGCATGGCAAAGCGCTTAAAGCAGAACCCCAACGTCAAAAGCGTCTTCGTCTATGGCGGCGAGATCCTCGGCTCCGGTGCCGAGGTCCGCAAAGCAACGCTGATTATTACGCTGACACCGAAGGGCAAACGCAAGAAGACGCAGGCCATGATCCAGGAGGATATGGGCCGGGCACTCTCCGGAATCCCCGACATTCGCTACTGGTTTATGATGGACAACGGGCAACGCCAATTCCAGCTTGTTGTCACGGGACCCTCGCCGAAAAACGTCGATAGCGTCGGTGCTGCTCTGACCAGCCAGGCCAAGCGACTGCCGTACTTGCTGAACGTCGTGTCCACCGCTGAACTCGACCGCCCGGAGCTGCGTGTCTATCCAAGAAGCGACATTGCGGCAGACCTGGGCGTTTCAACGCAGACCATTTCCGAGGCCGTGCGCATCGCCACCATTGGCGACATTGGCGCCAACCTTGCGAAGTTCGACGTCGGCGATCGACAGGTGCCCATTCGCGTCAAGCTCCCTAATGTGTCTCGCAGCGACCGTCAGCTGCTTGAAAACCTGCAGGTTCCAACGGCAACAGGTGCACCCGTTCCACTGTCCGCTGTGGCCCGCTTTGAACTCGCGCAGGGTCCCACGGCCATCGACCGCTACGACCGCAACAGGCGCATCCTGATTGGCGCAGATCTCGTCGGCAACACCCCACTTGGCGATGCCATCAACGCCGCCCTCGCCTTGCCCGCTGCTCAGAACCTCCCCGATGGGGTCAAGGTCAAGCAGTTCGGCGACGCGGAAATCATGGCCGAAGTGTTTGAGGGGTTCGCCAAAGCCATGGGCGCCGGTCTCATGATGGTCTATGCGGTTCTGGTTCTCCTCTTCGCCAGCTTCCTGCAACCGATCACGATTCTCTTCTCGCTGCCGCTCTCGATTGGCGGCGCCATCGTCGCGCTCGCTCTAACCGGAAATCCGATCAGTCTGCCCGTCGTCATCGGCATTCTCATGCTCATGGGCATTGTCACCAAGAACGCGATCATGCTTGTCGATTTCGCCGTTGAGCAGATCAAGCACGGAATGGATCGCAATGAGGCCATCATCGACGCCGGTCGCAAACGGGCGCGCCCGATTGTCATGACAACCATCGCCATGGTTGGAGGCATGGTGCCCTCGGCGCTGGCACTGGATGCAGGCGGTGAATTCCGCTCGCCGATGGCCATCGCTGTAATCGGCGGGCTGATATCCTCCACCGTGCTGTCATTGCTTTTCGTACCAGCCGTCTATGTGCTGGTTGATGACTTCGGCCGCGGCACCTGGGCCCTGTTCTCGAGATTCGTCGGCGCCCCTGATGAAGCAGACCTTGGCGAACACGCAGGCCCGGACAGCAAGCAGGCATCCGCCTAAATCGCTGGATTCAATCAGCCTCCGACGAAATTCCTATCGCCCACAACACCTTGCCGCGTAGCGCGGCGCGGCCTACTGTCGCTGTCTCCAGTCCAGGCGTTATTAAGGTGTGAGTTATGTTTGATGCAAAAAGTATTCTTGAGTCACTTGTTAATGGTGGCCGCCGCTCAACCGCCACTTCAGGCGGACGGCAAGGTGATCCCCTAGGAGACCTATTGGGCAGCAGCGGCCTCGAAGATCTTTTACGCAATGCCATCCCTTCCACTGACCAATCCACCAGCAGCGGCAAGCAGGGCGATCCCCTGCGCGATATTCTGGGAAGGCTTGGAATTGACAAGGCTGGAAGTGCCGGTAGCGGTGGCCCGTCGTCTGGCACATCATCCAGATCGGACAGCCCGGATTCGAACCGTGGCATCACGGACATCCTTGGCGATCTGCTAGGTCAAGCTGCCGAAGGGACCCGTGAGGGCGCCCGTGACATTGGCAACGCCACCGGCGCGGGAGCCAAGCTCGAGGATTTGGCACGGCAGTTTTCGGGCAAGTCGCCGGAAGAACTGATTGCCTCGCTCAAGGAACTCATTTCCAAGAACCAACTTGGCACCGGCGCCACCCTCGGTGGACTTGGCGCCCTCATTCTGGGAACCGAGACCGGCCGGTCGGCCGCCGTCACCGCCGCCAAGCTCGGCGCCCTGGCGCTCATTGGTGGCCTAGCCTATAAGGCCTACAAAACCTATCAGGACGGGCAACCCGCCGACGCCGCAGCCCAAGGCCAGCTTGAAGCCCCACCGCGCGGCTCCGGATTCGATCCAGAGTCCCTAAGCAATGATGACGCGATCCTTATGGTCCGCGCCATGATCGCGGCGGCCTCGGCCGACGGTCGGATCGACGCCCAAGAGCAGCAACGTATCCTCAAGGGTATGCAAGATGAGGGCGGACTGGAAGCAGGCGCTGAGGAGTTCCTCGCGCGGGAACTGAACAACCCCGCCTCCGCGAGCGAGATCGCAGCGGCTGTTCACAGCAAGGAACAAGCCGCGCAGGTTTATGCTGCAGCTCGCATCGCCATCGATCCGGATACCCGCGGCGAGCAGGTGTTCCTGCACGACCTGGGCCGCCGCCTCGGCATCGATCAGAACCTGGCACAGCACATCAACGCCGCCGCTCGTGCCGCCTAGCTGCTAGTGAAAAAGGCCCGGGGTCGATCCCCGGGCCTTCCAAAAATCCAAGCAAAGATGCCGGGGTGAACGCGCGCCTATCAGTTGGCGCCCACCGTAATGGATGCGGACTTTGCCGCCGCCGCATCCTTCAAGCGGAAGAACACATCAACGCGCATCCCGGTCAGCAATGGCGGTACGCCATCGAGCTCGATCACCACCTCAAGGACATCGACCGTATTGGGCCTGCGCGGCCCCCGGGTCGCAATGCGCGGGCTACCCAGCGCACCGGCGATTTTTGTAACGACACCATCGAATTCCTCGTTCGGGAACGCATCGGCCTTCACGACGGCCTTTTGGCCAACGCGCACCTTTGCGACATCGCGCTCCTCGACTTCCGCACGAACCCGCATTTTGCTGACATCACCGAACACGACGAGCGAGGATTGAGGACCCGCCGCCGCCGTCTCTCCCACGCGGGCAAGGACGTTCAGCACGGTTCCATCAAAAGGCGCGCGAATTCGTGTCTTCTCCAAGGCTTCCTCGGCCAGAGCCAAGTCGGCACGCGCGATCGTCAAAGACGTATCAAGACGCCCCGGCAACGGCATTTCAGAATTCGCAATCATCTTCTTCAGCGCGGCTCTGGCGTCACTCAACCGTTTCTTCGCTTTGTCGACCGCGTCACGGGCCGCCGCAACGTCGCTGTCACGCGCTTCGCCAGCGCGCAGCAACTCAAGCGTCTCGTCAAAAGCCCACCACGCTTGAAAGAGCTCTTGCCTTGCGGTCTCGACTTCGTCTTCGGCCTTGCGCCGGTCGAGTTCCAGCCCCTTGACGGTCTCTTCCTCGCGCTCCAGCAATCTGACTTCCTCTTCGGCCTTTGCAGCGATGACGCGCTGCCTTGCGGCGGCGTCATCTAGCTTGACGAGAAGATCACCGGCACGAACACGGTCGCCAATCCCGACCGGCACATCGTCAATCCGGCCACTCGCCTGTGACGAGATCCGCACGATGCCGGAAGCGGGTTCAACCCGGCCTGTCGCCGAAGCCGCCCAAAGAGGTCGTGGCGTCTCTGGGGATTGAGCCTCGGCCGATGTCCCGAAGTACAAGGCGTAGCTCGTACCAGAGAGCGGACGAGGAACGTCGAGCGAGCTGAACAGCATTCCTGCTGCAATGATCGCCGCGATAAGGAAAGTCGATACATTGGACTCGATCTTAGGCATGCGCTTTACGCCTCTTCGTGAGATCGGTGATTTCCGGCGCGTCGAGACCCTCGGGCCTGCGCTCTTCGCCGACGATAAGCCCGTCTTCGATGCGCACAACGCGATCGGCATAGGGCATGGTTCTCGGATCGTGCGTCACGGCCAGGACACTGCGGCCCTGTTCATGCGCGATCCGTGCGAGCAGTTCCATAACGGCGTTGCCGTTCTCCCCGTCCAGGGCAGCGGTTGGCTCGTCCGCCAGGACGATAGAAGGCGATGACACGATCGCACGTGCGACAGCGACGCGCTGTTGTTCACCACCCGAAAGATTGTTGGGATAGTTTTTGAGCCTGTGGCCCAGTCCAACTTCCCGCAACACATCTTCGCTCCGGCGCGCGGCCTTGTATCCTTTCTGCCCGCGAACGTCGAGCGAGATACGAACATTTTCAAGTGCCGTCAGCGTCGGGAATAGGTTGTACGACTGGAAGATGAACCCGATGTGATCGCGCCGAAGCACAGCGAGTTCCTCTGGATCAAGCCCGTCGGTTGACTGCCCCGCCACATGGATATCACCTGCCGTCGGTGCCATGATGCAGCCGAGGATCGAAAGAAACGTTGTTTTCCCGCTACCCGATGGCCCCATCAGCAGTGTGAGTTCTCCGCGCACCAGCTCCAGGTTGACGCCCTTGAGAGCCATCACCTTGCCGGCACCGCGACCAAGCTCTTTCACGATGTTTTTTGCGGCGAGAACCGTCTCAGTCGTCATCTGCTGAATACCGTCGCTGGGTCAATCTTGGTTACTTTGACAATCGCGGAGATGGCCGAAATTGCGCACATAAACAAAGTTACCGAGAAGAGGCCGATTGCAAGTTGCGGTGTCATGACAATCGGCAAGGGTGTTGATTGGCTGGCGACCACAACGCATAGCGCCAGCATCATGCCGAGCACATACCCGATGACCGCGCTCAATCCCGCCTGTGTCAGGATCACTTGATGAATATATCCCGAAGATGAGCCCAGAGCGCGAAGTGTCGCAAACTCGTTAATATGGTCCTTGGTGCTGGAATACAGGGTCTGCGCCACAATTACGGTGCCGACCAGGATGCCAAGGAGTGCGCCACCAATAAGCGCAACGCCGGCACCGGTCCGAAATAGCCACTGCGTCAAACTGCGGTCTCGGAACTCCTGCGTCGTGAGCACCTCGGCACCTTCCAGTCGGTTGACCAGTTCGGAGCGCACTTGTTCGACATTGACGCCTGGTTGCACTTTGACAAGCTGATAGGTCGCAAGGTCGCTGCCCGCAGCACCGGTAAGAGCCCGCGCGCGAGACAGTGGCATGTAAACGTATGGGGATTGGGTGAAGGATCGCACGCCGTCCGTCAGCGCCCGAACCTTAACGCGCCCCGGACCGATCTGGGCGCTGCTCCCGATCCCGTCAATGCCGAGTTCTTCGAGATAGGTCTTGTCGACTGCGATTGAATCGGGGGCTTTGATATCTTCCCAAGTGCCGGTCTCAAGCCACAATGGCTTGATGGCACCTGCTTCCGCATCCGCCCCGATAATGACAACACGTGACGATCCACCTGCCGGTTTACGCCATTCATTGAATCCGACGATGACAGGGGTAACTTGCGCCACACCCGGCGTCGCCAAGGCCTGATGGCGCTCGCGCGCACTCATCAACATGCCGCCCTCTTCAAAGCTCTTCGCTCCAAACGGCATGATCCAGAGATCCGCATCGGCGTGATCGATATTGGCCGTGATCATCCGGCTTGCACCCAAGTACAGCCCGAGCTGTACCGCCACCAGGACGATCGAAAACAGAATGCCGACCAATGTAACCAACAACCGCACACGGTCATGAAACAAGTTGCGAAAGGCAAGCGTAAAGATCATCGGCGGACCTGGTTACTCATTCAACTGTTAAATACCGCAATTCTAGCACGCGGCTGCATTCATCTCATTGATTTCGCGGAAGTTCGAGTAAATGAACCGGAAATCATGCAAGTCGGCGATACTGCATAGCCTTTCACGCCAGTACATGAGGCGTTGTATCACAACCCAGAAGACGTAGGGTTAAGAATGAGCCAACACAATGTTTTTCCGGGACAAATTATGGGATGCGTCATTATGAAGTCATCTTTTGGTGGCGCGGTCCTTGATCAATCCATCACGACTGGATACCGAATTTGTGCCCATTTGATGGTTCATTGGGAACCTGACATGCGAACCTCTTGAATCGAGAAAAGCGCGAATATGAGAACAGTTTCAAAGCCTCCATCGAAGTGGACCGCCAGTCTATCAATGGCCGCGGCAGTTCTTTGTTGCGGAGCCCCGGGCCTTGCCGTAGCGGCAGCGCCGCCCGAAATCGGCCTTTGGTATGATGATACGGGCAAGGGTGCGGTGAAGATCTCCCCGTGCGGCAACAGGCTCTGCGGGCACATTGTTTGGCTCAAGGACCCAGTCGGCTCCAATGGCAAACCGCTCAGGGACAAATACAATCCGGAGCCAGGCATGCGCAATCGAACGATTTGCGGGATCCAGGTTTTAGGAAATCTTGCGCCTCAATCGAATGGGAAATGGGGCCAAGGTTGGGTTTACGATCCAAAAGTCGGCAAGAGCTACAACGTCGAGATCAGCTTAACCAACGCAAATACGCTTACGGTCTATGGCTATGCCGGCGTCAAATTATTCGGCAAAACGCTGTACTGGAAACGCGCGCCTGGCAATTTGCCGTCTTGCAAGAGTGAGACCCGCGCCTCGCAATAGAACTCAAAAGCCATGCGCATGAAGGGCCGGGAAGATCTGCGAAGCAGGTCCCGGCCTTTTCTTTATTTCGCCTGCGGCAGCGGGTGCCCGCCACTCACCCAGAGATTTCGACAATATCGGCTGTGCGACGCTTGGGAGCGGCTGCCTTGCGCTCGCTCTCGATGCGCGAAAGCTGACGCGAGGTGAAGTCAAGCGCGCGGTCCAGGACGAAGTCACGCTGCCGGTCGAGCGTCACAATGTGATAGCTGTCATCGAGAACGAGCGCTTCAACAGCACCACCGAGCTTGTACTGCAGCTTCAATGCGTTCCTCAGGCAGCTTTGGTCATCTTGGCGGGGATGCGCAATCAAGGTCGGCGCCGTCACGCTCGAAAGATCCTTCAACACCTGTCTCACAAGACGACGGAACTCCAGCACCATCACGCCCGGTCGGGCATAGACTTCCTCGAGCGTCCGGTCTTCCGCCTTGAAGGAATCGACCATGAACTTGCGGATCCGTTCATCCTTGATGCCGTAGGGTGCACGTTGACTGAACCAGAACAGTCGCGCGAACCAACGCGCAGTGACCAACCTGTAAAGGTTGAAGGTCCAAGGAATAGCCCAGCCGTTGGGATACAGCGTCGGTGCAAAGGCAAGAACCCCCGCGACGTCTTCGGGCCGTTCCTTCGCCAGCTTCAGCGCCAGGATAGACCCGGCCGACAACCCGCCGACGAAAACAGTATCACACGATTGGCAGAGCTCTTCGAAGACCCGTTCGACCTCCGAATACCAGTCCTGCCAACGCGACAACGACAACACGTCGGTACCGTTCGTCATACCCGGCAGCATCGGGCATTCAACAGTATAGCCCTCTCGAGCGAAGCCCTGCGCCACGTACTTCAGCTCAAGAGGCGTACCCCCGAGGCTATGGATCAGCAGGACCCCTACCCGACCACCCTCATAGGATAAACCTGTAAGCATGCCGAGTTTCTTATTCTTCGTTGTCTTCGTCATGATCCTTCTGAACTCACTAACAGCCGGCCCATCATCAATATTTCATGATAACAGCATGTGCAAACGCGAAGCCGTAACTGACTGCACCAGCGTGGTTAATCCCAACTCACCTACACCATCCCTCCGACCGGACGGTAGATGGCTTGACCATTTGGCGGTTTCGTTCTGACAGCCAGCAATCGGACGAACGCCCCTAACACCCAGAGTTTCCCAGCGATACGAGCGGCGCTGTTTAATCCCGGACCGGCCCTGCTTTGCGATGAGGCATCGCGCCGCAACCTCAAAACCGGCCATTGTGCAGCGCACAAAAAACCCGAAAATCATTGCATACCGCAAGTCCCCCCTAGCAAAATTTGATCATTGTTGCAGTGACGTAACTAGATTGGCTCAAAGATAATTGAACGATGCACTGCAACATTTGACCACACCGGCCACGCCATTGCGATTTCGAGCTCCATGGCCGGCACCAGCACGCGGTACCGATCTAACTGCAAGCTTCTTACCGATCTGTCTCCGCATCGACGAAACCGGTCGCAGCCGCTTTGGAATCTGGAATAAACCTTAAGAAGCAATAATTTACCGACCGCGCAGAGCCAGCCCAAGGTAGACCAGCACCGCCGACCCGACCCCGTAGAGATAGGGGGTCTCCGTGAGCTCGAAGAGCGACGAAGCCGCCCAAACACCCGACCCCAGGATGAGTGCGCCGTAAGCGCTAGCGACCCCGCCGACCGGAGTGAACAGCCCAAACAGCGTCACCACCACCAGACCGGCGCTGCCGAATGACGCAGCCGTTACGATCAGCTCATGAATGGTTCCCGGCTGCAGAGCGATAACGAATGCAACCACACCGAGACCGGCGACGGTCAGTCTCGTAACCAGCAGCGGGCGACGCCTGACCCAGTCACCGGCGACATGTTGGATGACGTTATGAGAGAGGATCGCCCCACTCGCCAACAAGGCGGAATCCACGGTCGACAGAATGGCCGATACAATGGCACCAGCGAAAATGACGTATAGGATCGCGGGCAAATAGACCTGCGCGAGCTGTGGCACGATTTGTTCGGGCTCAGCCAGGTCCGGAGCAAGGACCGGCCCTACGAGGCCCAGAAAAACCGGGATGAGACCGACCAGCAAGTAGATCAGGCCGCCATAAACGCAAGCAGTGCGCGCAACCTGTGCCGAGCGCGTTGCAAGCATCCGCGAGATAAGCTCGATCGAGACCATCGTGCCAAAGATCGGAACCGCCCACATCTCCGCGAGCACGAGCGGGTTGCTCGCCGCCTCGCCATAACTCAACCGTTCCGCCGGCACCCGCTCCAGGGCAGCGCCGAGCCCGCCAAGACTGCTGACCACCAACAGGCACAGCACGATCAGGCCGGCGATAATCGCGACACCCTGGATGAAGTCGGTGATCGCATCGGCCATCAAACCACCGATCGTCGTGTAGGCGATTACCACGACCGCACCAATGATGATCATGGTCACAACGGGCACATCGCTCGCCGCTCCCATGACTTGGCCGAAAGCTCGAATTTGTGCCGCCGCCCACATGACAGTGCCGGGCAGCATCAAGAACACCGCCAGCTTCTCGACCCCGGGCGAATACCTCTCGCGAAACAGATCGCCAAAGGTGACGTAACCGCGATTCCACAATGGAACAGCAAGAACCAGCCCAGAAACGACCAGCGCCAGCGCATAACCAAATGGATCGAGCGTGGCTCCGGAAATGCCCTTGCGATAGACCTCGCCGCCAGCCCCGATGATGGCCTCGGCGCCAAACCAGGTTGCAAATACAGTGAAGGCGCCGATGATCGGACCAATCCTCCGGCCCGCGTTGATATAGTCTCTCTCGGTGACGATTTGCCGTGAGACCCACAAACCAACCGCGAACTGAAGAATAATGTAGGCGATGACGCCAACAACGACCGCATTCACGCTTTCTGCCCCCGAATAGCCCCAACCAGTTGCCAATCTGTCCTGGCACCGCGCTCAGATGCGCCAACTCCGGCCTGGGCGCAATGAAACACTTGCTTCTACGAGCAGATGCCTTGCGGTATTCCTGACACGATAAGATCGCATAACGTAGATAGCGCTACCCTCTACCCAGGAGTCATAATGCCCTAATGCGGGCGCGCAACACCAGGCAGCAGCACCGTCGCGGCAAGAAACGGTGCGTTAGGCATGAAGATGCGGCCTAAGGCTGCCATGGGAGTCACCAGAAGTTGGCACGTGTTTTCAGATCCTTCGTCTCCGGTCTTGTTGCCGTCTCCCTGACGGTGACCCCGGCCCTCAATGTTGCCGCCCAAGAGGTCACGCGCGCCGATATCGAAGCCTGCAAGTCCCAGGACGAGGCCAGCTTCCGCAAGGCCATCGCCGACATCACGACCTACTCCCTTGAAAACAGCCTGCAGACCGTCGACTACAAGGCACTCGTTGACGACGAGTGGCGCAAGGGGGACGTCGGCGCGATCATCGATGCGCGGGTCGACATCGCCGTCAAGGAGGTCCGCGAAGAGACAAGCTGGGGCAGTCTGCTGAAGACCCTCGCCTATCGCGAAGAAGCGCAGAAACTTGCCACCGAGGTTGCTGAACGCGTCTACCGGTCTGAGGTTGTCACCAATGCCTTGGCCGCACTGGCAAGCGGAGTGGGCGAGCAGGTTGGCAAACGCATCGAGTACGCCGCCAAGGATGCCGCGCAGCCGGCGCTGCAATGTCTTCAGGCCTATCTCGGACCGCGCTATGGCACGACGGTCTCAAGCCTGGTCAGTGATGATGCAAGCAAGGACTTCACCGTCGCTTCCGAAGACGGCAGCGCCAGCGTCACACCGGGCAGCGTTTTGCGTCAAACGGGCGGTGGCGCGACCGGCATCGCCATTCTGATCGTGCGCCGGCAGCTTGCCAACCTGGCTCGCAGCGTCGGACAACGCATCGTCGGCAGCGTCCTGGCCCTGTCTCTTATACA